>JABGVJ010000057.1 GCA_018646105.1 bacterium
CCATGCCACCGCCTGGCATTGGAGGAGCGTCTTTTTTATCTTCTGGTATTTCTGCAATTGTTCTTGCTGGCTCTTCTAATGCCCTGCGAACAATATTAGCTCCAAGTTGCTCGTCACCTTCAAGCTTCATCTTAGAGACAGCCTCTTGCGCCTGGAGCAATACAACTCCACCGCCAGGGACAATTCCCTCTTCAACGGCTGCTCGTGTTGCATTAAGAGCATCGTCAATTCTGTCTTTTTTCTCTTTCATTTCAGTTTCAGTTGCAGCACCAACTTTAATTACCGCAACACCACCGGCTAATTTTGCCAAACGCTCTTGAAGTTTTTCCTTGTCATACTCTGATGAACTATCTTCAATTTGCATTCTAATTTGAGCAACGCGATTTTCAATATTACGTTTTTCGCCAGCACCTTCAATGATTGTGCAATTTTCTTTGGTCATAACAATTTTCTTGGCTTTTCCAAGATCATCAGTACCGATGGTTTCGAGCTTAAGACCAAGATCTTCTGTAACCATCTTGCCACTTGTCAAAATTGCTATATCTTCAAGCATAGCCTTACGACGATCACCAAAACCAGGAGCTTTAACAGCTGCAATGTTCAATGTTCCTCGCAACTTGTTAACAACCAAGGTTGCCAATGCTTCACCTTCAATATCTTCAGCTATAATGCACAATGGGCGCCCCAATTTTGCAACTTGCTCTAATACTGGAAGAAGACTTTTCATTGTTGAAATTTTTTTGTCGTAAATAAGAATGAATGGATTTTCAAGAACGGTTTCCATTTTTTCAGCATTGGTAACAAAATAAGGAGAAAGGTAACCACGATCAAACTGCATTCCTTCTACAACATCAAGCTCATTTTCTATGCCCTTGGCTTCTTCAACCGTAATGACACCATCACGACCAACTTTTTCCATTGCCTCGGCGATGAGCCCACCAATAACTTCATCTGAATTTGCAGAGATACTTGCTACTTGTTCAATTTCTTTTTTGTCTTTAACTGGAGTTGATTGTTTTTCTATAACTTCAATTGCTTTTTTTACAGCTTTTTCAATTCCGCGTTTTAACGCCATTGGATTTGCACCAGCTGTTACAAACTTATTTCCTTCACGGAAAATTGCTTGCGCCAAAACAGTTGCTGTTGTTGTTCCGTCACCGGCAACATCTGATGTTTTGCTTGCAACCTCTTTGACCATTTGAGCACCCATGTTTTCAAACGGTTCTTTAAGTTCAATTTCCTTTGCAACAGAAACACCATCTTTTGTTATTACTGGTGAACCGTAAGATTTTTCAAATGCTACATTGCGACCTTTTGGCCCAAGAGTAACCTTTACAGCATCGCTAAGAGTATCGATTCCTTTACGAACCTTTTCTCGAGCTTCTGCTCCAAATAATATTCTTTTTCCTGCCATGTCAAAACTCCACTTTCAAATTATTCAACAATTCCCAAAATTTCATCTTCGCGCAAGATCAAAAGATCTTCACCAGCTTCAGTACCTGAATATTTTCCAAAAAAAACAACATCGCCCTTTTTTACATCAAGCGGAATACGTTTACCTTGTTCATCACGTTTTCCCTGACCAACAGCCAAAACATTTCCTGTTTGTGCTTTCTCCTTTGCTGAATCAGGAATAATGATTCCACTCTCAGTTTTTTCTTCAACATCTATTCGCTCTACCAATATACGATCATGGAGCGGACGAATGTTTCTTGGCATAAGATTCTCCTGTGATTAAATTAACAAAAAAAAATAAAAATTTATGAAACGATCTGACATAAAAAACGAATCCTAAAACGTGAATTCATGTTGTAACAACAGATAGGAAAAGTATAGCAAAAAACGAAATCTCATCAAGATTTTGTGATAAAAATATTGTGTTCATACAAGTGTTATTATGAAAAAAATCGATTTATTCTGCCACTTCTTCGACCTTCACTTTCTTAACAAGTTCAGCAACTTTCTCTGGAGTTGGCTCATAAAGATCCAAAATATTTCCCCCAGGATCTTTTATGCTGGCCATAACCCCGTGAACGGCTTCAAATGGCTCACGCAGAAATACAACATCTTGCTCCTTTAGTTGCTCATATGCTTGCGACATATTCTCAACCTCAAGCACAATTCCAGTGTGCCTGTCTTGGGGTTCGGAACCTGTTGGACAAAGCCCAATTTTTATATCACCAAGTCTAAATTCAACCCACTTATCTTTAAGGTGAAATTTTAATTCTAGGCCAAGCTTTTTGTAAAATTCTACGGCAGAATGTAAATCACTTTCCATCAAAATAAACATACCAACTTTTTTTATTATTTTTTTGCTCATAAACAAAATCCTTTTTACGGCACCTCTAAAATTATAACATCTACTGATGGCACAAATTCGTCTCTGTCCCAACCATCAAGTTGAACTTTAAATAAAATTCTTTGTCTGCCACGAGTATCTACAAAAGGTTCAATATCAAGTAAAATACCTAATTTTCCAGCATACCCCCCATCATTTTCAGAGCCTTTTATTTTTACTCTTGCTCCAACCAGATGATGAAGAATATCCTGCTGATCAGCACAAAAAGAACCAACAATAAAACTCAAAAATATTAAAATTGATAACCTAATAATTTTCATAAGTTAATTTCCTAAAACATATTCCTGAATTTGCTGTTCTTCTACCAAAACCACGTCACAATGTTGAAACCACTCTTCTCGATCCCATCCATCGGGTTGAACACACCACACTTCATATTCTTGGCCAAAAGCATCAAATAAATCAACATCACAGACAGTTCCAAGGCGACCAAAACAGTCATCTTGGCTATATTCCCCACAGATTCTGACCCTTTTGCCAATAAAATTTTGGGGGTCAAAGTTATCATCACAAAAAGAGCCAACAAAAAAACTCAAAAAAATTAAAAGGAATAAATTAATTTTTCTCATGCACTAATCACCAAACCCACTTCCTGGCTCGTCTAGCCATGATGGATAATGTAATATTGTCCAGACCGCATCCGCACTTTCATCGCCAACAAATTTTACAGAAGTTTCATTTCGAAATTGGCTACAAACCTCAACGTTAATACTTTTTGGCGCAGCCTTACTATACCATACAACGTTACCTGTTTCCTTACACAACTTCCCAACAACCAAATAATGTTCAACGCAAATATCTTGTTCTACTCCTTCTACGAATATCGTTCCAGCTACAGGCTCAACTGGCAACGGAAGAACTGCAACAGTATCTCCAGGATATCCTTTTTGCATACGAACAAAAGCTTCTGGACTTGCATCAACGGCACCTTCTTTACCCCCAGTAGAAGCAGCAAAAAATTGAGAGCTACCGCACAATAAAACAAACAATAAAAAAACATGCTTTTTCATATTTATTCCCTTAAAACTTTTTTATTTATGAAGATGAAACTCTTACAAGATATGTATCAACAACCCAACCTCTTTGGCCATTATCAAAAAGAACTAACGAATTCCGGCCATCAGACATCTCTTCAGTTCCATATTCAACAGAAAGCTCACGAGAAGGTTGTAATACTCTTACTTTACCTGAACTAAGCCTTAACAAATATGTATCAGAAACCCAGCCTTTTTGACCACCATCAAAACAAACTAACGAACGTCGGCCATCACACAGCTCTTCAACTCCATGTTCAACGGTAAAAAAAGAAGGATGAATTACCCTTACCCTACTAGCGCAAAAAGCGGGCAAACAAAATATTGATAAAAAACCAAAAATTAAAAGTTTTTTCATTATGATTTACCTTATCTTTATTCTGGTAGTCTTATAATTTCGTCTTCAGTTACCACAAGTATCCTTCCATCATCACAACAAAACCTAGATGTTCCAGGATAACTATCAACAACCTGAGGATATCTTACAACCTCAACACCACGAATGCGATCACCATTTCCTTCAACAATAAAAGCAAAACAAGGTAGTGGTGGACGAGTATCATCAGCACCGTGCAAAAAAATCGGAAAAACTAATAAAATAACCAACAAAAAATTACGCAACTTATTGCCCCTATTTAATAAAAATATAATTAAAAAGAATAAATACAATTGAACAAAGAATGTAGCATTTTTTAAAAAAAAGCTCAAACAAAAAGGCTTTTTGTTATTTGATAAGAACAAACAAAATTTAAATGAAAAAAATAATAGATAAAGGTGTCATGCCAAACCTTTATTTACTAAAGCTCATTCTACGATTAATCAAAACGGCGTATTGTATTAATTATTTTGGCTCGTCTTAACATTTTTATAATTAATAATTTCTTCAACAATGTATAATGGTCGCCTTTTTGATTCAATATAGGTCCTACCAACATACTCACCAAGAACACCCAAAAATAAAATATTCAGGCCACCAAAAAAGAAAATGGACACAATAACAGATGCCCACCCAACAACAGAAACATGAAAAAAAATCCTGCGAATAACAACCCAACAACCCATACAAAAACTTAAACAAGTCAATAAAAAACCAATTCTAGAAATTAGTTTTACTGGGTAATCCGAGAATGAAAAAATGGCATTGAAGGCAAGCTTCATTTGCTGTATAAAATTATATTTTGATTTACCTCTTTTTCTTTTTCCATGTTTTACGTAAACAACCGCATGCTTAAATCCAACCCAGCCAATAACGCCAACAAGGTACCGCTGCCCTTCTCTTAGTTTTCTTATAGCCTCAACAACTTTTTTATTCATAATCCTGAATATAGTTGTGTTGATCACAATTGGCTCATTAATAAAAAACTGTATAAGTTTGAGAAAGACAAAAGAAAAAAATCTGCGAATTATAGAAAACTTCTTTCCTACACGCTCTCCATAAACAACGTCATTTCCCTCTTTTAGCTTTTCGTATAAATTTGGGATTTCTTCGGGCTTATCTTGAAGATCGGCATCCATCATAACAACATAGTCCCCAGAGGTATAATCCAACCCAGCCGAAATACCTGCATGATGACCAAAGTCGCGACTCAATTTGATAACAATTACGTTTTTATCTTTTTTTGCTATTTCTGTTAGAAGTTCATACGTATTATCTTCACTTCCATCATCAACAAAAACTATTTCGTATAAAAGTCCGATACTATTAATAGAAGATATAATTCTTTTATAAAGCTCATCGACAGAACCAGACTCATTTTTCATCGATGATACAACAGAGATCATTTTGCCCATATTTATTATTTTCTTCGCATAACAACCAACTTAATTGGACTAAAATTACCAAACTTTGGGAGTTTCGACGCAATCTTATACAACTCATGCTCATAGCCAGGCTCTTTGCCTTGCAACTTACACATTCCCGCATAAAGAACACGTGTTGCCAAGTAATAAGAACTGGAAAAATTGTTTATTTCTAAAATATCAAAAAACTCTCCAACCGATTTTCTAAAACGTTCTTCAGTAAAAAAAATATTGTGCCACTTAACTGGAATGTCTTGCAGACCAACCGAACGCCTTGTTTCATTCATACAATTGTGACCATCCATGAAATTTTCAATAGCAAGATAATATCCACCCTTTTTTAGAGTCTTGGCAATATTTACAATGGCAGTATGTTGATTTTCTTCCGTATGCAAATTTATTATACATCTGTCAGACATCGCTAAGTCAAAAGAATTTTCCGGAACAGTCTTTGACAATTTCAATACATCAGCCTGTTTAAAATCAATCACATGCAATTTTTCTTTACTTTTTTTAATCCTACCCTGAGCATTTTTAATCATATTCTCACAATAATCAACACCCAAAAATGTGTGTTGTGGATATTCTTGTGCTATGTGTAACGTAGAATATCCATCGCCACAACCAACATCTAATATTCTAATTTTATTTTTTAAATCTAGCTCGGCTATCTTGTTAATAAATGTGTCAATTTCTAATTTTCTTAAATATGTATCATTCAGCGTTGCTGTAGGTTTGCCAACATGTTCTTTTGCCTGATTTTCCCAATATTCCTTTATTTTTTCAATCACAATGCTTCCTTTAATTTCTTTTTAATCAACCCTACAACAAAGTTAACATCTTCCTCTGTTAAATTTGAGTCAGAGGGTAAGTTTACACCATATTTGCTCAATTCATAAGCAACAGAGTTTATAGTTTTATAATCTTTATCTTTTGTGTATTTAGAATAAGCAGGCTGCATACTCAACGGATAAAAAAACGGCCTTGTCATTACATTATACTCAGCCAAATGGCTCATCAAAACTTCTTTTGTTACCCCAAGCTTTTTATCCAAAATTATATTTGTCATCCAATATGTACATTTTACATCGTATGAAACTGTATTAATTTGTTCTATTCCTTCAACTCCATCCAATGCTTTTTTATACCATTTAAAATTTCTAATTCTTGCATCAACAAGTTCATCTATTCTTTCTAGCTGAGCCAAACCAAAAGCCGCCTGAAAGTCACTCATTTTGTATTTATAGCCAATTTCGTCACACCACAAGCCTTTGTTTCGGCCAAAATCTTTAAGCTTAGAAACTTTTTTATAAATTGATTCATCATCTGTTACCAACATTCCACCTTCACCCGTAACCAAAGTTTTAGAACCGTGAAAACTAAAAACGCTTATATCACCAAATGAACCAGCTTTTTTATTTTTAAACTCCGCTCCAATTGCCTGCGCCGCGTCCTCTATAACCGGAATATTGTGTTTCTTAGCAAGCTCTAATATAGAGTCCATATCAGGAATGTTTCCATACAAATCAACAACAATAATTGCTTTTGTTTTTGGTGTTATACACCGTTCAATTGTTTCTACAGAAACACACCAGTTTGTTGGATTTATATCTGCAAAAACAGGAGAAGCTCCAACGTAAGCCACCGGAAGAGCCGTTGCTGTCCAAGTAATCTCTGGAACAATAACCTCATCACCTTGTCCAACACCAAGTGACAACAAGGATAAATGCAACCCAGAAGTGCAACATGGCAAAGTAACGGCATACTTTCTATCAATATATGCTGCAAAAGCCTTTTCAAATCTTTTAACATATTGACCGGCATTGTCATACCAGCTTGACTTTGCAGCATCTGTTATATAATCAATTTCTTTTTGGCTAATAGAAGGCCCACTTACATGTATTTTTTTCATGTTTAATTCTATCCCTAAAAAAACATTATCTTCTCTATTAAATCAAATCAAAAAAACTACTTATCTGCTGTTTTGTATAATTAACAGGGTCAGAAGCTGAGTTTTTATACCAGTCTACAGTTTTTAAAATTGCCTCTCTAGCAGTTAATAAAGGTTTCCAACCAAGATAATTTTTTGCTTTGTTGTTGTCCAATTTTAATATTTGTGACTCCTTAAGCTTTTCATCTACACTTTCAAATTGATATTTTCCACATCCAAAATGAGTAAATGCTATTTTCACAAAGTCTTCCACGGTAATACAATCAGACAACTCCGGTCCAAAATTAAACGAATCAGAGAAGTTTTCTGGATCCTCCTGCATTTTCAGCCCCAATAACAAATAACCATATAAAGGCTCAAGAACATGCTGCCACGGCCGAATAGCACTGGGATTTCTCAACTTTAAAGTAGTACCACTATTTGCGGACCGAACAATGTCTGGCATAAGCCTATCTTTTGCCATGTCCCCTCCACCAATAACATTTCCAGCCCTTACGGTCGCAACAGATTTTTTGTGTTTATTATAATATTTTGGGTTAAAAAAAGAAGATCGGTACGAACTAAGAACTATCTCTGCACAAGCCTTGCTGGCACTGTATGGATCATAACCGCCAAGACGATCTACTTCTTTATATGGACCAGGCCGATTGTCATTTTCATATACTTTATCTGTGGTAATAACAATAACGGCACATTCCTTTTCTAAGGATCTTAAAACTTCTAACAAATTCGCTACACCTAAAGAATTTGCATTAAATGTTTCTAGTGGATTTTCATACGAATTACGAACCAACGCTTGAGCTGCAAAATGAAAAACAAAGTCTGGCTGAAATGACAATATTTCTTTTTTTAGGTTTTCAATATCCATAATATCTGCTATCACAGAATCACAAAAATTCTCACCACCTAAAGACTCAAATAACGGTTGGTCGTGGTTGGGAGACAAAGAATACCCTTTTACCTTGGCCCCTAAAAAATTCAAAGCCAACAAAAACCAGGATCCTTTAAAGCCCGTATGCCCTGTTAAAAAAACCTTTTTGTTTGCGTATGTTTGTTTTAATATATTTTTCATGTTTGTATTTTATTCAGTTTTTAATAAAGATCCCAAATCAATTCTTGGCGAAGGAAAAGACATCTTATCTTGATCAACGTAATCCCAAACTTTCCACGGGGCTCCGATTTTCCACAACTTTTGCAAACTTTCATGATCTCTTAATGTATCCATGCATTGCCAGAAACCAGCATGTTTATATACCATAAGATTTCCATCTTTTGCGGCTAAAGAAAGTGGTTGTTTTTCAAGAACACATTTAGAATCTGTTGATAAATATTTTAAAAATTCTTTATTTAAAACAAAAAAGCCACCATTTATCCAGCTATCTCCAAAATCTTTTTTCTCAACAAATTCATCAACTTTTTGACCATCAAGCTTTAAATTCCCAAAACGAAAAGGGTTTTTTGCGCCAGTAAGTGTGGCAAGCTTTCCATGCGAATTATGAAACTCTAAAAGCTTTGTAATATTAACATCAGAGAGACCATCACCATATGTAAGCATAAATGTATCAGAGTCAACATACTTCGCAGCTCTGGCAACACGACCACCGGTAAAGCAATTTTGCCCCGTTTCAACAAGCGTAACTTCCCAGTCTTCATCATTTTGTTGATGGGAAACCATTCTGCCTGTTTTTGTATCAACAGTTACATCAACCCCTTGTAAATGAAAATGCTTAAAATAATCTTTTATATAAGACCCTTTGTAACCAAGGCAAACAATAAATTTTGAAAAACCGTAGTGAGAATAGATTTTCATTATGTGCCACAAAATAGGCTTACCACCTATCTGTACCATAGGTTTTGGCTTAAATTCTGTTTCTTCACGCAATCTTGTACCAAAACCACCAGCTAATATCATGACAGGAATATTTTTATTCATCTATTATCCCCTTTTGTTGAAATTATAATGATTTATGAAGATTACAAATAAACAAGCTTCCAGTCAAAATTTTATAACTTTAGCAACAGAAAAATATATTAGAAATTTTCTAGATTTTTCTGAGTAAAGAAATTGTAAAAAATGATAGTTTTTTACCAATAAAATTCCTCATAAAGCATCGGTCTAAATTAAACAAAAATTTAACAGTAAAATCCCAGCCTTTGTTTAATTTTGGAAACGCATCAGGATTATAATACAAAATGTATGAAAGAAGCCCCGGATAAAATTGATCAACAATTTCAAATCCAGCATTTTTATACATTTTGTTAAGTTCATCAAGCCAATAACCTTGCTCTGTATTATCGTCAAAAAAATTATGTTCTTTGTATATTTTTTCTCTAATTTTTTGTGTTAAAAAAAAGTTATGGGTTGGCTCACAATTTATAAAAAAGCCACCATCTTTTAAAGAAGAATTAAGCCGCTTTAAAACATCCTGCGTATGTCTATAAACATGGTGTAAACTACTTATTAAAATGATAACATCAAACTTTTTATTAGATTGAAATTTTGTTATATCCTGAAGATAAATATTTGAATTTGGATAATTTGATTTTGCAAAAGAGACCATTTTTTCTGAAAAGTCAAAAGCCTCATAATAATCTATATCAGCTCCAGAATAGGACTCTAGTATTTTCTTACCCTCTGAATATCCACACATAGGCTCTAAAGCTGATATTTTACGATTAAATATGTGTTTTTTTTTATCAAAAAAATTAGCCCACATAAGGCTTTTCAATAAAAGGTGTTTTTTTTCTTGTCTCATTTTGTGATAAGTATCGGCAATAGATTCAAAATGTTCTTTTTGTTTTTCTATATCATTTACCATTTAATCACTCTTAAATTTATAAAGAAATACTTCTATAATTTGCACTCTACTTTTTAGTAGCAACAATAATACAACTAGATCCAAGCGGTATATTCTTTTTTCTTTTTATAAAATAAATTTCCGCACTAAACAAAAAGTTAACTATTTTTTTTAAAATTATTCCAGAATTATGTTGCTTTACATGACCTTCAGAACTCTTAATAGATTTACGATAAAAAAAACTTGGAATCGTTCTAGTTAAAAAAATAGGAAATACAAAAAAGAAAAAAAAATAACTCGAAAACTCAACTTCTAAGCCCACAGCTTCAATTTTTTTTATAATTTCTTCAATGCGATACCTCCTAAAATGTCCAAAATGAACATCAAATGTTGACCACAAAAAATTACAAGTAGGCACAGTCAAATAAAGCTTACCACCAACAGATAAAGCCCGTGAAATTTTTTTTAAAAAACAAACATCATCCTCTATATGCTCAATAACATCAAAAAGACCAACAGCAGGCAAAGAATTATCTAAAAATCCAGCATTATCAAAACTAGAACAAATTATGTTTTTCAAACCTGTTTTTTTAGCATTAATAACAGCATCAACTGATGGTTCAACAAGAACATATTCGAGTCCTTGCTTCAAAAAAGCCTTAGAGACAAAGCCGTTTCCACCTCCAATATCAAAAACTGGCCCTGAAGGTAAAAATTCTTTTACAACCTCAGAGATAAGCTTATTTCTGTTTAAAAACCATAATGAACGGCTCTCAACACCAAAAAAAATAGAAGAACCATCATCAGGATATGACACACCTTCTACTTTTTCTGAATACCAGACCTCGTCAATGTACTTTAATGAAGCCGAAAAATCACTGATCCTCATAACTTTTATTTCCTAGATAAAAACAATCTCATCAACCAAGAAATATTTTATATAAAAAAGTTTTATAAACATTCCTTAATCTACAAATAATTTATTTAAAAAATCTAAAAAAACAACACCGCTAACATTGGCACAAAAGGTAATATAAAAAACCAATATTTAACCTTTTTATTTATGTCAATTTTGTTTATATCAATATTTAAATCCTTATTTTTAATGTATAAAGAAATATATAAAGAAATAATTAAAGGGGGAATGAAATATCTAGGCTGAATCTGGACAATAGCATGAAAAATTAAATGCGAAAAAAGAGCACAAAAAGCAAAAATGCCACTAGGAATAAACTTAATAGAAATAGGCCTTTTTTTAAATCTAAACAAACCAGTAAGAATAAGGAAAAATAAAAAAAACTTTAAAATTGTAAAAAATATTGATTCTATAAACTCCAATTTTTTCAAAATTTTCCAGTCTAATCTATTTTTTCTTTTAGGAGGCGCCAAAGATCCATACTTATCATTAAGAACAGCCGCTGTTTTGGTATAAATTAAGGAAGCAACTTGATCATACGATACAAAAGCAACCATTTTATACAAAATAATTTTCAACAACTTAACAATACCTATTTTTCTAACGTTAGAAAAAACAAACTCAATCATCGGAACATCTCGCTCCGCATGATAAGCACGACTAGCCTCTTGAGAGGTTCTGCCAATTTTAGAACCAATACGAGTATTAAACAAACCAGAATGAAGCATCATTCGAATCCACTTTTCCGAGGAACTGCCTTTTTGGCCAATGCTTTTAACATCAACAGCAGAAACTTTACGCAATGTTTTATCTATAAAAAAACCAAGCAATACAGACCCAATAATCAAAAACGCAACTTTGTGTAAATTAGTTTTTTTATCTCTATAGAAAATAAATATAATAAAAATCAAAAAAAATACGAAAATTGTTCCAGGAAGCCAAAACGACTCCTTAATAGAGCTAGCAAAACCTAATACCATTAGACTTAAGAAAAAGTATTTATTGCCACCCCACCGAATAAAAAAAAATAAAAACCTTAACCCAAAAATAAGACAAGCTATATGTGGCAAATCTGTATTTATTATGGGAGAAAACATAGCCCAAGTTGGACCAAATAATAGTAACAATAGTGTTGAAACAAGCTGAATTCTTGATCCCAAAAAATATTTTTTTCCAAACCATAATGAATAACTAAAAATTATCCAAAAAAATGAGTTAATTAAAACAGCCGAGAAAGCAGAATTAAAGCCTAAAAGCTTTAATGGGAGGAAAAAAAAGACAAGAACCCCACCTTTAAAATAAACATACCGTCCTAAACAAGGATAAAAATCCCAACCATTTATAGACCATAAGTATCCATATGAATGCGGCGAGATTGGTTTAAAAACAAATGTTAAAAAAATGGATAAACATATAAAAAAAGACGTTACAAAAATATGCAAAAACAAAATTAATCGCTTTTTACTAAGTTCTTTTTCATTTTGACAATTTAATTTAATGTTTTCTGAAATTGCTCCCAAAACAGTTCCTTTAATTTAAATTCTTAATATAAGAATTGCTCTCTAATAATACAAAAATAACAAAAGGGAAAATTAACACCGGTAAAAAATAACGTTCCTGGATTTCAACAATTGAGTGAAAAACAATAAAAAACAAGAAAAGTAAAATAGAAATAAGGCCAACGTAATTCAACGTTACCAAAACAGGCCAAAAACAAACAATTTTAAAAACACCAAAAAATAGAACAATATAGAAAAATATTTTCAAAATCTTGAAGAAAAACTTTTCAAGAAAAAAAACTTTATCTATTACATTAATATCAATATTCTCGTTTCTTTTAACCAGTACAATAGAAGAACTATTTTTATTTGTACGCAAAGAAGAATGCTTAAGCCACATAGACGAAATATATTTATACGACAAAAACAATCTTACCTTGTAGGCCATAAGCTTAAGAATATAAAAAGCTCGATTATAAAAATTTTTGAACAAAACTTCTTTTATAGAAGTATCTTTTTCTGGCACAACTACAAAATTTGCAACCCGACTGTTTACTCTTCCGCAATAAGAATTAATCTCATTTCCGAATAATCCATAATACATCATATAACGAAAAAAATTGTCTGATTTTAAACTATTATTATTAAAAACAAAAGCCTCGTGTAAAAAAAATCCGAAAATTATAGAACAAAAAAATGAAAGAATTATTTTTTTTATACTTAAAGAATAAAATTTAAAAAAAATAAAAATTAAACTTAAAAATAAAATATAAGCAAAAAAAACATAACATGATGCCGTCCTAATAGACAACCCCAAGCCCAAAATCAAAAAGCCCGTTTTATACTGATAGTTTTTATTACAAAAACTTAGAAAAAAATATCTAAGACCAAAACAAACTAAAACGACATGCGGAATTTCAGAACAAACAATTGAAGAAAAACCAGCAAAGCTAAAGCCTATTAAAAAATAAAAAATTGTTGAAAAAAACTGTAAAAAAAAATTGTCCTCGGCTCTTTTATAAATCCATAAAACATAACCGAAAAGAAACCAACAAAAAGAATTAACAAACAACGCAGAAAAATGTGCCGGAAAATTCATAGCCCTAAAAGGAAAATAAAGCAATGTCAGGATTCCACCCTTACTAGACAAGTTTATATTTTTCGAAGATTCCCAATATCCTGCAAAATCTCTAATTGGAGTGGGCTTAAGCTTTATTGAAAGATATAAAAACAAAAAAAAGAAAAAGACCGCCACAAATAAATGAAAAAAAAACAGTAAATTTAGCTTATTTTCTTCATCAATCTTTAATTCGAAACCAGTCAACACAACCAGAAACTCCCCATGAAAAACAAAAGGCCTATGTTAAACAAAACGACTTTACAAAAACAAAATCTCTATGTCAATTATAACGTTGTCATTCTTAGCGTCTATCAGATATAAAGATTAAAAGATATATTAGGAAATATATCTTTTAATCTTTATATCACAGAGTGAATTTAACTATTTTTGCTCTAACAATACTTATTTTCAAGCGCTATTTATAACTACTTTCTATTCCTATGGCTAGGGAGATCATTAAAATCTAGACTTACATAATCTTTTATATGGTCTGGTATTTTATCTAGTCTAGGATTAATTTCAACATCTTTTATTTCTGGTCTATCAACTAAAAAATCTGATACTATCCTCTTAAATAAAAGCTGATTAAATCTATCATCTAAAGAAAGTGAAAGAGAAGCGTTTAGACAATGTCTACAACTTGTCCAAGAATGTATAGGCATAGCCAAGTCATATTCAGAAATAATTTCAGAATACCAAGAACCCATTCTGTGTTCCCAATAGAATAAATCTAATTGATCATAGTTATAAGTTGTACTCTCATTAAACTGCGCAATATCACAAAAATTTTCATACTCCTTAATTAAAATTTCTGGTGGATAATCACTCTGTCTAAAACCCGGAGCACGAGAATATATATTATATAGTGTGGCCATTTCTACAGGATCAAGAACAACCTTGTCTTTATGATATCTGCTAAAAAAGGATCCTCTCCAGAAACAGCCTGCTGTTTCCAATAAGTGGGGTCCAAAGTGAACGCATTCATTAAACCCAAATAAAAACCTTAATAGCGACATAGCATCAGGACAAGTATAATGAAGCGAATTTTCAATAGCTCTGTTAAGAAGCTCTATATCATCTGCACTTTTATAGTGACCCATATGTAGATAACAATGGTTAAGACCAAGTTTTTTGGCAAGATAACAAGCTATAGTTAAATCTACCCTAAATACCTGTGTATTTTTATAACCAGTATAAAATCTAAGTTTATTCTTATTATTTTCAAAAAACGACCAATCATCAATTATTGCTGCAAGAGCAACCCTTGAGTCTTGTCCTGCAGATAACGCTATTGCAAGAGTCTTACCATTGTTTATTAAAGTTTTAGCTTGGATTTGAACTGATTTTTTTAATATAAAGGCTGCCTCTTCAACTGTTAATCTTGTTACTGGACCTCTTGGAAAATATCTTTGAGTTGTTAGATTATAAAAATCAAGAAATGTGTTTGGAGATAAACGCAAAATATCTTTGTATGGGGTTGTAAGACCTGGATATCCATGGCTAATAGTTAGAGCTCCATTATCTTTTGCTTCTTGAACTGGTGATTTTCCAGAGCCAATCAAATCTGCAATCAATTTTGAATGCGAAGAAGCAATATTAAGATTAACTGAGTAAAAAACCGCTTTTAAGCCAATCGCATCATTTAATATTTTTACCTCTCCAGCTTTAGAATAAATAACGACATACCTACCCGCTAAAAAATCAATAGTATCAAAAAATTCTTCCTCTGAAACCTTCAATGCCGCCAAAAGCTCGTTTGCTGTTTCTTCCATGTATGAACCGGTAGAAATATTAATTGCCGAACCCATTAATACAACAAAATTTTCATTATCTTTAACGTAAGCATACTCAAGATGCTTGTGACAATATAAAACGGATTCATCTGGCAAATCTATTTTTTTAAAAAACTCACTTTCTAATTTTATATCCGGTTCTTTTGTTATTAAAAAACCTCGAATATAATCCAACTCACTAGAAAAAAGAGTAAACGCAAAAATAGAACAAAAAACGAAACAAGCAACTTTTAGAAAAACCTTCATAAAAAACACCCTTTTTTAAAATAAATTTGACAACATAATAGAAAAAAAGTTAAACAACAAGAGTGAAAAATTATAATCACAAATTTTATTGAATAGCAATAAACAATGAAAAAAAATCCTATAGTTCTTATAACTGGAGCAAGGCCAGGTGGTATAAAAATAGCCCCTGTATACCTAGCGTTTAAAAAAGCAGCAGTCCCAATCGTTCTTTGCTCTACGGCACAACACAGATCATTACTAGACGATGTTTTTGGTGTTTTTGATATAAAACCAGACATAGATCTAAACGTGATGAAAAAAAATCAAGATCTATTTCATGTTACACAAGAAGTTTTGATAAAAACAAAAGAAGTATTTAAAAAAATAAATCCCCCTCTTGTTTTTGTACAAGGGGACACAACAACACTTCTTGGTGCAACATTATCAGCTTTTTATTTATCAATACCAATTGCTCACATGGAAGCAGGATTAAGAACTGGAAATATCAAAAACCCTTTTCCTGAAGAATTTAATAGAAGAACAACTTCTTCTGTGGCCGATCTTAATTTTGCACCAACACAACAAGCTGTAGAAAATTTACTAAAAGAGGGGGTTTCATCAAAAAAAATATTCTGTACCGGAAATTCTATTGTAGATGCACTAAGAATTATAAAAGATAAAATTCAATCTGGAGAAATTATCATAGATGAAAATATAAAGAAAAAAGTTGAAGAAATAAAAAATAACAAAAAAAAGCTTGTTGTCTTAACAGCACACAGAAGAGAGTCCCTAAACGGTGGAATAGAAAGAATTCTAAAAGCTGTAAAAAGTTTTGCATGCGCTCACCCAGAAGTTGTTTTTTTCTATCCTCGTCATCCAAATCCATCAATCACAAAAATAATAAATGCAGCCAAAATTAACGATATACCAAATATTTTAATAGCACCCCCTGTATCATATCCAGAAATGGTGTATCTATTATCAAATTCAAGCTGGGTAGCTACAGATTCAGGTGGAATACAAGAAGAAGCTGTAAGCCTTGGAAAACAAACAATAGTATTAAGAGAAAATACAGAAAGGCCCGAGGGAATTTGGGTAGGACTGGCAAGCTTAGTTGGGACAAATGAAAACAAAATAATCGATGCAATGAATAAAATCTATGCCGATGAAAACAAAAAAAGCTCAGACTTAATAAACATTTATGGCGATGGTTTTGCAGCCGAAAAAATGGTAAGTATATGCAAAAAATTTGTAGAAAATTTATAACCACCTAAAAAAAGGAAAATCATGAAAAAAATAACTATTTTTATTTCGGCTATAGCATCAGCAGCTTTACTTTTTGCAATTTTTGTATTTATACCAAGTAAAGAATTTTTATTACAGGGTAAACACAAAAAAGAAAATATTGTAAATAACAAAACAATAGATAGCATATCGCTATTTAAAAAAATAAATAACATAGATTCATTATCTCTGTGGAAAAAAATAATATCCAATAATGACTCCTATATAGAACTATACAAAGCAGAGGCACAAAAATTTTCAGAAGCTTACCACAAAGCATTTATATACAAGTGGCAAAAAGAATTTATGGGTTTATATGATAAGCTTATTTCTATAGATGAAAGCACCAAAAGTTTAGATAAAAACTCCTTGCCTACAATATTTAAAAACTGTGATAAATTTCTTGGTTCAATTTTAAAATGTCTACAAAATGATACTCTAGACGAAAAAAATAGAAACTTTATAAAAGACCTTGCAAGAAAATGGTATCAATTAGAAAGAAGAATAATAAATAATCTAACTTCAAAACCAAATGATCCAACTTTAAATGCTGCACTAGTAACAATTGCTTATTCATTAAACTTAGGAATTGATATTTTGGAAGAAAAGCCCTACTCAATTGATGGAATAAAAAAAAATAAAATTAACAACATTAACGTTTTAATAGAAACCGTTAAAAGTAAATAAAATAAGAAAGGGTCTCATGTTCGTGAGACCCTTTCTTATTTTAAAACTCGCAAAACACCATTATTAATTGTCTGAGTTTCTATTCCCTCAAAAATTCTATTATTTATAAGGTTTTTTGCATGTTCAAAACAACTATTTCCATTTTTATCTTTAATATTAGGATCCGCACCAAACTGTAATAGAATTTTGGTTACACTCTCACAATAATTATCAAAATTTTGTTTTCTTGCCACTCTCATAAGGGCTGTCAAACCATTCTTGTCAATAGCATTTGGATTAGCTTTGGAATTGAGTAAAATAGAAACAATTTTATAATCGCCGCCTTCAATAGCATACATAAGAGCAGTTATTCCAAAAACATTTTTTTTATTTACATCAGAACCACTATTTAACAAATGTCTTACGACATCTACCCGCCCCCTATAGGCCGCTATCATAAGAGATGTTTCACAATAATAATTAACAGAATCAATATTAGCGCCTCTATTTAACGCAGATATAACTCTTTGTATATTTCCAATTTCTGATGCATATCTTAATGTTTCTTCATTTGTCGATTTAATAGGACAAAGAAACAGCAATAAAAAAGTTGAAACAAATAATAATAAAACTAAGCATGAAGCTATAAATAAAGCTTTCAATTTTTCACCAAAATAATTTTAATCAAAAATAAAAAAACAAACTTTTCTCAAACTTCTTTCTTTAATGTCTCCATCTTCTCTTACGACTTTACTGTAGGCTGGTTTAAACCCTAAAGTCCAATCCGATATAACAGAATCATCTATGCCATAATGACAATTGTCTTTTTTACACTTCCATTTATATGGAAAACTCAAAATTGCCATTTTAGACATCCTTACAACCTCTGCAAAGGCTTCTTTTTGTTTATCGCCAAGATGCTCCCAAACCTGTAAGGCTATGAATAAATCATATGATTTATCTCCTAATGGCCAAGGAGTTTTTGTGGCATCCCAAACATACTTTATTCCCTTTATGTGCCGCCTTAAATCCATTACATCCGAATTTTCAACAATTGGCTGCTTATAAGGCCCAAGCTCCAAAACATTGTTTAACTCGCATCCACCTCCAATAATAAATTTTCTTATTATTGATATTGCTTCTTCTGTATAATTCTTGCGATTTTTGTAATACTTCTCCACTTTTCCTAATGAAACAATTTTTGCAATCTCTATTGGCCTTAAATTGGCAATAACTTGGCTAAACAAAAAAAGATTAAATAGAAAAAGGCTAAGTTTTAAACTCTTTTTAATAATAAACATTTTAGGCCCTCAATTAATAAAATGTTATACTTCAAAAATATTATTAATATCGCCATCTGGTTTAACAATTTCATAGCCATCCAAAAACTGCTTATCTGTCCTTAAAAAAGTATGATTTAAAACATCAGAACTACGATAAACAAGAAAATTGTAATAATCTGTAGAGTACAAACGATAGCCTGATTTTATACATCGTTTTAAAAAACAAGAATCTGTTCCAGATCTTTTTGCTTGAAACTTTATTCTCTCAAAAACAGCTCTTTTAAAAATTATTGTAGCACCCGCCACATGTCTAAAAAAACCATTGTTTACAGACCATTTAGGCCCAAAAAGCAACAAATTAGAACCCTCTAAAAATACAAAGAAGTGCCCTTTTCCAACAATATCTGCATCAGTATATTCAAATGCAAGCATTATATCTGACAAATAATTTTTTGAATAATAATCATCATCATCCATCTTAGCTAGACAGTCATATTTAGCCAAACCAAAACCAAAATTTAAACATTCCCCCAAGCAAAGCTTTTCATCAAGCTGAAAAATTCGAACATTTTTGTAATCTTTAGATTTTGCTTCCCATAAGTTAAAATTCAATGAATTTTTATTCAAAATTATTATTAGCTCTTTATCTTGATAAACTTGTCTTTCATAATTATCAAAAACATTATTAATTTGGTTTTCCCGAACAGTTGAAACAACTATAGAAACAGGCTTACAACCGCTTTTCTTTTTATAGGACAACAAACCTTTTGAATGAGTTGATTTTTTATACTCTATAGTATTTCTTAAAATAAAAGAAAACATTTCTTTATAACTATTTTCAGCTAAAATTTTTCGTTTAAATCTAACCAATTTTTTATCGGATAAAAAATTGGTTAAGCTAATAATTTGATTTATAGATTTTATTTTATCAAATACTTCAAACAACGAATTTAAACCTAGTGAAACATAAAATTTTGAATGAAAATAACCAGAATATTTATATATTTTTTTGTCTTTAAAATTTTTCTTCAAAAAACAATATATTTTTTCATCACTAACAAATATATGATCGAAATGTTCAATAAAAGAATATGAATCTTCATCTAATAAAGATTCTGAAAAAAATAAAACCGTTTCAATACCACATACATTGTAAAAATCAACAATCTTTATAAAGGTTTTTTCATAAAAAGAATACGAAAAAAGAAAATAACTAATTACATTTTTACAAACAACATCCTTATAGTTTTTTTCATTTACTTTAAAAAAACTAGCCTCATATTTTAAATTTTCCAAGTCAAAATCATCCATAACAACGGCTACGTTAAAATAATTATAAACCGTAGTAACAACATTCTTTTTGACATTCGTTTTAAATAAACAAAAAAATGTAACAAAATTATTAATAAAAGGAACTTTTACAAAGAAAAAACTTTTTAAAAATAAATGGGCATAAAACAAAAAATTTAAAAAGTTTTTTCGTCTTATTTCTGCAAAGTTCAATTTATACCAATAAGCAAGTTTTAGTGAAAATATAAATTCATTTTCTAAGCTCATTTATAATAATACCCACAAACTAAACAGAAACGTATTCTATAGGATCTTTTACATTTACAATTTCATATTTTCTACTAAATTCTTCTTCACTCCTTTTCCAAGTGTGCTTAGACAGCTTTCCACGCACGACAAAAAAATTATATTTATCGGTAATATAAATACTCAGACCCTTTCTTAAAACCCCTGATAAAAAACAAGAATCTGTCCCAGAAATTCTTTTGGAAAACTGAACCTTATCAAAAACATCTTTTCTAAATACAAATGTTGCTCCTGAAACATCATTACCAAAACGCCACTTTCTAGAACTTTTCGGGCCAAGCATCAATTGGTCAGATCTTTTAAAGTAAACGTATATAGATTCTTTTCCAATCAAATCAGCATTTGTATACTTAAACGCCTGAATAATATCAACTAAATAATTTTCGCAATAAAAATCATCATCATCAAATTTAGCCAAATAATCATAATTAGCTTTTAAAAACCCAAAATTTAAACAATCACCAAGATATTTTTTTTCATCCAGCTGAAATACTCTAACATTGTCATATTTTTCAGCCATTTTTATCCACTTAGATATATCTATTGAATTTTTATTTAATACAATGATTAATTCCTTCTTTGGATAATTTTGCCTTGAATAATTATCAAAAACAAAATTAATTGACGTTGCCCTATTAGAGGCCACAACAATTGAAACTCCTGGCTCATCATCATGTATAAAAAAATTATTTTTATAAAATTTTGAATATTTTTTTTTATAATCTATTCCTATTTTACTCAAAACATCTTTAACTGAGTCAGTATACATATGATCTTTAGCCAAATTTCTTAGCAAATAAACCCGTCTTCTTTCACCTAGCTCTCTCTCTGATAATTTTTTATTTTTTACAAAACCTGAAATATCTTCGCCAAAAAACTTTTCAAGGCCAATAAAAAACTTTTCTGTGAAAATTTTACTCATTCCATTTTTATCACTTCGAATATATTTTTTTGGTTGAAATGCCTTTTTAAAATGGAAAACATTATCATGACACAAAAAATCATTATAAAGCTCCACCGCATCCTCATACTTTGTAAAAATATAATCAAACAATTTTGCGGCTCCAGAAAAATTTAAAAATTGTCTTGTGGTAGCATTATGAAAAAAAACAGTCTTTATGCCTTTTTCATTGCAAATATCAATTAAATCTTTAAATTTTTGGTTTGTATCGGAAATATCACCAAGCCATGGGCCATCGTTTTTTTCAAAAATTGTTTCTACGAAAAGAAAATCTATGCGTTTTTTTAGTATTTTTTTGTAATTTTCTTTATCCAACTTAAATAAATTCAACTCGTACTTCAAATTATTGTATGTATCTTTACTTACAATTGCAGCAACTCTACAATTAAATGTTGAAAAAACTCTAAGTCGCCTAAATATCATTCTTCTATAGATATTTTTAAAACGTGTAAAAACAAAATAACCGAAGTCATAAAAAAATTTTAATCTACGCTTTGCATTTCCTTTAATAAGATCATCAATTATTCGTCTAGAGTAACGATACGTTTTTGATAAAACCACACTATTATAATTATGCTTATACATATCAGCAAGTCGTTCTTGTTCTTTAAGGATGCCTTTGAGACGATCAATTTCACTCAACAAATTCTCGTCAGAATTCTCTATGTTTAATTTATCGATAACTCCAGGAACATAGTTTTCCTCATAATTTTCATACTGTTGCATCATTTAACATTTCTCCCTTTTTAAAATTCTCAAAATTAAGATTATTGTCACAATTTATGTTTCTTATATAGTTATATTTATCAGAAGAATATAACAAAACACCTAAATCTAACAAATCTGAAGTTAAATTATAAAATGGCCTATCTATATCTTTAAAATAATTTACGGATTTAAGTAAAAATTTATCTAATAATATTGTAGAAACATCTAATGGCTTTTTACAATAAGAATACTCTTGTAAAAGATTGATTGTATCTAAAGACCTTTTATTTTTACAAAAATCAAAAAATGTTCCCTTTAAAACTAACCCCGACTCTGAATATTCTTTAGAAAAAATCATATCTTTCAAATAATTTTTTGAATAATAATCATTTTGAACAAAAAATGATATGTTTTTATACTTGGCTACATCACAGCCAATATTATATGCTAGTCCCTTACTAATATTACTATTCTCACAATATGTAGAAATATTGAATTTTCGTTTGACTTTGTCATCCAAATAAATCTTTTTTCCACAGCTTGAAACAATTATAAGCTCTTTTCTTTTTATGGTCTGATTTAAGTAATTTTTTATATTTTCATCAGACAAAAATCCATTCTTTGCAAACATAACAACTGAAACCTCATCATTTTCCTTTTTATAAAAAGAGCTCATAGAAACAACTTTTAAAATTTTTTCAATCCTGTTTTTATAAGTATGTTTTTCAAAAATCTGTCTTATCCCCTTTACAGAACGACGATTTTTTTCCTCTTTATCGGACAAAATAACATCCAACGTTTTTTTTACAGCCGCTTTATCCGAATGACAAGTATAAACAATGCCACCAAACTCCTTTTCGATTCCAACAGAAGGGGAACTTAGAACAGAAGTCCCACAAGCAAGCAATTCAAAAACTCTTCTTGAGAACATCGTTTCACTATTTGATGACGAATTTACATTCAAAAAAACATCATATTTTTTATATTCTTCGGCTAGCTCAAAATACTTTATAGAACCAATAATATTATCATTATATTTATCAGGAAATTTATAAAGATGTGAATGCTTATTACTTATATTGTAACAACGATCAAAAATATGAAATTTATAATTTCGTGCAACGTCAAAAAATAAATCCATATTTTTTTTTCGCTCTGGATGCCTAAATGCATAATAAGAACCAGCAAAACAAACCTCTCCTTGCTTGCTTTTCATTTTCCCCATTGGGTTGTGAATTTTAGGCTGGGCAGCAAATTGCAACACATCAACATTTGAATGCCCTAAGTCTCGCTTATAAAAAGGAATCATTGAAGCATCTGTAGTAAAAACAAAATCAAACAATTTTGCAGCGGATATAAATCTATGATAATTTACTGGATCTTCTTTATTCCAAAAGACTGTTTTAATTTTTTTTGACCTGCAAAACTCTACCAAACTCTTTAGCGAACTATCCCCACTCAATTCAAGATCATAAATCTTCCCTTCCCAAGTACCATTAAAACCACTCCAAGAAGATTCAACAAACAACAAATCCGGCAATCTATAATTAAAAATTCTTTTCCAATTATATGGTTCAAAAACAATTAAATTGGCCTCATATTTGAAACATTCGAATGAAAATTCATCCATAATAACCGCTACATTTATACCAAAGTTATTTTTCTGACCTTCTATTTTTTTTTGAAATTGACCACTAAAAAAATTGAACGGGTATTCTTTAAGTCTCTTATAAACACAGCTAAACAAAAAAGTAGTAAAAAATAATTTTTGTTTTATGTTACCTCTAATAAATTCATTCAAAAATTTATTAGAGTATAAATATGTTCTAGAATTTATTATATTGTAATATTTAGACTGGTAACGATACACTTCATTTTTTAAATTTAAGTTTTTCTTTTTTAAGCTTTTATTTTTTTCTTTAAGCTCTAGCAACTTTTTTTCTATAGATAAAATATTTCTAGAAGACGGCTTAATCTCTCGCATAACTATTTATTGTATATTTAAACTTATTTAATATTCAAACTGCTAACATAAGCATTAACAACAACCGCAGGATCACCTTGTTGAATCATTCTACCTTTATCTATCCAAGCAACTCTATCACAATACTTTCTTACAAGATTTTTGCTGTGACTAACAAAAACTACTGTTATACCCCCTTTAATAAAATCTTCTACAAGATTCAGCCCCTTTGCTCGAAACTCCTCATCCGCCCCCGCAGAAAAAATCTCATCAAGCAATAATATTTCAGGATTATTATATTTAACACACAACATTGTTATAGAAAAGGCCAAACGAGAAACCATTCCTGATGAAAAATACAAAACTCTTGTATCCAAAAAATCTTTTAACCCTGAAAAACTTACAACTAAAGGAAAAATTTCTTTTATATTTTTTTTCTCTAGACCTAAAAGACAGGCTGATAAGTATATATTTTCTCTCATAGTTAATTTAGGCTTAATACCATTATTAAATCGAGAAAGGAAAAAAACTGATCCATTTACCTTTAAGGTTCCACTATTCGGAGCATAAATACCGGCAATAATTCTTAGCAATGTGCTTTTACCGCAACCGTTTTTGCCAATTATGCCAAATTTTTCACCAGATTTAATTGAAAGCGAAATGTTTTTTATAACTTCAATTTTTTTTGCTTGTTTTTTTTTTGCCTGGTTTTTTTTCTTCAAAAAAAAACCAAAAACCCTTTCTAAACCTGTTTTTCTATTCTTAAAGCCCAAATTAAAACTTTTAGAAACATTATCTAAAATAATTCTACTCATACTACAACATCTCAGGTATTTTTTTTTCAAATCTATTAAAAACGAACAACCCAACCAATAACGACAAAATAGAAGCAATAATAACAACGAATATAACCCTATAAGATGGAATAACACCATTAATAGTAACATCGCGTGCCATTGTTAAAAAATAAAATAATGGATTTATAACAGATAAAAAGAATCTTCTCTTTGCAACCCAAAATATAGGAGTTGCAAACCATAAAGCCCTTAAAACAACTCCCCAAATATTAACAAAATCTCTAATAAAAATACCCAAAAGAGACAAAATCATAGAGCAACCAAATATAAATATTAAATAAAAGAAAAAAACAGGAATATATAAAAAAATACGAAAAAATGGAATTCCATAATAAATCATTAGAATCATAAAAACTAAAATCTCAAATAAATGTGCAAAAACAACATTTAAAATAACAGCTATAACTAAAGAAAAATATGAAACCTTAATGGACTTAATAACACCAGAATTGGCAAACATAACATTAATAGAAGCTCTAGTAGATTTAGAAAAAAGATTAAACATTATAATGCCCAAAAAAAGATATAAAGGATAGTGCACAAGATTAACATTAAAGGCACCGCGAATAGACATTAAAATTATAAAAAAGAGAAGGGGCTCAAGCAGATACCACAAAATTCCAACAGAGGTTCCTTCAGTACGAGTCTTAAAAGTTGCAAGACCAAGATAAAAACCCAACTGAAAAATTTTTTTTAATTTTGCAATTATTCTCTTTTGCCCCATACAATTTTATACTTTCCATATTTTTGCAAAATAAGCTACCCTAAAAATAACCTCATAACTATTGATGAGACATCTAAACAAAAAGGAGATATAATGTCAAAAATTTTCCCATCACTAATTTCTGGCGATCTTCTTAATCTAAAAAAACAAATTGATGAGCTTGCCCCACATTGCGATGGTTACCATATCGACATAATGGATGACCATTTTGTCCCAAATTTAACTTGGGGTCCAATGTTTGTAAATGCAATTTCCAAATCAACACAAAAGCCACTTTTTGTTCATCTCATGGTAAACAATCCTGAAGTTTGGCCATCTCGGCTACAGATCAATTCATCAAGCACCCTGTGTTTTCACATAGAATCAGCGGCGAATCCTGTACAACTAATTAAACAAATAATAGAAAAGAATATTGTCCCTGCGATTGCAATTCGGCCAAAAACGCCATTAGAAGAAATTTACCCTTTTTTAGCTATTGTTGATCAAGTTCTTTTAATGTCGGTTGAACCAGGCTCTTCTGGAAAGACATTTTTATCAAGCACTATAGACAGGCTTAATGAACTTGTTCTCTACAAAAAAGACAATAATCTGTCTTTTTCAATTTGTATGGACGGTGGAATTGGAAAAGAGAATATTAGAATGTTAAAAAATCTAGGAGTTGAACAATTTGGAATCGCTTCAGAAATTTTTAATCATGCAGATCCTGTTGTCGCTCTTGAAAATTTATATCGAGAACTAAAAATATAATAAAAAATGCCCCCGCGCTGCGGGAGCACATCAATTTTACGTTAACCATAAAAGAGCTTATTTATAACAATCCATATTTACACAAAGTTACACCCTAGATTTTTCAAACCTTTTCTTCAGTTTTAGATACTCCAATTTAAGACTTTCTAATCTCTTTTTAAAACCTTCGATCAATAAGTCTTGAGATTTAGAATGAACTCTTGAAACAATCGCCTTTGGACCCTCTCTAACAACGTCGGGAACCTCTGTTGGAGCCATAGTTACAGTTGCAAACTGCGGTTCTGGCACCCTGGCAAAACCTTCAAAAACTTCATGTCTACTTACACGCCTTGGTTTTTTTTCTTCTAGGACACCTTCTTCCACAGCCGCCAACTTAAATGCAGGTTGATCAAAAAACAACCTTTACTAAAGAATTATGAAATAAAAAAAAAGGTTAACAGAGAAAAGATATGTCCCGGCTTTTTGCCTCATTCATCCATCATTCAAGAGATTTTGCCTTTTTAAGCATCTCTTCCATTTCCAAGGGAATCTTTTTTTTGATAGAGCGGCCAAGCATACAAACGTACAAAAGGGCCAAAGGTCCCCGAATCTCCGTTTGGAAAGTGACTTGAGTTTTGCCATCAACTGTAGTTATGAAATGAGACATCACGGCTTTGGCTAAAGAAAGTTTTGCCTCTTGGACAAACATTTTAAGTGGCTCAACACGTGTTAATAAAGTTTCGAGAATAGGACCACCTTTTGGCTTAAGTTGACCTTTAGTACCGACTTTAAACGGACCATCGATTCGGCTAAACTCAAGCTCATGGTCCCAGCTATGCCAGTTTTCAACGTCTTGTAAAGCCTGCCAAATTTTGTCTTGAGCTACTGTTGTCTCCACAGTGTATTTAATGATTAGCATAATTTTCCTTTGCTAAAAAATTATGAAATGGAAAAAGCGGAAGTGTTAATGGCATGC
>JABGVJ010000085.1 GCA_018646105.1 bacterium
TTAATTTCAATTAATTTTTTTTAAGTTACAAATTTTTAAAAACCCCTTACTTATAGTAGGGGGTTTTTCTTTTACATTCGAAGGTCGCCCTAAACCATTGCTATTATTTGACAACCATGAAAAAAAGGAGTATTATTTCTGTAAATAATATAATTTTATTATTTAGGGAAACAATATGAAGTATCAAGATTTTAAAAATAAATTTAAAAACACGCCTTTTTTCAGATCAACAAACCTAGCTCAGTTGCCAGGATCTCTACAAATGCTGCGTAATCAACTTCACAAATGGAAAACTCAAGAATTAGTATTCCAATTAAAAAAAGGTATTTACACTTTAAACAAAAATGATCGACACACAAGGTTAGACCCATTAGTTCTTTCTAATACGCTGGTAAGCCCATCATATATTAGCCTTGAATATGCATTGTCGGTTTATGGGCTAATTCCCGAAAAAATTGAAGTCATCACCGCTGTTTCAACTAAAAAAACGCAACAATATTCCAATATCATTGGTCATTTTACTTATCAACATCTCAAGCAAGCAGCTTTTACAGGATATATTCAAAAACAAGCCGATACTTATTTTTATTTTATGGCTACCAAAGAAAAAGCCTTATTAGATTTTTTCTATTTAAATATTAATCAAATCTCGGATTTTGAAGCATACCGCTTCCAGAATTTTGAGACCCTAAACCTTAAAACTCTAAAAAAATACCTTGTGGCCTATAATAACAAGAAGCTAAACACCATCGTCCTAAACTTTATCAAATATATAAAACAACAGGAGTATCAAAGCTTATGAAAGAAGTATTAAAAGAAAAAATCTCAAAATATAAAACTAATTCTGAAAAATATAATTATTTAAGAGAATATTTGCAACTTCTCATTTTAAAAATAATCGAAGAAAAAGGCTATTTTCAAAACATCGCCTTTGTAGGCGGAACCGCCGTTAGAATTTTATATGATTTGCCCAGATTTTCTGAGGATTTAGATTTCTCACTAATAAAAGAATTGAATTTCAAAAACTTCCTTACAAGCATAAAAAAAGAATTGGAACTATATGGTTTTAAAGTTGAAATAACTTTTAAAGAAACCAGAACCGTAAAAAACAGTTTTATTAAGTTTAAAAATATCTTACAAGAGCTAAATATTACAAATCAAATAGATCAAAAACTCTCTATTAAAATAGAAATTGATTCAAACCCACCAAAAGGCTATGAGCTTGCTTCCACTATTATTAATAAAGAATTCTTGATACAGATTAGGCATTACACAAAATCCTCATTATTTTCTGGAAAGTTACACGCTGTTTTATGTAGAAAATTCACCAAAGGACGGGACTATTACGATTTACTATGGTTTATAACCAAAAAAATCCAGCCAAACTACACCCAACTATCAAATGCCTATTTTCAAACTGAAAATAAAAAATTAAATTTCACTTTTACTATTTTAAAAACAAAAATACTAGAACGACTTACAAGTGCGAATTTCTCTATAATCATCAAAGAAATTCAAAAATTCATCATCAATAGTCAAGAACTAAAATATTATCAAAAAAATATATATATCAATCAAATTGAAACCTGGTATCTAATGTAACGCGGTTAGCCTTAAAGGGGACGACTCTTCTATCAAGTCAAAGTAATTTCTAAATTCTCTAATAAATTAATGGCGTCAGGCAAAGAGAATTTGGCTTTTTTAAGCTTATTTTGGTGCGGGTTAATATTATAATTTATTGCTGCACTAAAATCTGCTCCAGTTAAATTTGTATTTAAAAAGATACTTTTTTCAAAATCAGACTCCCCGCATTTAGCATAAGAAAGATTGGTTTCTGCAAAACTAGTATCTTTAACCTGACATTTAATAAGTGCTATTTTAGTTAGATTTAAACTCAAAAAACTACAATTGTTAATCAGGCATTCTCTAAAATTAACTCTGGAAAACATTTTTGTTTTCAACCAATTAATACCTACTAATTTAGATCTTTTAAATTCCACACCCATTAAACGCGTATTAGGTAATTTAGCTAAACTCAAATCACATTTTTGAAAAACACAGTCATTAAAAGTACAGGTCTGAAATATACATTCCAAAAAAACACAACTTAAAAAAGTGCAATTTATAAACTCTTTATCTTTAAAACTTTGCTTGTCAAAATCAAA
>JABGVJ010000027.1 GCA_018646105.1 bacterium
AAAAAATCAAGAGGAAAAAGTTATTATTAGTTTTAATTTCGTGGCTACAAAAAAGCAAAAAAAATAGCCTCAACTTAGCCTCAAAAAAATTCAGCAACATCCGTTAAACGTGGAAATTTTATATCAAAAGAAGAAATGACTACACTGTAATGAACTACCCCGCCGCAAGCGGACGGGGTGAAGTGAGCGTTAAATAGTGAACAATTATAGAAAATTACTAAGTGTAAAATTCCTACGTTTTCTTAGCAGCGCAGCTGCTTTTTTAGCCTTCTAAGGCTCCCATTATTTTAAGTCACGCATAATACGGAATATCCGAATTCACCAATAACTCAAAAGGAGCTTGCGCACTGAAAATATATATCATCAGGTGTTTTATAATTCAAGCTCTGATGAAATCTTTCAGTGTTATAAAACTTAAAAAATCTATCAATTCCTTTTCTTAATTCTTTCACAGTGTCATAATCATAGAGAAATATATTCTCGTATTTTAGCGTTCTCCATAAACGCTCAATATAAACATTATCCAGGGCCCTACCTTTGCCATCCATACTTATCTTGATATTATTACTTTTAAGTATTTCTATGAATTCACGACATGTAAACTGGCTACCCTGATCTGTGTTGAAAATTTCAGGGGTTCCATAAAGCCTGATTGCTTCATTAAGACATTCACAGCAAAAATGACTGTCCATTGTGTTAGAAAGATGCCATGAAAGTACTTTACGAGTGAATATGTCAATAATAGCAACAAGATACATGTGGCTGCCTTTATACTTAATATATGTTATGTCTGATGACCATACCTGATTTAAATGTTCTATTTTAAGTTCACGTAGCAAGTAAGGATATTTTTTATGCTCCTTATTAGGCTGCGATGTTTTCGGACCAGGATATATTGCTTTTAGTCCCAGTTCCTTCATCGCCGTTTTTACTTTATCCCTCGTACTAATAATTCCAACACTTTTTAAATATTCATTTATTTTCCTATGACCATAAAAAGGATACTTAAAATAAACCTGAACTACAAAAGCTTTAAATGCCTCTTTTTGTTTCTGTTTAACTGCATTGGCCTTTTTGGGTTTATAGTAATAGGTGCCTCTGGAGATACCTAAAAGCTTGCACTGGCAACTTATTGATAAATCGGAATTGTCCTTATCTATATCTTGTTTATCTACCCGAATAGTTGCTTGTACTTTTTTTTTAGAAAAACATTCTCTACTTTTAACTGGCCAATTTCCTTTAATAAATCATCTCGTGTGATTTCAGATTCTTCATTAGTTTTTTTTCTGGAACTACTAAATACTGTATCCATATTTTCAAGAAACTGCTTTTTCCAATTGCTGATTTGATTGGGATGAACTTTATATCGCGATGAAAGCTCCGTAATACTAAATTCGCTTTTTATTGCTTCAAGAGCAACTTTTGATTTGAATTTACTGTCATAACTTTTTCTCATCTGACTGATTTCCTTTCAATTTGTCTTTATATAATTTACATCTCGAAAAGGAAATTTCACACTTATCGCAACTGTTCAAAAAAACGCCACCACTTCACCTACCACCTATCACCTACCACCTAACATCTAACATCTAAAATTCTTAACCTTCTCTTCTCCTATCACCAAGTAAAAATATATCTTTAAGATTTTTAGGTGTTTCAGCTTTTATCCATTTATCATCAAATTCTTTATCCTGAATAATTTGAGCTATTGCTGTCAATGTTTTTAAGTGCATTGTTCTATCATCTTTTGAACCAATTAATGCAATAATTGCTTTAACGTTTTTGTGTTTTTTAGAAAATTTAATTCCAGATTTACACCTAACCAATACAATTTCAAAAACTCCTTTTGACTCAATAACAATATGTGGAACAGCAACCATTGGTATCAATACAGTGGAACCTTCTTGTTCCCTTTTAATAAACATAGAGAGTAGGTTCTCAGGATCACAGTTTACATGTCCATGAAGCTTCTCAGAAATTATTTGAAGGAGCCTATTTAGTTTATACGACCTGTCCAAATCAATAACAGGGGCTTTTTCTATTAATTTATCAAACTCATCTCCTCTTATATTGTCACGTTCCTGTACTATCTTGCTCAATTCGTCTTCAAGCTTATCTGAAGTTAAGACTTTATTTCTAAGCTTTTCTACGATATGAAACAATGCATATTTCTGTTTATTTTTTCTTGAAAAAAGAAAATAGACAAGCAAGCTGATGACAATTAAGCCTGTGCTGATTCTAATTGCATCCCATCCCATATGACATATTAAACAGCTAAAAAGAAAAAGACTTAAAATATTCA
>JABGVJ010000026.1 GCA_018646105.1 bacterium
CAAATCCAAAACCTCCCCCTCAAAACCTAGTTTAGACATTCTCCCCAAAAACTTACCCTGCGTTAAAAGGATTTTGGTTTTGCTGTCTTGTAGCATGTAAGAAATCCGTGCTTTAGGATATTCCGGATCCAAAGGCAGATATGCTCCCCCAGCTTTCAGAATTCCCAAAATCCCCACAATCATTTCTAATGATCTTTCAACCATAATCCCTACAATAGTCTCCGGTTTCACACCCTTGACTCGAAGCACCCGCGCCAATTGATTGGCCTTGGCATTTAGCTCCTCATACGTCAGCTGCTCTTCCCCACACACCACCGCCACATTATTTTTATCTAACTTATCTTTTCCTAATCTGTGTAATCCTTTAATCTGTGTAATCTGTGATTCAGACAGAGAGGTGAGGTCTAAACAAAAAGCTACCCGGTATTTTTTTATTTATGGCTTAATTCTCTTTTTCTCTATCTCCAAAAGTTTTTTTACTTCACGGTCAAAGTCGGAAACGTAGTTTCGATCTTGATCTTGGCGATATTTTTCATATTCTTGCAAGGCCTTATTTTCTGCTTGCTCGGCACTTGTTGTACCGGCTGAATGCAATAATCTTTTTTCGGAAATGGTCAAAAATTCATCCAATTTTTTAATCCAATCCTGCATTTTCATCAATCGGCCGTTCGTAGCTTGTAATTCCGCAAAATCAAGATAGAGAGAAACAATCAGATTAAGCTGTTTGATCTCTGGTTCGGTTAAATAATTTTTGGCAATATGCGTATCGCCAGCTGTAATGTAATTCCCTTTAAAGCTAGTTAGGCCCATAAGTGGTTTTTTGGCATCTGCTCTTTTGGAAATTAGCTCAGCCGCAGTATAGCCATGTACGGCATAATGCATCTTGTTTTGTACGGTAGCAAAAAACTGTTTTGTAAGTTCAGCATCTTGTTTATAATCAAGACTGGTAGCGTAAATGTCTGTTACTTTTTGATAAAAATTTCGCTCACTGCTGCGGATATCTCGAATACGTTGTAATAACTCTTCAAAATAACGTGCCTTGCCGCCGCCTTGTTTAAGACGTTCGTCATCGATAGTGAAACCTTTGATTAGATATTCTCGTAATCTTTCAGTTGCCCATTTACGAAATTGTGTTCCTCGGTCAGATCGTATCCGATAGCCTACTGCCAAAATCGCATCCAAATTATAGTGTTTTATATCACGAGCAACTTTTCTTGAGGCCTCTGCTTGAACTATCCGGAAATTCCGGATAGTTGAATCTTTATCTAACTCTTGCTCTAAATAAATATTGCCTAAATGTTCATTAACCGTACGAACATCAACATTAAAAAGCTCTGCGATCAGTTTTTGCGTTAGCCAAACATTCTCGTCTTCAATTCTAACGCGGATTTTATTCTCGTCTTCAAGGGTTTGATAGATAACAATTTGTGATTTCTCTGCTTCTTTTTTCATAAAATCCTTTCCCAGCACTGGGCATTGCCCTCCGAAGCTTTACGCGCAGGAGGGGCCTGGTACCTTTAGCTTAAATACCGAGCTGCTACATCCAAATTCCGTTTTTTAGGACCTTTGCCAGTCTTGTCAGCATATCCTACGGGGATAACCGCCATAAACTCACCATTAGGCTCACCTAAGAATTTTAAGACTTCGTCTTTAATCAAGTAAAGTATACCTAACCAAACCGTAGCAAGATCCAAAGAAGTCGCGGCTAAAAGCAGGTTTTCCACAGCAGCAGCCGAACTTTGAATTTCCATGGTCCGAAAAAAATCCAGACCCATCTCTTTTTTTACCTTAAAAAGATCCATCCCATGCTTAATCAGATCACCTGTATTCGCTACCGCAATTACCACGGGCGCACTAGTAATACTCCGTGCCGCCATTCTTAATAGGGCAGAAGTGGGCCGCTCAAAATCATTTGCTTTATTTGTTACTAAATTAGCTAAAGCTTGTTTTTTTTCGTCTTGCAACACAATAAAACGCCAAGATTGTTGGTTGTGAGCAGAAGGTGCCCAGTTTGCCGCTTGCAAGATTTGTTTGATATTGTGTTCACTTACTTTTTTAGCTTGAAAAGTTCGGACACTGCGACGCATTTTAATTGTCGCCAAAGTTTCATTCGTCATTAGATTTACCTTTCTTTCTCAGCAATTATTAAGTTTTTCACTTGCTCATTTAATTCTAGGATTTTTGTTTTTTGCGGCCGATCTATTTTATCAATTTTCAAAGGTTTCCCAATTTTCACAATTACCTTACCAGGCCATATCCACAAACTTTTTTTCCGGATAATCTGGTTTGTCCCATTAATATAACAGGGCACAATAGTCACGCCACTTTCCAAGGCCAATTTAAAGGCCCCAGATTTAAAATTCTCTATTTCACTGTCTGCGGAACGCGTACCTTCCGGAAACATCAAAAAAGACCGACCTTGAGTTAATAAGTTTTTCACTTCATTTAGCGCGGCTAACGCTTTTCGTGGATTTTTTCTATCAATCAAAATATGTTTTTGTACTTTAAGATCCCAGCCGATAATCGGCACTTTAGCTAACTCTTTTTTAGCAATAAAAGAAAAGTATCTGGGAATAATCATTGAATAAACCAAAATATCCAGCAAACTTTGATGGTTAGACAAAATCAAAATATTTTTTTTTGTGGTTAAATTTTCTAACCCCTGTACATGTACTCTGATTCCACAAATCAAAAAACCTAATTTTATAATAGGTGCAGAAATTTTTTGATGTATTTCAGCTTTATGTTTAAAAAAAAGAATTATTATGGAAGCAAATATAAAATGGATCAAAAAAGCAAGAATAACAAATAGCCAAGCATAAATAGTGAAAAGTATCTCTAGAATATTTTTTATAAATTTCATTATCTAACTTTAAAAAAAAAACCAAAAAAAAGCAATGATTTTTCTGGTATCGATTCAGGTTTAGGAAGAGGCCTCAAATAAAAACTAAATTAAGCCCCTCTACATTTATGGAGAGGGGTTTGGGGTGAGGCTTAAGAAACTTCTCAAACCTGAACGGATACTTTCTTTCTTTAATCTATCAGCAAATCACTTAACTTAATCGATTTGTATAGGTAAGCTATCTCTTCACCCGCTTTATCCAAATAATATTCTGTAACTTTCCCGCCTTTACCAGACTCCATATTTGTTTTGTTTTTAAGTAGGGTGATTTTACCATTTATCGCTTCAAAGATATTTAGTAAAGTTATTTCCTCCGGATTTTTAGCTAAACTATATTTGGAATGGGTATCTTTAAATCTGTTGACCAGTTCAGCATTTCGTAATTTCCCCAGAATTTGCCTGGCATAAGAAATAGATTTCCTTTCTACCAGCGCTATTTCAGATAAAAGAAATGAGTTGGCCTTACTTTTTTTAGCTAGGTTTATCATAATTTGAATACCAAAATTAACTTCAGCTGAAAGTTTCATCATAATACGGTGATTTCTAATTTATATACGCCATTTTCAAGCTTAATATTTATTTGTGTTTGTTCTACAAAACGTTTAATCTTATTGAATTTCATATTTTTAATTTTATTTTCCAACTCTGTATTCAATCCTGAAATGTTGAGTTTTTCAATCAAATATTCTTCTTTTAGTTTAGTTTGTATAACCGCCCTGACTCCTTTGCTCTTGCTGTGTATCAAAAATACCAAGCTATCATCTATTTCCCAGGGCGAAAAATAATGATCTGTTTCATTAACTAATGTATCGATAAGTCGACCACCTCCAAATACTACCGAAATGGTAGTGAATACTATAAAAAAATAATACCAACTATTTTTATTTTTTTCAACCAAGTATTAATTGATTATTCGTTATACTTTTTTACTAAATCCGCTAAATTAATAGAAATAAAGATTTTTACAATTTTACTATTAATATCTTTCCAGAAAAAATCAGCCGTATCTTTTACTCCAACTTGATCATTATTTGTTTTCAAATTTTTCATAATTTCAATTTTACCATCTAAAAGTTCAATAATATCTTTTAAAGTTATTTTTGCTGGTTCTTTGACCAAAACATAACCTCCGTGAGCACCGCGGACTGATTTTACTAAACCCGCTTGTCTCAAAGGTATAATAATTTTACTTAGATATTTTTCAGAAATGTTTTCTGTTTCAGCTATTTCATGTAAAGAAACAATTCTTTTTTTACGGTTAAGCGCAAGATGCAGCAACAATTGTGTGCCGTATTTTGTCCTTGTCGAAAGTTTCATATAAAGCCCCCCTGGTCTATACTTTTTTTCCATATTTCTTGCATTTTATATTACATTATAAATTTTTTAAAGAGTTATTTGAAAACGTAAGAGTACAATACAATTTATTTACTTGGCTTGTACGGCTTTTATTACAAAAAAACCAATTGGCCTGGTCAGAGCTTCCAAATGTAATTCTAGCGTTTTACCATTACATTCAGTTGAAATTAATGAAGGTTTATTTTCTTTAATAGCCTTTAATAATTTATTTTTATCTTTTTCGTCCAAGTCAAGGTGTTCCGCTAATAAATCTAGAGCATGAATATTTTTACCAACCGCATGCTCAGCTTTATGATAGAATTCATCGGTAGCAAATACTAAGCGGCCATCATTTTTAAATATGAGATAAAATTCGGCATTTAAATGATAGGCATTAGAACAAAGTAGATTTTGAAATTCTAGAAAAATGATTTTACGTCTGATAGATTTCATAGCCAAAACATAAATCGTCACCGATATTAGTAAAAATATTAAACTTACAAGCATACAAACGAGCGGTGAAAAAACACTAATAATGAGATAATGGATTAATCCAAAAAAAGGCTCGTCATAAAAAGTCATGACTAAAATACTTGCCGCAAGCCAGAGGATAATAAACAAAATCGTTAAGAAATTTAAAAGACCAAAAAGAGGTAAAGAATTGCGCCTGATATAGAAATCTTTACATTCTTTAATAATTTGATAATTTTGTTCGAAATCTTTAAACCTTTTTTTAAACATTCATTACTCCTTTAAAATTTATTCCAGAATAGCTATTATTATTTTATACTTAAAAACGCAAATTACCAAACTCACCTAATTGTTTATAATGTTTGCCGTCAAACATAAATAATTTTTTGGTGAATCAAAGGGGATAAGCTTGATTTGCCATTTGTTTTTTTCTGTTTGGGTAATTGCCTGAAATTTTTTATTATCTAACATTTCTTGTAAGTCTAAATTAAATGTTTTTTTGGCTAAATCAAAAATTGTGTTACTAACAATCTTGTTTTTTCTTTTGTAAAAATTAGAACTGGCAACTGCGATAGGCCCATCTTTTCTAAATATCAAAAATTGTTGATCCCTTTTTTGTAAAAGACGGGTTTTTAAGAAATTTTGAAACTCTAACTCCGTAATCCTTTTTTTAATATTCCTCATGATATAGATGTAAGTAAAAATAATCATGGAGAATAAACCAGAAAAAAACAAAATGGAAAAAGGGATAGAAAAAAAAGAAATCTTAATTTTATTTAATAATAAAAAAAAGGGTTTTTTGAAAAAAAATATTTCCACTATATTTTCAGTCAACCATAAAAGAAAAATAAACCGAAAAAGATAAGTTAAAAAATTTAGTAACCCAAGCATAGGGATTGTTTTACTTCTGATCTGAAATTCAGGGCAGTCTTTAATTAACTGGTAATTTTGTTCGAAATCTCTAAATCGTCGTTTCATTTTATTGAGGACCTTTATGGGCGAATTTTTGTATTTTTTCTCTTTTTTTAGCCATTATATCCAATTGATAGATAAAAGCTAAAACTTCGGCGATCAATTTATATAATTCAGCGGGTATTTCTTCTTCAATTTGCAATTTAGCCAATAGATTAGCCAGATGCTGGTCTTCGTATAAAGGGATTTTATTTTCATCCGCAACTCTTAAGATTTCTTCGGCAATGGACCCCTTACCAATAGCCAGAATTTTAGGGGCTCTATCTTTTTCTACATCAAACCTTATAGCTATAGCTTTCCGGTCTTCACTGGTAGGGCTAAGCTGATCTTTACTTTTTTTTATTTTACTTTTTATTTGTTCTTGTTTTCCCATGTTATACTTCAGTTTTAATTCTGATAACCTCATCCAGGTTTATCGTTGGTAAAATATGTTTTTTTAAATTAATTTTTTTGATAACTGTTTTAATACCGCCTATTTCATAATTTATTGTGCTCATTCTCTCTTTTAAATCCATGTGCATAGCCGCAATAAAACGCCTGGTTTTTTCATTTGACGTATTAAAAGTGTACCAGACTCTATTTTCTTTAATATCAATAATAATAGTTATTTCTCCTAAGTCAGGAGTTTCTAATTTTAGGAAAATTCTATTGTTATACAGATTAATCTTTGTTTTTTTGTGATGTTTTTCTTTTTTGATCAAGATTTCAATGTCAGCTAGATTGGGTCCCAAAGGATTAGGGATTTGCCAATAAGCATAATTGTCCGTTTCAGAGTGAGGATTTATTTTAAACAATTTGGAAAGAATGGATTGTGCCGTTAAATTTCCCAATAAATCACTGAGTTTTGCTTTTAAATTTTGTAGGTTTTTCAAAAGTGCCATCTGTTGAGCGTTTTCATTTTTACCAAATTTTTTCATTAACCCGCTTATAAATTGGCTAAAAGTAAATAAATCAGTTAATAATCCTGCTCGTTTTAATTGAGCAAGGTTTATTGATTTTCCGGATGCTTTTTTCAGAAGCTTGCTTAATTCGCCTTCTAATTTACCGATAATATTAGCTAGTCCCGCCATAACCCCGGCATTTGCAAAAGCCTGATTTGAAGTAATAAAACCTTTGAAATCAGCCATCGCTTGTTGCATCGCCGCTGCTTGACTAGAAATTTGTGAATTGTAAACTAGAAAATTAGATAGTAAATCCACGGCTTTTGGGAAAGCTTCCAGACCTTTAACATAAGTTATAACCGCTGATTCTGTAGAAATAAGTTTGTTTTTGCCTTGAAGTAATTGCGAAATTTGCTGAAATCTCTCTCCAGTTAAAGGCACCCCATATTCAATCATTAAAGCCACCAGATTTTGTGACGTGTTATTAATCGGCATTTCCAACTGAATTAACATATGATTAATATGATCCAGGGTGAGAGGTTCGCGTAAAGTCGGTTGTGGCTGCATAGCTTTGGTATTTTCTGTACCTTGAGCTTTTTGCATACCAGAGATTGACGACGCGTTTTTTAAAGATTGATTTGGCGCAATTTGCGAGCCCACATTGCGACCGCCACCAAGCGTGGCTACAGATTCGCCTACTTTAATATTGGGCTTCATCGGTGCTTTTATTTGTCCGCTTATATCTATTGGTAAATTAGGATTGATAAAAACCATTAATTAGAACTTTCTTTTATTTGAGCTTTTAAGATACTTATAATTTATATTTTAATTTAAAAACAATTAAAGTAAAAGGATTTGTAATTTTAATTTCCATACCCTTATGCTATATTGAAATTCAATTACATAAAAGAGGAGTCTGCCATGAAAAAATTTCTTTTAAAAAAATTAAATAAAATCCCACGGCCAGGACCTCTTCTTTTTATTATTATGGATGGTATCGGTCTTGGCAAAAAAGATCAAAATGATGCTGTTTATCTAGCAAAAACTCCGAACTTAGATAAATTAATGAATTCGTCTTTGTATACACAACTCAAAGCACATGGCCGAGCAGTTGGGCTTCCTTCAGATGACGACATGGGCAATAGTGAAGTAGGGCATAATGCGTTGGGTGCGGGCCGTGTTTTTTCTCAAGGGGCGAAATTGGTTAATGAATCTATGGCTTCCAAAAAAATGTTTAAAGGCTCAGTTTGGCAGCAGGTTGAACAAAAATGTAAACAAAATGATTCTACACTCCATTTGATGGGACTTCTTTCAGACGGTAACGTGCATTCACATATCAAACATGTTATTGAGATTATAGAACAAGCAGCTCAAGATAAACTAAAAAAATTAAGAGTACATATCCTGCTGGATGGCCGGGACGTAGCTGCTAGGTCTGCGCTTATTTATATTGAACAATTAGAAAAAGCTTTAGCTAAATGTGTGGCGAAGGGTTTTGATTATAAAATTGCTTCCGGCGGTGGCCGTATGATTACTACTATGGACCGCTATTTTGCGGATTGGGCCATTGTGAAACGTGGGTGGGACGCGCATGTTTTAGGTGTCGGTAGACAGTTTTCTAGTGCTCGTGAAGCTGTTGAAACTTTTTATCAGGAAGATCCTAAAGTCAATGATCAATATCTGCCGGCTTTTGTTGTTGCTCAAAACAAGCAGCCTGTAGGGACGATTAAAGATGGCGATTCCGTGATCTTTTTTAATTTTCGTGGTGATCGTGCCATCGAGATATCTATGGCTTTTGAAGATGAACATTTTGATAAATTTGACCGCGTACGTCGGCCAGACGTTTTTTATGTAGGTATGATGCAGTATGATGGCGATCTTCAAATCCCCAAAAATTATCTTGTAACCCCGCCTGCTATTGATCAGACTATGGGAGAGTATACATGTGCGAACAATATAAAGTCTTTTGCTATTTCCGAAACGCAGAAGTACGGACATGTCACTTTTTTTTGGAATGGCAATAATTCTGGCTATATTAATGATAAGTTAGAAACTTATCTTGAAATCCCGTCAGATCGTATTAGTTTTGACCAAAAACCAGAAATGAAAGCGCGTGAAATCACCGCCAAAACCATCGAGCTTCTCCAAAGCGGGAAATATCAGTTTGGTCGGCTCAATATGGCTAATGGTGATATGGTAGGGCATACTGGTAACCTGCAAGCGGCTATTAAAGCCGTAGAAATCGTGGATGAATGTGTTGGTAGATTAATTGAAGAGGTTAATGCCCTTGGCGGTATTACTGTGGTCACGGCAGATCATGGCAATGCAGATGATATGTCCAGAACTTCTCATACTCTCAATCCCGTACCTTTTGCCATTGTGGATTCTCAATATCAAGGTGAATATGAATTAGCAAAACTCTCTGAAAAAGGCTTGGCCAACATTACCGCCACACTTTTCAATCTTATGGATTATACCAAACCAGCTAATTATGAACCGTCACTGATCAAGTTTAAATAAAAAAATCCGCCTAATTTTCTTTGCGCCTTTAGCTTTAGCTATTCACGAAAGTGTCCAAAGGCATATCCTTAAAAGTTCTAATTAGGATTTGGAGATTATCTGATAAGAACGGAAAATTCAGTAAGCGTGGCGTTAAATTTAAAAAATCTGTTATATTCTCTTGGCTTATATAAGGTAGTAGAGGAAGTACATTCATATAAATAAAAGAGATTGTTTCTAAATAGTAGCAAGATTGCAAGAATTCAGCAGGTGTAAAATCTTGGTCTGAAATTTTTTGGAATAAAGTAAGTAGGTAATTAGCATCTTGTATTGATGCAAAAAAAGAAGTTAATTTTTCGCTGGTTTTTTGCTCATTATATATTAA
>JABGVJ010000080.1 GCA_018646105.1 bacterium
AAGGTGTCATTTTTTTATAAACAACATCAATAATACTAATCACCTTTTCCGTAATATTTGCTGCTTTAGCCGCATCTACCTGAGTTGCTTTCAAGGCATTGCTAATCGCCTGTAATACTTTCGCTCTTTTAAAATCAACAACTGAACCATCTCTTTTTTTAACAAGTTTAACCATCAGATCTAATTAACTCCTTACTTTTTATTTTTTTGCATACTTATTTTTTTGGGTTTCAAATTCAAAATCATCTAAACCCATCGCTTGCTTCAGTTTAAAATTAGCCAATATATCATCAAACTGAGCATTAATAAAATTAGTTTCGGCCTGTCTTAAAGCCAATTCCGCATTCAAAACTTCCTGACTCGTTACCGCCCCTAATTTAAATTTTTCTTCTGTTTCACTTAAACTCTGTTGAGCTAATCTCACACCTATCTGCGCATCTTTGATTCCTTGCTGCGCAATATCAATAGACAACAAGGCCTCAGCTATTTGTACTTTAATACCTTCTTTTAAACTAGCTATTTGAACTTCTATTTGTTTTTTATTCAGCCCAGCATCTACCTTCTTACTGTCTAAAGAACCGCCCTGATAAATAGGTAGCGTCATCGTCAAAGCCATCGACCAATCTTTATTAGCATCCGCCAAAAATTTAAAGGACTGATTATCCATATAGCCATAAGATCCTGAAAAATACAAAGAAGGCCAGCGCGAATTATTAGCTACTTCCAAATTAATATCAGCCAACGCCTCTAAAATATTTAAAATCTGTAAATCCGCTCTTGTTTTCAAAGCTGTTTCCAAAGCATAATTTGTATCATAAAAAACAGCATTATCTTTTTTATAGTCATCTAGTAAAAACACTCCATCATTCTGCTTTTCTTTTCCCAACAAATAATTAAATTGTAAAACCGCCATTTTATAATATTTTTGAGCATTTAAAAGATTTGTTTTCATGGCTCTCAAACTTACTTCCGCGTTCAATTTATCCAATCTTGTAACTAAACCCACTTTATACATTTCATCAATTTGACGTTTATGTCCTGCCAAGACATCTACACTTTGGTAGGCTAAAGCCTGTAATTTTTCAGCTTTTAAAACACCATAAAAAGCCTTAATCGTTTTATAAATTTGCGCTTGTTTTACCGCTACATATTCCTGATAAACCATTTTATACGCCAAATCCGCAGCCTTCAGTGCCGCAAAAACTTCCTGCGAAAAAACAATCTGGCTCAAACTAATCCCTGTTGTATAAATATCATATGTTCTTTGATAAACATAAGAATGAAGCTTAGAATAATTTCCTTGAAAACTTAAAGATGGCAATACCGCTGACCACGCTGAATTAACTTTTTCTTTAGCCTGTTGCATTTTAAAATAAGCTATTTGAACTTCTTTATTATTTTGTGAAACTTCCTGAATAGTTTGAGAAAAAGACAGCTCGCTAGCATATAACCCGGAACTTAAAAATAAAAAAAACAAGCATAAAATCCTTAACAACATTATTAAAATCCAATCTTAAAATAGAAATTCCCAGACACTGACCGTCCCTCAACACCTTGTATTATACGTAAAATCCCCTTTAAATTTAATCCCCTAAAAAACCCCGTTCATTCCAATAAAAACCGAACGCCAAGCTTGACCTTTTCAAAAATTACATCTACCTATTTTTTATGTTATTTCCACTCTTCATTACAGCATCAACTTTAACAACTGATAACTAATTTCTAACAAATCAGCCTTATCAATAGCTTGAACCAAACCAGATTTATCATAAATCTGTACACTTCTAATATCTTTTCCTATCACTTCCGATTTATTCGCCACAATATAATCCAAATTTTTTCGCTGCAACTTATCCTTTGCTGCTGCTTCTAAATTTTGATCTTCCAAACAAAACCCGATCAGTTTTTGCTGTTTTTTCAATTCCCCTACTTTAGCCAATATATCTCTATTCTTTTTAAAATCCAAAACCAGTTCATCCTGTTTTTTAATTTTAGATAAACGCTCTTCTTTTAGTACAAAATCAGATACTGCCGCCGCCATATAAAGACAGTCTATATTCTTCATTCTTGCCAAAACTTCTTTATACATATCCTCGCTAGATTCTACATAACAGATATCTTTTATCTCCGGATTAATTAAAGCCGATTTACAAGTAGTCACTAAAGAAACTTTAGCTCCCATCAAAGCTGCCATATGAGCTAAATTATGTCCTAATTTTCCAGAAGATAAATTAGTAATCACACGGACACTATCAATCTTTTCTCTAGTCCCCCCGGCTGTAATTAAAATTTTCTTGTTCTGCAAAGGTAGTTTAGGATAAGACATAACTTTTATCTTTTGCAAAATCAATTCCGGCTCTACCATTCTGCCGATCCCGACATCTTCACAAGCCAATACACCTTTATCCGGCCCCAATATCTCAATACCTCTACTTCTTAATTTCTCTATATTTTCCAAGGTTACCGGATTATTATACATACCACTGTTCATCGCCGGCACCACTAACTTGGGTCCCTCATAAGCTAAAAAACTACTTGTCAAAAGATCGTCAGCCAGACCACATGCTAATTTGGCTATAACATTAGCCGTTGCCGGGGCTATTACAAATACATCCGCCAACTTTCTGGATTTCAAATGCGTCATCTCGTTTGGATTAGCAAAAAGTTCGAAACAACAGGGTTCTTGAGACAAAGTTTCTATAGTTATTTTAGTTACAAATTCAAAAGCATTTTTAGTTAAAACAACTTTAACGCCTATACCGGCTTTTTTTAAAAGTCTAATTAAAGTACAAGCTTTATATGCAGCTATCCCCCCGGAAATACCTAAAAAAACCTCTTTTATCATAACGACTACTATTTAGTATCTTCGTCTACGGTCTTTGTTACTACTTCCTTAGCAGCTTTACTGGGCTCCAAAAATTTATTTATTTCTTCATCTTCTTCCCATTCGTCTTCTTCTGCAGACCTTAAAATCACATCTACTTTGTGTTGTTTAACATCTTCTAAAGCATCAATAATCGGCACCAAAATCTCTTTATTAGCACACTCTATCGCAACTTCTCCGTCTCCCTCTTCACGCCAAACTTTTTCTTCCTGATCTCTCAATTGTCTCGCTCTTTTAGCTACCGCAACTGACAAAAGAAACCTATTACAATCTCTTTTCGTAGGATCCAAATCCATTATTAATTCCTTTTTTTGTTTAGACCTCATTATCTTTTACTCCTTTCAAATTTTTAAAATATTTATAGTTACTTATTTTCTTTTTTGCTCAATTATCTTTTTTACCTGCTTCACCGCTTTATCAACTTGTTTATTTACGACTACATAGTCATATTGTTCCATAGCTAAAAACTCTTGCTTAGATTCTAATAAACGATGTTTTTTCACCCTTTCTTCTTCTGTATTTCTACGTTTTAATCGATCTTCCAAATCCTTAAAACTAGGTGGCGCAATAAAAATAGCCGTGATATCCTTTAATTGATTTTTTACTTTTTTTGTACCTTGAGTATCTATATCTAAAATAATATCCTGCTCTGCGTTTAACGCTTTTTCTACTTCTTTTTTTAAAGTACCATATTTATTTTTATATACTACACACCATTCCAAAAAAGACTCTTTTTTTATCAAGCTTTCAAATTCATGCGTCTTCAAAAAATAATAATCTACACCTTCCTGTTCATCCTGTCTTCTAGGTCTAGTAGTTACCGAAACGGCTAACTTTAAGTTAGCATCTATTTTTAGTAGTTCCTTAATAATAGTTGTCTTGCCTACTCCAGAAGGACCCGAAATAACAAATAAATTTCCTTGTTTCATTATAAATTATACACTCTTTAATATTTACCTCGGAAAACGTTTTTTTTCTGATGGGGTGAACGAAGGGGCTTGAACCCTCGACCGCCTGGACCACAACCAGGAGCTCTACCAACTGAGCTACGTCCACCATAAAATTAATACGAAATTATCCCCGCATATCGATTCTCAGGACAATCTAGTATAATATAGCTTAATATTCTATCCTAATTTCAAATTATTTTAAAGTAAATTATAAGGATAACGCGTAATAATATACCAAAAAAATCTCAGAAGAAATCCAACCCAATCTATCTGTCCAAATGTCTTTTTTTCTTTTTACGCTTTTCTTCTTCTTCGTATTTTTTATAGGCAGCAAAAAGCGTATTCGTCATCTCTTTACGAAAATCATTTTCATTATTTGTCAGTCCGCGTTCCATAGCTAACCCAGCAAACCGTTTTAGAATTTCACCTAATTGTTCTTTAGATAAAACTACGACTGAACCTCTAATATTAAAAGAAACAGAAAAAGAATCCTTGATACTATCGGACTCATTTCGATTCAAATTCTGATATTGATGCAAGTTTTGTTTTATTTCCATAATTTAAGCCTATTATAATATATGCTTCATCTAGTGTCACGAATTTTTAGATAACTGAAACACCCCTAAAAAACAAGATCTATGATCTTTTTGACTAAAATCCTGCCAATGCGTTTGATAATAAGTTTGCCAAAAAACATCATCTTGCACTAAAGAAAAGCTTGGATGTTTTTTTAAAAAATCTTCCATATATTCCCATAATTCAGCAACGTCCGTTGATAAATATAATTTTGCGCCATTTTTCATTTTACGAACACAAGTTTCCAAAAACTTTTCATTTATAACTCTTCTTTTATAATGTCTTTTTTTAAACCATGGGTCCGGATGAAAAATAAATACCCGATCAACAGCATTATCTTCTAAGGCATCTTCCAAAAAAATTTCTCCATTACCATGAACCAAAAAAACATTGTGCAAATCACCGGCCGCAATTTTCTTTTGCAAAATTTCCACTACCACTTTTCTAATTTCTACACCGATTATATTACGCTCCGGATTTAACTGAGCATAATTTCTCAAAAACACACCTCTCCCAAACCCTATTTCCAAATCCAAAGAACATTTTGTATTTTCAAAAATATCTGCTAAAACTATTTTTTCCAATCTATGATAATAATTAAAAGGATTGGTATGGGTTCTAACACGCATCAAATTTTACTTTCCTCTAAAACCACAGGCTTAAAACTAGCTAACCACTGCAAAACATCAGTCATAAAAACCGCGTCCGCCCCCCAAAAATTCTTCACATTATAAACATATCTCTGATAAATCACTTCTTTATTATTTTCTTTTAAAACATCATATACTACTTGCGTCACTTTAGATGCCCATACTCTTTCCAAACTTCCAGACGCCAAAAAAACAGACGCTTTAATTTTTGCCACATTTCTCACAAAATTAGGTAAAGAAAAATAACCTGTTTTCTCTATCGGCGTTAAAGAAACCAAAACTGCAGCTTCCAAATCAAATTCTTCTGTCAAAGCTATCAATGCAAAAAAAGCACTCTGCGACATACTCATCAAACTAACCCGTTCAGCATCCACATACTCTTTTTGCCCAAAATATTTAATCGCCGCTTTTAAAGCAAAATATCTTTTATATTTTTCTTCCAAAACTACCGTTACATAGTCTTCACTTTCAAAACGACGCATTAATCTTTCTACTAAAACCTTAGCCTGTGCCGCATCTTTAGCTTTATATAAATCAAAATATTCCCCTAAATCAAAAATCATCACCGGCTTTTTATTTTTACCTTCCGGTATTAGCACCTTACATTTATACGTATCCTGGAAATCCGCATAAAAAACATCCTGGACTTCCGTAGCTACTACATAAGTACTACCCAAAACCATGAATAACAAAAATCCATATATAAATTTGAAAAACAACTTCAACATTTCAAATAAGCTTTATACATAAGTAAATAATCTAATAAAGCAATCGCCAGCATTGCCTCTACTACCGGTACTATCCTAGGACAGATACAAGCGTCATGTCGTCCTTTAACCTCTACTTCCACATCCCGTGCCTCAATATTTACCGTATGCTGTTTTAAAGCAATAGATGGCGTTGGTTTTACCGCTACCCGTAAATTAATATTTGCGCCAGTAGAAATCCCACCTAAAATACCACCAGCATTATTTGATCTGGTCACTACTTCTTTTGTTTTCTGATCAAAATAAAATTCATCATTACACTGCGACCCCGTCATCTCTCCAGCTTTAAAACCAATTCCAAACTCTATCCCTTTTACTGCCCCGATAGACATTACCGCCGCACTCAAAATAGCCTCAAGTTTTTCAAAAACCGGTTCACCTACACCCGCAGGACATCCGCTAATTACCGCTTCCACAATACCGCCTATAGAATCGCCGCCTGCTTTCACTTTTTCAACTAGCTTTACCATTTCTTTAGCTTTAAGTACATCCGGACATTTTAAAATATTCGTCTCAATTTTACTTAAATCTATTTTTTCGGCCCTAATCCCACCAATAGCCAAAGTATAAGCCACAATATCTATACCTTGTTCTTTTAATATTTTCTTAGCTATAGCTCCAGCGGCTACACGCGCTACGGTTTCTCTACCTGAAGACCTACCGCCGCCTCTATAATCACGCCTTCCATACTTTTGCCAATACGTAAAATCCGCATGTCCTGGTCGAAACACATTTTTAATGTTCTGATAATCTTTTGATTTTGCATCTTGGTTTCTAATTAAAAGCGCTATCGGCGTACCTGTAGTTTTATTTTCAAAAACACCTGACAAAATTTCTACTTCATCTGCTTCTCTTCTAGCTGTAGAAACTATATTTTGACCGGGTCTTCTTCGTTCAAGTTCTTTTTGGATATCTTCTTTCTTTAAATTAATACCTGGCAAAACCCCATCTATTACCACACCTAAAGCAGGGCCATGACTCTCGCCAAAAGTAGTTATCTTAAATAATTCACCAAAACTATTTCCACTCATTTCCAACCCTTCCTTTTTGTTCTTAAGTATATCATAAACTCTCTTTAACTTTTCGCAAATAATAAAAATAAAAATATTTTGAGAAACCATCTAATTTTTGCCAATAATCCGCATCTACTTTTAGCAAAACTTTATTATAATTAATCAAAAAACGCGGATCATGACCTTGTCCTAAAATTTTAGTTAATTTTAAATTTATTTTGGGACTATTAGTTTCGGCTTTCAAGGCTAATAAATTATTTGTTAAACGCTGCATTTGCCAAATAAAATACCCCTGAGACTTTTCGTTAAAATCATTATAAATCTGTTGTTCCGCCAAAATATACTTTAAAGCTTCTTTACTCTTTTTATATCGATAATTTCTATTCAACTCTTTTTTAAACCAAAGCATATCTTCAGTCCCCAAATTATCCACTATTATTTTCACATCTTTATGATCAAACTTTTTAATTGTTAAGGCTTCTAAATAATGCAAAAAGATTTCAATCTTATCTAAAGCTAACTCCAAACTATCTTCTTGATAAACATTTTTTTCTTTGAACAATAAAAATCTTTCCAATTCTACATTCAAATTTCTTAAAAAGGGGAAAAATCTTAAATCAGAATATACGGACAATAAAAAATCAAAACGCGTTTGCTTTGCCAAAAGCAATTCTTCTTGCATGTTTTCTGTTTTTTGTATGTTCAACACAAAAAAAACACTGCCTAAACTAAGCAACAAAAAAATTAATATAAGAAAAAAAAAAGAAAATCTCCAAAAAAACTGTTTGGTATAATCTAGAAATCTATCTATATTTACCTTCAGTTCATTCATATTCTATATCTGGATGCTGTTTTAAAACAAAATTCAAAAAAATAGGCGTCGCTAAAGTAGTTATAAATGAAACAAAAACCAAAATAGAAACCATGGCAGTATTAATCAACCCCATACTCAAGCCTAAAGCCGCAATAATCAATTCAATAGCACCTCGCCCATTCATCCCAAACCCAATAATCAGCGCATCTTTTCTGGAAAAGCCATTCCAAAGAGCAGCTCCCCCAGCCGCAACAGTTTTTCCTACAAAAGCCACCAAAATCAAAACAAGTAAAAGCCAAAATTCTTGTAAAAAAATTCTAAAATCCACACTAAAAGCCAGACTAATAAAAAACATCGGTGCCAAAAAACCATAACTAAGTACCATTAGTCTGTCTTTTATTTTTTCATAAAGACCTTTTACGACAATCTCTTCTCTAATAAATAAACCCGCCAAATAAGCACCTAAAATATAATGTAACCCTATTAATTCCGCTAACGCTCCCATTAATAAAGCTACGATCAAAGCAAAAGTAAATCCTTTTGCTTTACGATTTGAAAAAAACTTTTTTAACCAGGGATAAATCTTAATTCCCACAAAAAGAACCACTCCAAAAAACAACGTTACCTCAACAACCGTGGCTAACAAAGTCCAGATACTAAAAGTACCGATTTTAACGGTTGTAATAATTACGGAAAAAAGAATCAAAGACAACACGTTGTCCACAACCGCGGTACCAATCATCGTATTCCCTGCCTTAGAATGCAATATTTTTAATTCATCCAACACAGCAGCCTTAGTAGCCAGAGAAGTCGTAGAAATCGCCATTCCCATAAAAAGCGCGGTCTGCACACTCAAGCCAAACCAACGCATCACTAAATACCCCAAACCAAAAGGCACTAAAGTTCCTAACACAGCAATAGAAAAAGAAGCCTTAGCTCTCTTGAGAAGTTTACGAGGATCTGTTGTTACCCCTAAATACAACATGATAAAAAAAGCACCTAATTGACCCAAAATATCAATCGTAGGCGTTAACTGAACCAAATTCAAAAGAGAAGGTCCAATAATCAATCCTGCCAATAATTGCCCTATAATCAAAGGCAATTTAAAAATTTTAAATATAACCCCGGCTGTCCAGGCCACCACCAATAAAAACAGCACTTCAAAAAAAGGTAATTGTAACAAATGCTCAAAATTATTACTTAATCTATCTCCCAACAATAAAATAAAGTCCATAAACTTCCTCTCATCACAGTAGCACGTATTAAACGTGCTACTGTGACTATTTAATAATCTAGTTTGCTTTTTTAAAAGTATCCATAAAGCTTACTAAAGCTTCTACACCTTCAATTGGTAAAGCATTGTAACAACTTGCTCGACAACCGCCAACTGATCTGTGCCCTTTTAAACCTATGAATCCGGCTACTTTAGATTCTGCTATAAACTTAGCTTCCAATTCTTCTGATGGCAATCTAAAAACAATATTCATCATAGATCTATTTGCTTTATTCACCGGACAATTATAATAACCGTTACTAGCATCAATATAATTGTACAAAATTGCAGCTCTTTTTTCTGCTCTTTTTTCTATCGCAGCTAATCCACCAATACTCTTAACCCATTTAAGAACTAGATTAATCATATGAATCGTAAACACAGGCGGAGTATTATATAAAGACTCTTTTTCACTATGAATATCATATCTTAAATAAGCACCTACGTTTTTATTGGTATGTTCCAAAACACTTTTACGAATAAAAACTATAGCAGCACCTGCTGGCCCCAAATTTTTCTGTGCCCCACCATAAACCACATCAAACTTTTCCCAAGGAATCGCTCTACTCATAAAATCTGAAGACATATCCGCCACCATCGGCACATTTACATCCGGAAAATCCGTAAATCTAATTCCACCAATTGTTTCATTAGAAGTAATATGTAAATATCTCGTACCCTCTTCTAATTTAAGTTCATTAGTAGACGGCATTCTGGTATAATTCTCACTTTTACCATCCCATGCAGTATATGCATTTGCATAAATCTGAGCATCTTTCAAAGCTTTTTTTGCCCAAGTCCCTGAAACTACATAAGCTCCTTTTTTATCAGGCGCTAATAAATTCATAGGCAACATAGAAAATTGCAAAGTCGCCCCACCCTGTACAATCAAAACATCAAAATCAGCTGGCGCACCATAAATTTCTTTTAATAAAGCTAAAGTTTCTTGATGTATAGCATCATATTCCTTGCTTCTATGGCTCATTTCTATAATAGACATACCCGCACCTTTAAAGCTAACTAACTCTTTTTGAGCTTCTTCCAAAGCTTCCAAAGGTAAAGTACAAGGTCCTGCACCAAAATTATATACTCTTTTAGTTTTTGTCATTGTATCCATTAAGTTCTCCTTTTTTTTAAAAAATTAAGGTAACGTTTTAATTTTTAAGTTGTTACCTTCATAAGATTCATATTTACACAATTTCTCACTGTACCATTATGCAAATCAGTTACTACGTTCACAACTTCTTCCGCTACCGCAGCTTGCGCTTGTGCTGTAGATGCTCCAATATGATGTGTACCATAAACATTTTTATGTTGTGAAAGTGGTGTCGAAATATTATCTTTACCTGATGCTGGTTCATTATTATAAACATCAAGGCCAGCTCTGACATTTTTTTCATTCATCGCCGTAATCAAATCTTCATCATTTACAATAGCGCCTCTGGACGTATTGATAATAATCGTATTTGGTTTAACTTGATCCAAAAATTCTTTATTCACCATGTTTTTTGTATGCTCATTTGCAGGTACATGTAAACTAATCACATCACATTGCTTTGCGATATCATAAATCGTATCCACATATGTAATATTCAAAGCGTCAAATCTGGTTTTTAGCGTACCTTCATAATTTGGTTTAACCACATCAAACACAAAAACATTCATCCCAAAAGCCTTAGCTCTTTCTGCTAAAGCAAAACCAATCTGTCCAAATCCTATAATACCTAAATTACGACCATAAATTCCTTGCGCTTTAGAAAACCGCTTTTTATCCCAATTATTATTTCTCATTTCCATAACATTATCAGGAATATTTCTATCAATAGAAAGTAACAAAGCAAAAGCTAATTCAGCTACTGCTAAAGCATTTTTACCAGGTGTATTACACACATAAATATTTTTCTCTGCCGCTGTTTTTACATCTATCGTATTTGTCCCCGCACCAGCTCTAATTACCATTTTCAGATTATCCGCTGCCTCAAACGTATCAGCATTAACTTTAGTACTACGTACCACTAAAACATCATAACCTTTTATAGCATTTGGCAAATCTTCTGCCTGTAAATCAGGATTACTTGTAACCTCATTACCAGCATTTATTAATTCATTTTTATAATTTTCCGGAAATTTATCAGCTAACAAAATCTTCATTATATGAACTCCTTTCGTATCTTTATTATAGAAAAAAAATTAACCTCCTTTTCTTATATTAAAAAAATGGCGCGCCTGGAGGGACTTCCTCCTACGCATTCACTTCGTTCAAGCTTCGGAGGATAAACGAACTAATAATCGTTTATAGACAAAAGCTTTCCCACTACCCGATTTAAAATATCTTTCTAACTGCCTAGCAATTCTTTC
>JABGVJ010000070.1 GCA_018646105.1 bacterium
AGCGGTGGTGCGAGTTTAATAAAAGTGATTATTGATGACGATAGTGAAAAAGAATACGCGGCTGCTTTTAGTAATGGAACTTGGAGTTTGTCATTTGATACGACTACATTGGCTAATGGTGTTCACGAAATTGCCGCAGAAGTATATTTAGGCTCAGACAAGATGGAGCGTGGAGCTATAAATTTTGAAGTGAATAATTAAAAAATGATTATACCAAAGTGCGGTTGTGGAAAATTAATAAAAAGCCACAAGTGTAGTTGCCCTTTGTGCTTGTCAGTTTTTGATGATTTTCTAATTAAGCCAGCTCTGGGAATAGATTGTGGTTGCTAGCGATAATTTTTTGTAATTCTGATTCAAGTGCTAAAAGGTCTTTTTCCATGTTTTCCTGATAAGGGATGGTTTCTTCAACAAAATTAGGGATTAAAGATTTGTAGTAATCAATATCTTTTAATAAGTTACGTGCATAATTTGTTAAATAGTTTATTTGTTTAGCAGTAGGTTGGGTAACCGTATTTTCTATTTCTTCTTTAATATAGTCGAGATATAGTTTTAATTCCTGTATAAAAAGATTGGGTCTTTTTATATTTGATAGTAAATTTATTTTGCCATAAATATGGCCAAGCATTTCTGCTAAAGAGACTGTTTTAGTAAAATAAGCAATGTTTGGACCTGGGCAAACAGTGGGGTTTTGAGGTCGATTGGTACTAATTTGATATTTTAAAAGAGCTGGGGCGGTAAGATCTTCACAAAGACAAGCTTTGTGGATAATTTTTTGATAGGCCTTTTGATACTCTGGTTCAGATAAATTTTGATTTTTTAGGTCGGCTAGTTTTTTCTTTTGATAAAAAGCAGAAGCGACGCAGATGTTTTTTTGAGTATATTCGGTATTAAAAGCCAGGTGTCCTTTAGGACAAGCGCTGCCAGGGGTGCCGGCCGCGACTTTTTTGGCTCTATTAAGATCGCTAAGGGTGTTTTTGACAGAATTAAAGCGGACACCTAAAGGTGAAAGATGACTGATGTAGAAGTCTTCTCTTTTTGATTTTGCTAAAAGATGCAAGGTATGATCGTCGAGATTGCTGGCTTCTGGGCAAAGTAGAAAGGGAGAGCCCCAGCCTAAGGTGTCTAAATTATAGTAACGTTTTAGAAATTTATGTTCTGCGGCAGTACCTATACCCCCTTGGGCTGTAAACTTGGTTGCAGGTGGTGTTGCCGGTGTTTTTTTGTTTTTTTGAACTAAGCCTTTTTTGTATAACTCAAAAAGAAAACTTTTGAGTTCTTCACGTTTGTTTTTAAATTCTTCTAAGATAGGACCTAAAAGATGGCCTTCGGTCGCAAAGGCATGGCCTCCACAGTTGAGGCCGGACTCGATACGATGTTCAGAAATCCAAAGTCCTTTTTTAGCAAATATTTTGCCCTGAGTAATAGAGGAACGATAGTCTGAAACTTTGAGAACTATTTTTTTCTTGATAAAGCCGTTTTCATCTGGATAAAAATCTGGAAATTCTGCTACATAAGAATAAAGTCTTAAATTAAAACTGGCTGAAAAAATAACCGAAGAAGTTAAATTACTGTTGGCGTAACCTCTTAAAAGAGAAAGAGCGTCTGAATATTCGCTGGGTTTTTGGTTTCTTTTTTTATCATAGGTTTGGTTGTCTACTTTTGTCATAATATTGACATCAATAGAACCTGGTTTAACCTGTTTTTTTAGTTCTTCCTGTAAATTAGTTTTTTTGGAAGAAGCAGTTAGAGAAAGCATTTTGAGATAAGTTTGTTTTAAAGGTGTTTGCTCATCTAGTAATTCAAAATATTTGGTGAGATCTGTGGTAGATGTAAATTCTTCTTGTTTGAGTTTCTGGATTTGTTCATTAACAATTTCGTTCAGTAAGTCGAGATAAGCAGTAACTCGTTTGGCTCTGTAGTCATAATCTGATAATGGAACAGGATTAAATGATTTGTGATAAATTTTACTATAATATTGCCGCATTAGCTCGCAAAGTTCATCACTCATAATGGAGATAACCGAAGAAATGCCAAAGCGTGCTACTTTAAGCGGGGAGTCAACTGTAAAAGAGGTACCCATTACTGGGATGGAGAACGAATGAAAATTTGGGTCATGCATAATTAAAAAATATCCTTTTTAAATTTAGAATAGATTGTTAAGGTTTAATTTTAATATATAAATGTGAGCTTGTCATCATTTAGGTGAAAAACTAGGTGGATGGAATGTCTTTAGAATAAAGAGAGTTTTTTTTATTTATATAAATTATTAATATTCTAAATAAAAAAGTTTATACGCAGTTAAAAGTATATTTGCAAAACTAGAGCCGTCGACGTCTTTTTTTTTGCAACTTATTTTGTAGTATTTTTAGCTTGGGTTAGTTAACAAGTTGGTTTAATAGTGCTAATATTTAATTGTTTTCAGCAGATTTTCAGAAATATTATTTTGTGATAAATTTTTATAAAGGACTTTTATTTATGGTGGAAAGAAAAATAGAGGTATTTAATAATTATGAGCAATCCCAGAAAGAAGTGGGGTATATTGCGCGCAAAGATGCTACCCAAAAAACTTATGATGACCTTGGTTTTATGTCGGGTCTGGAAGTGCATCAGCAGCTAGACACGAAAGAAAAACTTTTCTGTCGTTGTCCTGCCGGTATTTATCATCAGGATGATGAATATAATGCGGAGCTTATTCGTCATATGAGGCCTACTTTGAGTGAGCTAGGGGAATATGACGGAACTGCTTTGATGGAATTTAAGACTAAAAAAGAGATTGTTTATCGGATTAATGATAAAAATTCTTGTACTTATGAAATTGACGATACTCCTCCTTTTCCTTTAAATAAACAGGCTTTAGAGCGGGCTATTATTGTTTCTTTGGCCTGTAAACTAAATATTGTGGGAGAAGTTCATATTACGAGAAAACAATATTTGGACGGTAGTATTCCTGCTGGATTTCAACGGACTGTAATTATTGGGGTGGATGGTGAAATTTATCCTAAAAATAAAAAAGTAAGATTGATCCAGCTTAGTTTGGAAGAGGATTCTTGTCGTGAAATATCAGACATTAAACATAAACGTGTTTATAAAACAGATAGATTGGGAATGCCTCTTATTGAAACAGTAACTTATCCAGACATGAAAAATCCGGATGAAGTGAAGGATGCTTGTGATTATATTCGTTTTTTAAATAGAAGTACGGGTTTGGTAAGAACTGGTACCGGCGCTAGTAGACAGGATGTAAATGTCAGTTGTACCGGAGGTACTCGGGTAGAAATTAAAGGCGTAGCACATACGAAATGGATACCGGAACTGACCCATAATGAGGTTTTTAGACAATGGGCTCTTTTAAAAATTAGAGATAGATTAAAGAAAAAAATAAAGGATTCTCAAAATTGGAAAATAAAAGTCACGGAAATCAGTTTTGATAAAGTGGAACCGCTTACAGAAGCTATGAAGCAAGCACAAGCAAATAATGAAAAATTGGTACAGGTGATTTTACCTGGATTTAAAGGTATTTTGTCTTATTTCACACAACCTGGAAGAGTTTTTGCAGATGAAATTAGTGATCGTTTAAAAGTAATTGCTTGTTTGGAAAAGCCAAACATGATTTTTAATGAACATTTCAATGATGATGATGCGGAAATTTTGGTCTGGACACCGGAAGATGATCTGGCAACAACGTTGGAGACGATTGAGGAACGATGTCAGATGGCTTTTGAAGGAGTTCCTGCTGAAACAAGAAAATCCTTACTTAACGGAACAACGTTGTTCGAAAGAGTGTTACCTGGTGCGAATAGAATGTATCCAGACACCGATTCACCACCGATTTCTTTGCAAAATGAATATGTAGAGAATTTAAGACAGGAAATACCAGTAGCGGTTGTTGATATGTACAATCAATTACAAAAATGGGGAGTGCCTACAGATACGTATACTTATATTTTAAGTAAGAATTTGTATCCGGTATTAGAAAAAATAGTTACAGAATTAAAAGTAACGCCCAAATTTATAGGCGGGCTTTTAGGACATAAATTGAAAAATCTAGAAGGAAAGTTTAAGAAATGCGCTTTTTTTACGTATGAACATGTTTATGACTTGATAAAATTTGTTAAAGAACAAAATTTAGATCAAGCTATTATTAAGCCAATGCTTAAGTATTTATACCAAGATTCTAAACAAAGTTTTGAGAATATTTTGCAAAAGATAAATTTTCAAAAAGTGAGCTTAGAAAGTTTAAAAACGGAAGTTCAAGAATTAGCGAAAAAATTTAGTAAAATTAAGCAATCTAAAAAACCAGATATTGATCATCATTGGATTGTAGGCCAAATTAAAGTTAGGGCTTTGGGGAATATAGCTTTAAAAAAATTAAAGGAATTAATTTAAATGGATGGATATAAAGGGGATTCTTTAGAGACATTAAAAAAACACAAGGTGCGGGTATGGAGTAAGGCTTTGGTAACAACTACGCAAGGTGTATTTGAGGGTACTATTTTACCGCGTTCAGAAAATGATGACGACCAACATTTAGTTTTAAAAATCGCTACTGGCTATAACGTAGGAGTAGATATTAAGACCATAACGGATATTAAAGAATTAGGTTATAAGAAAGCTAATTATAAGATTCCGGAAAAAGAGTTTCCGTGTACACCGGGATTGCCAAGGGTGAAGCTTTTTGGGACTGGCGGTACCATAGCATCAAGATTGGATTATCGTACAGGTGCGGTTATTCCGGCTTTTTCGCCAGGGGAATTGTATGGTGCGGTACCAGAATTAGCTGATATTTGTAATTTGGAAACTGAAAAAGTTTTTGCTGTTTTCAGTGAAAATATGGGGCCTGAACAATATAAAGAGCTCGCAATTGCTATTGGTAAAGAAATTGAAAATGGGATAGATGGGATAGTGATTGGGCATGGGACAGATACTTTGCATCATACTGCTGCGGCGCTGACTTTTATGGTACAGGATTCACCAGTACCTATTGTTTTGGTGGGATCACAAAGATCTTCGGACCGACCTAGTTCAGACGCGGCTTTGAATTTAATGCATGCGATGAAAGCAGCGGGGCATTCGGATATCGCGGAAGTTATGGTTTGTATGTTTGGGCCGACTTCAGATGAATACGGACTGCTACATAAAGGTACGCGTGTACGTAAAATGCATTCTTCCTATAGATCTACGTTTCGTACTATTGGCGATGTTCCTTTGGCCATGATTACTAGAGATAAAATTACACATATTAAACCGGAATATCATAAAAGAAGAAAAGATCGTAAGGTTAAAATTCTTCCTTACTTTAATGAAAAAACCTGTATGCTTTATTATTATCCGGGGATGGATTCTGAGGTTATCGACGCTATGGTTGATAAGGGGTATAAAGGTATCGTGATTGTGGGAACTGGTTTAGGTCATGTTAATAAAAAAATATATCCGGCTATAGAACGAGCGCATAAAAAGGGAGTTTGTATGTATATGACTTTACAAACTTTATGGGGTTATGTGCATATGAATGTATATGATACAGGCAGAGATTTGCAAGCGGCAGGAATTGTGCCCGCAGAAAATATGTTGCCAGAAGTGGCATTTGTTAAACTTGGTTGGGCTTTAGGCCAAACGGAAGATCCGGAAGAAGTTAAAAAAATAATGTTGACGCCGATCAATGATGAAACAACAAAAAGAGAACCGTATAATGGGTATCTTGTGTATCAGGGCGGTATCCCGGAAGTTGAGGCTTTCGTGAAAAGCTTTAGGAAGTAACGTCAGTTCAAACTATCCCTCTATCGCTATTTTTAAACGACTGAAAAGATATAAATCATCATCATAATTTGTAGTTATGCTGCTAAAATTATTTTATGGAAATTTTGGCGGGTATAGTAATATATTAGATAGAGATTAAGGAGGATAGGTTTATGTCTGTAGTGAAGATGGAAAAATTATTTAAATATTATCATTTGGGAAAATTGGAAGTGCCGGCGTTAAAAGATATTAATTTGTCTTTTGTCGAAGGTGATTTTGTTTCTATTGCGGGCCCGTCAGGTTCTGGTAAAACAACGTTACTAAATTTGATTGGATGTTTGGACAAGCCATCGAAAGGTAAGATTTCGATAGGAAATGAGGATGTGTCTCATTTTAATTCTAATCAATTGGCAGATATTAGAAATTA
>JABGVJ010000048.1 GCA_018646105.1 bacterium
ATTTAGCGATTGATTATCAGGTTGTGTCTTCAGAAACTAGTTTTTTTAAAAAGTTAAATATTGGAACTGAAGCTAGAATCTTGAATGAGTCTATAAGGTTACGTGGCGGTTTAAACCATGGGTTTATCGTAGGTGGTTTTGGCTGGGATTTCTTAATATTTAAATTTGATTTTGCAATGAATACATTTGCTTTAGGGTCAGAAGTTAATATTAACCCAGTTACTTATTATGTATTCCAAGGCGGAATTTTATTTTAATTGTTTGATTGAAGATATTGTTAAAAAAGAGACTGCTAGGGCAGTCTCTTTTTTTTTGAGTTTGAAAACGCTAGGTCTTGTTCTGGAGTGTAATACCATTTATGATGATGACCGTTTTAGAAGAGCAAGTTATATATAATCTGGTAGGAGTGAAAATATTTTGGAACAGTTAATGGAGAAAGTACAAAAATGTTTTTCTGGGGAAAGGTTTGAACATTCTTTAAACGTAGCTAAAGAAGCTAAAATTTTAGCTGGAGTTTGGGGAATAAATCAAAAGAAGGCATATTTAGCTGGTTTGTTGCATGATGTGGCTAAGGAATTAACTTTAGAGCATATTAAAACAAATCAGATTAAACATCATACATCTTTGGAAAAATGTTTTTATGAGTACCCTAAAATATGGCATGCTTTGATTGCCCCTGATTTTATTAAATATAAATTTTTGATCGACGATGTGGCGGTATTGAATGCGGTAAAATGGCATACTACAGGGAAAGCTAAAATGACGAAATTAGACCAGATTTTATATATAGCGGATTATATAGAGCCTAAACGCGATTTTGCGGATTTGGAATATATTAAAGTTTTAGCAAATAAGGATTTAGATAAAGCTGTTTTCGCATTGGCTATTTCAAGTATAATTAGTTTGACGAAACGAAATTTAAAAATACATCCGGCGACTGTGAAATGTAAAAATTATTATAACGATAAATTATTAGTGGAAGATACGGAAAAAATTACGCGAGATTTATGGCGGTTGTGGAAATATAATCTAGAAAGTATAAATAAGTGAGAAATATAAATAAATTTATAGAAGCTAAGACGGTTTTTTTAGCTGCTATTTTATTGCTTTTGATTTTAATTGTTTTGCCATATACCGCGTTATTTTTTGGGAAAATTACGGTGTTAGAGTTTTTTTTAAATGTGATGCCTCGTAAAACTTTACAAGGCGTTAATATTTTGGCGATTGGGGTGGATAACACAAAGATTATTAAACGATCTGACACAATTATGATTTTGCATTTAGATACGGAAAAAGCCAAAGTAGGTATTTTGTCTATACCGCGAGATACGCGAGTGAATATTCCTGGGGTGGGGTTTACAAAAATTAATCATGCTTATGCTTATGGAGGCGTGCCGTTATTGCAAAAAACAGTGTCTGAATTATTGAGTATTCCGATAAATTATTATGTCAAAGTAGATTTGAAAGGTGTGGAAAAAATTGTAGATGAAATAGGCGGGGTGACTTTAGATGTGCCTAAAGATTTGTATTATGTGGATGAAGCCGGTGATTTGTATGTGAATTTAAAAAAAGGTAAACAGAAATTGGATGGAAAAACAGCTTTAGAATATTTGAGGTTTCGGCATGATATTAAAGGGGATATTGGTAGAATTAAGAGGCAACAAAGTTTTGTAAAAGCTTTTGTGACCAAGTTTTTGCAAGTAACCGAGTTGCTGAAATATCCGAATATGATAGTTAAGCTTAGCTCGAATGTGAAAACAAATTTGAGTGTACCTCAGGTTATGAGCCTGGCTACTTATTTTAGTAAGGCTTATAAAGAAGGACGGGTTTTTACGGAAACGGTTCCTGGTGCGGTAACCGTGGTTAATGGAGTGAGTTATTGGCGGCCTAATATGGCAAAAATGGATGGTGCGGTAGAAGAAGTTTTGTTTGGGTTTGTTGAGGAAGAGAAGAGTTTGCCAGAATTGACGGGGCAGCAGGTAGCTGTAAAGCCAGAGATAAAAAAGAAAAGCAAAAAAGTATTATTGGAGAAAAAGGTTGTAGCAAAGTTGAGTTTGGAACAGCCTTCTGTTTTAGAAAAGAAACCAGTAATTTTAGAGAAAAAGAAGAAGGTAGAAGAAGTTGCTAAAAAGAAAGAAAAAGAAGTAGTTAAAGTGGCGGTAAAAGAAAAGAAAAAGACAGAAAAAGTAATTAAGAAGGTAGCTAAAAAAGTAGAAGTTAAAGTAGCGCAAGTTAAGATAATAGAAAACAGAGTATTGTTGGCAAAAGATAAGCTTTTAGTATTAGAAGTTTTAAATGGGAATGGGGCGGATTTTCTAGCACAGCATGGGGCCCGTTTTTTTAAAGGGAAAGGGTTTAAAGTAAAAAGATTTGATAATGCGGGTAATTTTAAGTATCAAAAAACTTTGATTGTGGATTGGAAAGGGAATTTGGAAGCGGTTTTGCGATTAGCTAATTATTTTTTTATTGATCCTGAAAATATTATAGTATACGATAGACCACAAAAAGGGACGGATATTACGATAGTGCTGGGAAAAGATTGGGCTGAATTGAAAAAGAAGATGGAAAATAAGGGGAAAAATGAAAAAAAATAATGAGGTTTTTTTAGAAGACATTATTAAAGTTTGTGAAGATAAACAAGCTAAAGAAATTAAAGTATATAAATTAAAAGATGATTTTTTGGCGGATTTTTTACTGATTTTGAGCGCTAATAATTTTATACATTGTAAAGCGATATCGAATGATATTTTGGCGACAGCTAAGAAATTTCAAGAGAAATATGCGGGTTCGGAAATTAATTGTAGTCCTAATGTTTCGGGTAAACCGGACAGTGGTTGGTTGATTATTGACTTTAATGTTTTTATGGTGCATATTTTTATTAAAGATTTACGTGATTATTATAAACTGGATGATTTTTTAGAGAATAAAGCAGTGATTTTTCATTATTAAGGGGCCATAGCTCAGTTGGGAGAGCGCTTGAATGGCATTCAAGAGGTCAGCGGTTCGATCCCGCTTGGCTCCACCAATCCTCTTTGAAAAAGGATAATTTAGCTTTATACTGCGGTAAACTTCGTCTCTAAAATTCTCATTTATTAAATATAAACTCGAATTTTATTTTCTTGTTTCCCTGTGTCTAAATCTAAATTTTACTCTTTTTCAAAGAGGATTATATTTTTTGTCTTGCTGATATCCAAATTTATAGACGCTTTAAGAGAGGTTTATCGTCCCATAATTTTTTTGATCTGCTCTAAAATATAATCTATATCCTTAAATGGTTTGGGGAAAGCATGCTCGATTTCTAGTTTTTTTGCACCAACAATGATTTTTGTACATGCGCTGATTAGGATGATTGCTATTTCTGGATGGTGTGTTTTTAACCATTTAATGATTTCTAAACCATCCATGCCTGGTAACTGGTAATCTGTAATTACTAATTTAATATTTTTTTGTTTTTTAAGGATTTTTAAAGCTGTTTCTCCATCTTTTGCTTCTAGAATTTCGTGTTCGTTTAGAAGAAATTTTAGCATTGCACGGATGCATGAGTTATCGTCTATGATTAGGATTTTATCCATAATTTTTTTTTCCTTTCTGACTTACGTCAGGGTGTTAATGCAAAGGCCGCAGGCCTTTGCATTAACACCATCGCTGGTAGCGATTACCTTTTACTGGAATGAAAACATCGATTCCGCAAGTGACGGGGGTGAGGCCTAAATGTCTTGCGCTAAAGAGACCAGATTGTTTTCCGGCATATATTGACGTAAAAGATTTTATATGATAATTTTTTATTCCTGTTATTTGCTTTAAGGATGAGTAAATATACAGGTAAAAAAATATTGGAGGGGGTAAATGGTTTTTTTGAAAGTTATTGCGATACCTCAAAATGTGGTATTTGTGGAAAGAAGACCGTTGCCCAAATTCCCTGATCATTCTGCAGATATTATAGAATATTTACAATTTCTAAATCCTATTATGGATGCTGGTTTTGTAAGTAGAAGCTTAAACCCTCAAAAACAACAAAATAAACTTCAATTCATTATTGCTTGCCTGAATACTTATAGATTGGTTGAAGATTTTCCTGATTTTTTTAGTGCAGAGTTGATGGAAACTCTGGCTGAACAAGAAGGAATAAGTACTAAGCTAGTTACTTGGTTAAAATTTTGTGGTTGGATTAAAAATGAATATGATCTAACAGAGATTAACTCTGTAGGCAGATTTCTCTTTTTTCAAGATGTAATTGAATATACTGAAAAAAGAAGCGTCATTAAACCGCTAATCGCACTGCATCCCAAAGGGGAACAAGATCAAGAAGTAGGGAGGCCTTCCTTTGAAAGCGAGCGTAGTGTCAGTAGTTGTGGAAGAGAAGATGAAATTAGCATAACTACTGCTGCCCTGATGAGATTACTGAAAAATTATTTACGGGCTAGAGATATAGATATTTCTGTAAATGACAATATACTTAGGCGGTTGTGGAATGGATCCATTGTTGGGCAATCCTTTACTTTAGAGCAACTTGAACAGACCGTATGTTTTTTCCCAATTGAATTAGGTTTTTTGGTTGATAAAGAGAATATTATTGTAAACTATGCTATTGGTACTAGTTTAAATCTGCAATTACAAGATTTACAAGGAGAATTATTAGATTGCACAGAGATGATTATTACCCATAATCATCCTAGAGGTACTACTTTTTCTTTAAGTGATTTAGTGGCTTGTGCTGAAATGCCGATTGGAGAAATTAGAGTAGTTACAATACTAGCAGAAGACCCAGAAAATATATCATTTAAGCTATATAGAGCTAAAATTTTATATCAAAAGGGTTTTGACATGAAGGCTTTACTAAATGCTTTTTATTTGTATTTTTATAATGGCTATCGCATGAGCGAAGTATTAGATGATGACGCTGTTTATAGTGATTCTGCCAAATATCTGGAAAATGCTGTTTCAACTTTAATGTTTTTAGGTTTTATCAGCTGTGAAGGCATATCTTATAGAGAATATACTCCTTCACCCCCAGAAAAGTTGTTGGCTGAAATCAGAGAAGATAAGGATCGTTTAATAGCAGAAAAAAAAATTGTTGAAATCGAAATTTCAGAGGCTGTCACGTATTTAGAACAAATAATGGCACTAAGCTAGCGCTTTTAATACTTCGGTTTGCGTGCACAAAGCCTTTTTTTGTAGTGCTAACATATAGGGCGTTTTTCCCCGTTTATTAGCAAAAGACTTATTCGCTTGATATTTAAGTAATAACAAGATCAGTTTGCTGTATTGTTTTGCAACAGCAGCATATAGTGGAGTATCAAGGCTATCTGTTTTTTTAACATTCGCGTTTGCTCCATGTTCAAGTAAAAACTTTGCAGTATCGTAAGCTCTATCGGGATTGATTTGTACGCAAGCTATATGTAAGGCACTCATAGTTTTTCCTAAAGGCCGTATATTAACGAGTATTCCGAATTTCTTCGCTCCAATCTCTTCATGAATTTCAGTAAGCGTTTTTACACATCCTGTGCTTGCGCAGTCATATATGCTACGTATGTAAGAGTGTTCGGTTCTTTTGCGTTGTGGTTTGGGGTTTTGGCTAGGAAAAACCTCAGTTTTTTTTGCAACAATTTTATATTTATTATTCATAATCGTTTTCTCAAATTCTTGTACTTATAAAATTATCGTTTTAAAAAATATTTATGTTGCAATGTAATAATAAGATTTATTTAATTATAACATTTTTTTAATTCAAGGTGCCAATTGCGACCCCTTTTGTGCTTAATCTGGTAACTTTTTGCGGTATTTGTCTAAAGCGCTTTGGCCAGTAATTGGAGACTGGTTATTTCAGGCCTGCATACCTCTAATAAATTGATTTTTGCTCTAGTCAACTAAAGGTATTTGTGATAATTTATTTTAAGCTTACGCTTATTAAAAAAATCAAATAAAAAAAGAAGGGAAAAAAATAATGACAACTATGCAAAAAAAGAAAGTGTATTTTTTTGGCAACAAAAAAGCAGAAGGCAACGCTACGATGCGTAATGATTTAGGAGGTAAAGGAGCGAATTTGGCAGAAATGACTAATTTGGGGATACCGGTTCCTCCTGGTTTTACGATTTCTACGGATGAATGTAATAGTTATTATGAGAATAATCAGCAATTGTCTGCGGCGTTATTGAAAGAAATAGATGAGAATTTAGAAAAAGTTGAACAGTCCATGGGCTTGAAGTTTGGTAGTCAAGATGATCCTTTATTGTTTTCTGTTCGGTCTGGGGCAAGAGTTTCTATGCCTGGGATGATGGATACGGTTTTGAATTTGGGACTTAATGATGTTTCGGTTGAGGGATTAGCTAAAAAATCAGGGTCTGCAAGATTTGCTTATGATAGTTATCGACGTTTTATTCAAATGTTTTCAAATGTAGTTTTAGATTTGGAACATGGCGCGTTTGAAAAGATTTTGGAAAAGACAAAAGACAGCAGAGGTGTTACACAGGACACAGACTTGACTGTAGAAGATTTGAAAGGAATTGTGGCTCAATACAAAGCTTATCTGAAAGATAAAGGAATTGGGTTTCCTCAAGATCCTAAAGAACAATTGAAATTAGCAATTGGCGCGGTTTTTAGGTCTTGGAATGTGGATAGAGCGATTAAATATAGAAAAATTAATAAAATTTCTGCGGAATGGGGTACTGCTGTTAATGTGCAGGCGATGGTTTTTGGTAATATGGGCGAAACTTCAGGTACTGGAGTAGCTTTTACTAGAGATCCTGGTACAGGCGAGAAAAAGTTTTTTGGTGAATTTTTGATGAATGCTCAAGGCGAAGACGTAGTTGCTGGGATCAGAACTCCACAACCAATTTTGGAATTAAAAAATACAATGCCATCAGCATATCAGGAATTAGAAGATATTTATCTAAAACTTGAAAATCATTTTACGGATATGCAAGATTTGGAATTTACGATTCAAGACAAAAAACTGTTTTTATTACAAACTAGAAATGGTAAAAGAACCGCGCCTGCAGCTGTAAAAGTAGCTGTAGATATGGTTAAAGAAGGTATGATTTCCAAGAAAACAGCTTTGATGAGAGTTGATCCAGAACAGATTAACCAACTTTTACATCCGATGATTGATCCTAAAGCTCAGGTTAAAGTTATTGCAAAAGGGTTACCAGCTTCTCCTGGTGCTGCTGTGGGTAAGGTTGTGTTTACAGCCCATGAAGCAGAAGAATGGATTGAAAAAGGTGAAAAGGTTATTTTGGTAAGAGAAGAAACTTCGCCTGAAGATATTGGTGGTATGCACGTGGCCCAAGGAATTTTGACGGCAAGAGGCGGAATGACAAGTCATGCTGCGGTAGTTGCTAGAGGAATGGGTAAATGTTGTGTAGCTGGTTGTGGAGCTTGTGATATTAATGAAAATACGAAGTTATTGAAAGTGGGATCTTTAGAAATCAAAGAAGGTGATTATATCACTTTAAATGGCTCTAAAGGTGAAGTTATTTTGGGACAGGTACCTTTGATTAAAGCTGAGCTTTCCGGAGAATTTGGTGAATTAATGCAATGGACGGATGAGTTTAGAAGATTAAAGGTTAGAACAAATGCGGAAACTCCTTTAGATGCTAAAGTTGCTAAAACATTTGGCGCGGAAGGTATTGGACTTTGTAGAACAGAACATATGTTTTTTGAAGGCGATAGAATTAAAGCTGTTAGAGAAATGATTTTGGCAAATAATGAAACAGATAGAAGAAAAGCTTTGGATAAATTATTGCCAATACAGAAAAAAGATTTTCTGGAATTGTTTCAAGTAATGAGAGGGTTGCCTGTAACTATTAGACTTTTGGATCCGCCATTACATGAATTTGTGCCGCATGAAGCAGAAGCTCAACAGGAAATGGCTAAAGAAATGGGTATTACCGTTGCGGAAGTTAAAGCTAAAGTGGATAAATTAAGCGAATTTAATCCGATGTTGGGACATAGAGGTTGTCGTCTGGCTGTTACATATCCTGAAATTTGCGAAATGCAAACTAGAGCGATTATTGAAGCGGCTATTGACGCGAGCCAGGCAGGTGTTTCTGTAGAACCTGAAATTATGGTGCCTTTAGTAAGTGAAGTTAATGAGTTGTCTACGTTAAGACAATTAATTAAAGATGTTGCTGATGCGGTTATTAAAGAAAAAGGCGTTAAACTTAATTATACGATTGGTACAATGATTGAAATCCCTAGGGCAGCGTTAACGGCAGATTTGATAGCAGAAGAAGCTGATTTCTTTTCATATGGGACTAATGATTTGACGCAAATGAGTTTTGGTTTATCAAGAGATGATTCTGGTTCTTTTTTACCAGAATATGTGGAAAAAGGTATTTTGAAAGACGATCCTTTTCAAGTGTTAGACCAGACCGGTGTTGGTAGATTGATTGAGTATTCTTTTGAAAAAGCAAGAAAAGTTAAACCTAATTTAAAGATAGGTATTTGTGGAGAACATGGTGGAGAACCTAGTTCTGTAGAGTATTGTCATAGAGTAGGGTTTAATTATGTTTCTTGTTCGCCATATAGAGTTCCGATTGCTAGATTGGCTGCGGCACAAGCTGTTATTAAGGAGACCTTAGCGTAACATTGAATGCTTGCTCAAAAAACAATAGAACAGGTTAAATCTTATACAGATATTGTTAATATCATATCTGAATATGTAACCCTTAAAAAAAAGGGCACAAACTACGTTGGTTTGTGCCCTTTTCATTCTGAAAAAACCCCGTCTTTTGTGGTAAGTCCTGAAAAATTGATATGGCATTGTTTTGGTTGCCATAGCTCTGGGGATCTTATTGCCTTTATTATGAAGATAGATAATTTGACTTTTACAGAAGCGGTGAAAGAGCTGGCTAGAAAAATCGGGGTAGAAATTGTTGAGGAACAAAAATCAGAGTTTCAACATTATCGTAATAATCGTGATGAAAAAGATAAAGAAAGTATTTTAGAAGTATTGTGTCTGGCTAGAGAGTTTTGGATAAACGAATTACAGAAAAATCAAAATGCAAGAGAATATTTGTTGGCTAGAGGATTATCTTTAGAAACAATGAAGACATTTCATGTGGGTTATGCGGACGCAAGGTCTAGTCTGTTGCCTTATTTATTGTCAAAAGGATTTAGTAAAGAGTTTTTAAATAAAAGTGGTTTGTTGTACAAAACAGAATCCGAAGAGTATATCCTGAGGTTTCGAGGGCGCGTAATATTTCCGGTATTGGATCATTTTGGAAGGACGTTGGGTTTTGGGGGTAGGATTTTGACCCCTAGAGAAAATACAGCTAAATATTTAAATTCACCGGAAACAATTTTATTTAATAAAAGAAAGCTTTTTTATGCGCTGGATCAGGCCCAAAAACATATTAAACAAAATGGGTTTGTATTGGTAATGGAAGGGTATATGGATGTTTTAATGGCGCATATGTATGGTTTTAAAAATAGTGTGGCTACGATGGGGACAGCGTTGACCAATGAACATGCTCGTTTGATTAAGAGATTTACGACGAAAGTTTTTTTGGCTATGGACAGTGACGCGGCAGGTCAAGAAGCAGTTGAGAGAAGTTATAAAGTTTTGAGAAGTATGAATTTAGAGGTTAAGGTGATATGTTTTCCGGAAAAGGATCCGGCAGATGTTTTATTAAATAAAGGAAAAGATTTTTTTCAGCAGTTAGTGGATAGCCCGATTAATATGATTGATTTTGTTTTAGATAATTGTTTAAAAAAATATGATATAGACAAAATAGAAAATGTGTCTAAAGTGATTGAAAAGCTAATTCCTTTTTTGAGAAGTGAGACGGACCCTATCATTCAAAATTATTTCATTAAAAATTTATCCACTAAATTAAAAGTAGAAAAAGAATTAATTGTAGCGAAAATAAGGAAAAGTAGTTATAATATTTCAAATCGTCTTAATTACGCTAAAATTTCTAGAAAAAATAAGTATCAGCAAGCAGAAGAATTTTTAATTTACGCAATCGTTCATGACTTAGATAAAAGAGCTGAAGTGAAAAAGGTTTTAAACGTAGAACTTATTAGTGAAGAGCATAGAGATTTAGTTTTATTGATATTAGATAGTGAATTGATAGGAACCGAATTATTAAATAATGTTACGTTGGAGAAATTGCAGAACATATTGAACGGTATTTTGATAGGGCAGGATTTAAAGAATAAGATTGTTAAAACGGTAGATTGGCAGCAATGTTTGGATTTGTTTGGGGGATATGATAAAAAGCAAAGAATCAAAGAAATTAAAGAAGAGTTGAAAATATTAGAAGAACGAGGTGACGAAGCAGGAGGGATAAAGTTATTAAGCGAGTTACATAATCTTGTGATTAAATAAACGGGAGGTTTAATATGGCCGATATTCAGTCCGATGTTTTTGTAGGGAATATTAATCGAGGAACTGGAGTTTCTGTTGATGCTGAGGAAAAAGATTTTGTTCCTGATAATGTTGTTTCTGCTGATGTAGTTGTATCTAAAATTTTAAATGTGGGCCGAGGTTCTTTGTCTTCCAATTTAAATAGTGATGATGCGGTTAAGGTTTATTTGAAAGAAATTGGTAAAGTTGGATTATTAACTAAAGAAGATGAATATGGTTTGTCTCAGAAAGTGGAAGAAGGAGATATTGGTAGTAAGGATAAATTGATTGTTTCTAATTTAAGATTAGTGGTTAGTATTGCTAAAAAATATACTGGTAGAGGAATTTTATTTTTAGATCTTATTCAAGAAGGTAATTTGGGACTTATTAGAGCAGTAGAAAAATTTGATTATACTAAAGGATATAAGTTTAGTACGTATGCGACCTGGTGGATAAGGCAAGCTATAACAAGAGCGATTGCAGATCAAGCGCGTACTATTAGAATCCCGGTGCATATGGTAGAGACTATTAATAGATTAAGAAAAGTGTCTAGGCAGTTGTTTCAGGAGTTGTCTAGGAAACCTAATGAACAGGAGCTGTCAAAGCGGATAGGTCTGTCTGTAGATAAGGTGAAAGAGGTGATTAAAATTGCCCAGGTTCCTTTATCGTTAGAAACGCCGGTAGGTGAAGAGGATGGGTATTCTATAGGTGATTTAGTAGAAGATGTATCTTGGGAGGTTCCGGAAAAAACTATGGTTAGGGATTCTTTAAAAGATGATTTGGAAGAAGTCATGGTGGATTTAACAGAAAGAGAAAGTCGGATTTTAAAATTGAGATTTGGAATTGAAGATGGTCATCCGCGTACTTTGGAAGAAGTTGGTCGGATTTATAATGTAACGAGAGAACGTATTCGTCAAATTGTAGCTAAAGCTTTACAGAAGCTGAGACACCCTAAGAGGCTTGTTAAATTAGAAGAATATTTGTAAACTGAAGTTTGTTTTTTTGTGGGGCCCATAGCTCAGTTGGTTAGAGCGGCCGGCTCATAACCGGTAGGTCCTTGGTTCAAGTCCAAGTGGGCCCACCAGCTAAAAAGTGAACAGAGTGAACTTTTTAGCCCCTACCCCTAATTCTCACCGCGATTTCTTTTTGGAGAGTTTTTTCTTTAAGGGATTCACGTTTATCAAAAAGTTTTTTTGGTTTTCCTAGGCCTAGTTCTATTTTTACATTTTGATTTTTAAAATAAAGATTTAAAGGGATTAAGCTAAATCCTTTGATGGTAATTTTGTCTGTTATTTTTTTTATTTCAGTTTTATGCAACAGTAGTTTTCGGTCTCGTGTGGGACTGAGATTTTGATAAGATGCTTCAAGATAAGGGGGGATATGGCAATTAATAAGCCATATTTCGTTTTTAATAATTTTGCCGTAGCTTTCTTGTAAGGTTGTTTTTCCAGCGCGAATGGATTTTGCTTCATAACCTTTTAAAACTATGCCGGCCTCATACTTTTCCAGAATAAGGTAATTAAAAAAAGCTTTTTTGTTGGTAGCAATATTTTTTTTAGTATTTAAAGTTTTTTTTGTTTTGTTCATTTTTATTTTTTTTCTATTAAAATAACTTAATGAGATATGTTATACTCAAACCAAATTTATAGTAAAGAATGATGTTATTTTCTAATTATAGAATAAGAGGCGCAGCAAGTGAAGATGAAAAGTGGATTAAGAAGAAGAATGTTTTATTTTGTTATATATTTAGGAATATTTTTAATTGCTATTTTGGGTTTGGTGTTTAACATTAAAACAGATCGAATTAATAATCAGACTCAAAAATTGAAAACCCGGTTAGTTGTTTTACAAGAAGATAATAGAAAAATGAGGTTGAAGATTTTAGATGCGACTACTTTGGCGAATATTGAAGAAAAAGCACGTAATGAACTTAAGATGCGTTTTGTGAAGAATATAAACTATATAATGATAAAAAAATATGCTCAAGATTAATTTAAAATTAAAAATTTTTGTTTTCTTTTTTTGTTTGATACCTATTTTATTTATGGTGCGTCTGTTTTATTTGCAGGTTTTAAGCGGAGATAAATTTAAAAGAAGAGCAGAAGATCAGGTCAAAAGAATTATCAAGGTTTTGCCAAGACGGGGAAGTATTTATACGAGAAATGAGGCGCCATTAGCCCTGACTAAAAAAGTATACTCTCTTTATGCTATTCCTGCGCAAATTACTAATAAATATGTGACGGTTAAAGGTTTGAGCCCTGTTTTAGGGATGAAGCAAGCAACGTTATTTCGTAAATTAAATTCCAAAGCTCCTTTTTTATGGATTAAACGAAAGTTGGAAGAAGATGTTTATCAGAAAATTTTGCGTTTGGATTTAAAGGGAATTAACTTTATGGAAGAAGAAAAAAGAATTTATCCTAAACAGAATTTAGGAGCTCATTTTTTGGGATTTGTAGGAATTGATAATCAAGGATTGGGTGGTGTTGAATATAAGTTTGATAAATTGTTATCAGGAACTCCAGGCGAGGTTATTTTGGAGAGTGATCCTCGTGGGGTGCAGATTAGTAGCGGAACTAGGAAAGTGCGGCAAAGTTACGATGGTGGGGATATTTATGCTACTTTGGATGAGTTTATACAGTATTCTGCTCAAAAACATTTGAAAGAAGGGGTTGAAGCTAATCAGGCAGAGGGTGGACAAGTAATCGTAATGAATCCTAATACAGGTGAGGTTTTGGGGTTGGCTATATATCCGGATTTCAATCCTAATAAATATTATGAATATAAAACAGCTGATTTGCGGAATAAAGCAGTGACGGATATTTTTGAGCCAGGATCAATTTTTAAGGTGGTGACTATTTCTTCGGCGTTAGAAGAGGGTGTAGTGAAACCTGATTCTGTTTTTGAAGTGCCAGAGAAAATTAGAGTGCGGGACCGAGTTATAAAGGAAGCGCATGCCAGAAAAGAAGGGGAATCGGATAAAAAAACAGTACGTGATATTTTGAGGGAATCTTTAAACGTGGGTACGGTATTGGTGTCTCAAGAATTAGGTAAAGAGCGTTTTTATAAATATATTAAAATGTTTGGGTTTGGAACTCATACAAAAATAGAGTTGCCGGCGGAATCTAAAGGTATTTTTAAGTCTATGCGGCGTTGGAATGATTTGGATAGTGCGATGGCTTCTTTTGGGCAAGGAATTGGCGTGACTTCTTTACAAATTGCTACAGCTGTTTCTGTTATTGCTAATGGAGGTATTTTGGTAAAACCTAAGGTTGTGAATCATTTTATAACTAATGATAGTAAATCGGTGATTCATATACCTTATGTAAATAGAGGGCGAATTTTAAGTAAAAAAACAGCGTTTGAAGTTAGAGAGATGATGAGATTGGTAGTAGAAGAGGGAACAGGGACTACGGCGAAAATTCCTGGTTATAGTATAGCTGGTAAAACAGGGACGGCGCAGAAAGCTGGTCAGGGAGGCGTGGGATATTTGAAAGGGAAGTATGTTGCTTCTTTTATTGGCTTTTTTCCGGTGCGTAATCCTGAAATTTTGATTTTGGTATTAGTCGATTCTCCTCAAAAATCGATTTGGGGTGGAACGGTAGCTGCTCCTATTTTTAAGAAAATAACCTTGGATTTGATTGATTATTTAAATATGACTCCTGATGTGGATTTGATTCCCCCGTTTTCTGGTTAGCCTTTTGCGTTTATATGGGAAAAAGGTGGTATTTCCTGATTGTTTTTAATTTTGCCGTTATTGATGTAGGTGTGTGGTTTAATAATGCAATTAGTACCAATTTGGCTGTTTCCTTCAATCATGGTGTAAGGATAGATAATGGTGTCATGACCTATTTTTACGGTGGAGTCTATAAAGGTGGTTTGGGGATCAATGATGGTGACGCCTTCTTGCATGAAATGTAGATTATTTTGTTTGTAGATGATTTGGTTTATTTTAGCAAGGTCCATGCGCGTATTAATGCCGATGGCTTGATTGTGATCCGGGGTACAGTAGGCCTCGATATGCTCACCTTGTTGTTTTAAAATATGAATAACATCTGTTAAATAATATTCGTTTTGTTTGTTGGTATTGTTAGTATTTTGGAGAGCCTTAAATAATTGTTGGCTTTGAAAACAATAGATACCGGTATTGATTTCTTGGATACTTAATTCTTTTTTAGAACAATCTTTAGCTTCTTTAATGCCGGTAACGGTGCCCATTTTTCCGCGTAAAATTCTCCCATAGTTTGCTGGCTCAGGCATTTTGGTGGTTAGGATTGTGCCAGAAGCATTGGATTCTTTGTGAATGGCTAAAAGATTTTCAATGGTTTCTTGTTTAATGAGCGGGCAGTCTCCTGCTAAGATGATAAGCGTTTCATTTTCATTTAAATTTAAAAGAGATTTGGTTTGCATGACAGCGTGTCCTGTACCAAGTTGTTCTTTTTGTAGCGCGTATGTAACTTGAGGATGTTTTGTTATTTTTTTTATGAGGTTTGCTTGATGCCCAATAATGAGAATTGCTTCTTCGGCACCTAGATTTAAAACCGTGTTAATAACATAATTTACAATAGGGGTGCCGGCTATGTTATGCGCTACTTTTAAGATTTCTGATTTCATACGGGTGCCTTTGCCAGCAGCTAAAATTAAAGCTTTAAATTTCATTTTTTACTCCTTTAGACATTTGTTATTACCGTGGTTGGCAATAGATTAGTCTTTTATTATAGTATAATATTAAAGCTGTCGCAAAATATAGGTTCTTGGGATTTTAGAAGGGCCCTTCCACTAGATTAACAGAGTGAAAAATGCTATAATTATAGATTCAAAGATAAGTTTTTTAGAATGAAAAGGAGTTGAATTTTTAAATTGGAAGAAGATATACAAGTTTTAGGTGAAAACAATAGTGATATTATCACTTATTCCAAAAGTCTTCCAGTAGTCGTTTCGCGAGCCTGCAGAAATAATTGTCCTTATTGCGGATTTCATAGAAAAGATAATTTGGTAGTTCCTTATTCCATTATAAAAACAGTTAAGGCTGCACGTATGAATGGTGTAAGAGAAATTTATTTTTGCGCTGGTGAAAGACCGGATCGGTTTCCGGATGTGAGAGCGACTTTGGATCTATGGGGCTTTGATTCATATGTTGATTATTTATATACAATGTGTGAATTAGCTTTTCTGGAAGGGCTGATTCCAGTATTAAATGTAGGATTTTTGAGTTTGCCAGAGATGAAGAAAATGTCAGAAATTGCTGCTTTAGCTAAAATTATGTTAGATGCGGTAGATCCTGCGTTGATGGCCAAAATTCATGCGGACTCTCCGGGTAAAAGTCTGGGGTTACGAGTTAAGAGTTTGGTATGGGCAGGTAAACTGAATTGGCCTGTGGTTACAGGCTTTGTAGTGGGTTTAGGGGAAACGAAAAAGTACAGAAAAGAAATGTTGCAATTAATTGCAAATTTACATAAGGAATATGGACATATTCATGAGGTTTCTTTACAGAATTTTTTTGCGTATCCGGGATTGAATTTTAAATATGGAAAAGTTCCTGCAAAAGAGGAAATGTTAAAGACGGTAGACATGGCTTTAAATATTTTGCCAGAAGACATTAAAGTCACGGTGCCGGTGGAATTTAATCCTGAGATAGAGGATTTTGTTAAATTGGGGATTAAAGATTTGGGTCGTGTTTTTGAGGCTCCTAAGGTTCTTTTTCCTAAGGTTAATCCTGTTAATGTAAATGATTTAAAATTAAAAGTGACTGATTTAGGGTTTGATTTGCAACAGAGATTTCCTTTAGGTTTTGATTGGATTAAAAAAGGTAGTTATTCTAGAAAATTAGGACAAATTTTTGATGCTTTAAAATATAAAATTAAAAAAGATGAACAGGAAAAAAGTAAAGGCGGTATCAGATGAGCGTGGAATTAGCAGCTAATCAGACGCAAATACCAGATTATGTGGCAGTTTTTTTAGAAAGACTATCTTCGTCCCAGGGTGTCTCGTTTGAGGGTTTTATGAAACAAGCAAACGGAAATTTGAATGAAAAAAACTTTAAAAAAATTGACGCGGCTACTTTTAGAAGAATAGAGTATGAGGGTAAAGATGACGTAGCTCAGCGTAAACAAGAAACGCGAAATAGTGCTAAACAAAATAAAATCACAGACAGTAACCCTAAAGTAAAAGAAAATGTTAAAAAGGATGTTAATCTTTTGCAGCAGTTTATAGAAAGTTTTAGTCCGGAATTGATCACGGTTAATACTAATAATTTTAGTGTGGTATTAGGATTAATTAAGGATAAACTAATTGAATCTATTAAGGAATTGAAGACAGAATATAATAAATTTTATACTTTTCATTTGAAATCAGATGAGGATTTGCCTTTGGATATAATTTTGAAAAAAGTAGATGGTAAAATTAAAATATTATTGTTGGCTAATGGTAAAATGAAAGAAGAATTATTGGCTAATTTAGTAGATTTAGAAAATTATTTACGAAAAAAAGATATTGATTTGTTTTCAATAGATGTTTTAGAATTGGGAAGAGACGCTAGTTATGATAAAGATGCACAAAGTGGGAACGAGCAAAGACAAGATAATTTGTATGAGGAATTGATACAAGAGGAAATGACTGAATAGGAGGTTGTTATTTAGATGTCAACGTTTGCAGGTGTTAGTGATATGGGGTTTAATAATATGAGTATGGCCGGTAATACGACAGCTGCAACTGGTGGTGGCGCTAGTGCTTTTATTGGTCAAGATTTTAGCTATGATTTTGAACGTGTTTTAGCTAAATATCGAGAGGCCGGAGTGTCTGAATTTGGTGGAACAGGAAAAGTTGCTAATACGACAGTTTCTAGTCAAACACCGGCCAATAAGCCTTTGTTTTCTATAAAAGAACTAATGGGTGGTTTTTTGGGTAAAGAAATAGAATATGTTAATAAAGAGACTGGTGTAAAGCAAAAAGGTCAGATTACGGGAATTAGATCTTTAGGAGAAGATAAATATGCTTTTTCGTTGCAAAATGGTGGCGAAATAAAAATGGTTTTTGTTTTAGCTGCGGGTAATGAAACAGAGGTTAAAGATATAAAAAATAAGCAGAAAAGTAAAGAAGAATTAAAATATTATCAATTGCAAGCGCAGCAAATGCTTAATGGTATGTTAAAGCCTAATATAGATGCTAGCCAAACTTCGTTTGGAGATATTACGGTAGCAAATAGTTTTCCAGAGTACTATGGGAGTAACGGAGTGCCGCAAGGCTCGTCAGCGGCAGAATCAGTCTCTATGAATGAGGAAGTTGTGTTTTTCAATAAGATACAAGGCGAGTGGCAAAACGGGAGAATTACTGAGAGGTTAAACGATAATGAATTTGGGTTGGATAATGGAAATGTGGTTAAAATTTTATTTCAGGAAGTATAAAATATGAATAGAAAAACTAAAAATTTTCAAAGGTTATTAAAGTTGCCGGCCGCTTTGGGTGATTGGACCAAACTTAATTTAGAAGATACTTGGTTAGAAGAAATGCAGGTGGCGGAGATAAATTATCCTTGTTTTGATGGTTTAGCAAAAGATCAATTGAAAAAGGCGCATTTGTTGCATTATAGATTGGCAGAGAAAATAGCGCGAAAATTGTCTGATGATATAAATATGAAGGTGGAACTTTATTCGGTAGGTATTCAACAGACATCTTACGAAGAGTTTGTGAAAACTATGCAAGGAAAAGCAGCTGTGAAAATTGATTTTGCTGTAAATAATAATAAGACAACTACTTTTGTGGGGCAGGCTTTAGCCAGTGTTTTATTAGATAGATTATTAGGCGGTAAAGGTAAGGTTTCTGAAAATCATAGTTTTTCGGAAATAGATTTAGAAATTTTGTCTGCGGAATTTCAGGGGATGTTACCATTATATTATGAGTTATGGGGAAGTCAGCTTTCTGAAAAAGAAGATAAGTTGAAATTGATTTTTGAAACTTATAAAGAAGATAAAAAAATAGGAAAACGAGATTCTTATATATTTTTCAGCATGGATTTTTTATTAGATAATGATCAGCCCCAAAAGATAATTTTAGGGTATCATAATCAAATATTAAAAGTGTTATTGCAAAAAGAAGAAGTTTCGGAGCAAACAAAGGGTGATAAAAGAGAAGTGTTATTGAACCAAAAGACGCAAAAAAATATTAAAGTTCCGGTTAGCGTTAGATTGGGAAAAAGTCATATAACAATGAAAGATTTAAAGAATTTGCAGGTAGACGATATTATTACTTTTGACAATAAAGTAAACGAGTCATTAGATGTTTTTGTGGGAGAATCTGTACGCTTAAAAGGACAGCCAGTATCCTTTCATAAAAGATGTGCTGTACAACTGTTGTTGGATAACGTGGAAGCAAATAAGGCAGAGATCAAAGAGACTTTTTTACAGGCGCCTTTGGAAGAAGATACGTTAGAGGAATCAATAGAACCAACGTTGCCCGAATTAGAAGAACCTTTAGAAAAGGAAGCTATTTTAGATAAAGAACTGTCTCAAGATGTGGAAGATCAGATGGAGTTAGAGGATATAGAAGCAGACGCGGATCAAGATGCTGAAGATTTGGAAGAAGAGGCGGAACTTGATCAAGAAGAAGATGAGGAAGATGACTTAGAAGAAGAGGAAGCGCAAGAAGAAAAGATTGAAGATATAAATAAACCTGAAAGTACAGAAAATAAAAAAGAAAAAACCAATTTGAATGAAGATGATTTTTCTTGGGATGATATAGAATAGATGGGTAGGTACCCTGTGTTTTTTTTGATAATTTTGACTTTTAAGTAAAAAATATAAGGAGAAGATAATGGAAAATAAAGTTTTTGATGATCCTTTAAACGTGATTGATGATGTGATAGAGGATGCTTTTCGAAAAGATGAGCTTAAAGATGTGACAAAGAGTGCTAAACAAGCTCCATCTAAAACAGTAAAAAAGAAAAAAATTGTTAAAAAAACGGCGGTAAAAAAAGAAGTTGCTAAATCTAAGCAAGCTGTAAAGCCAGATAGTTTAGCTGTACCTGAAATTGCGAAAAAGCAAGATAAGAAACCGTTTTTTTCAGAAGTAAATGAAAATTTAGATGCGGATATTTCTGAAGTTGAATTTCCTGTTTTAGCAGAAAAGCCAAAGGCGGTACAATTTGAAGATAATATTTTTAATAATATTCCTGTAAAGGTAACGGTGGAATTGGGAAAAGCCCAAATGGCTTTAAAGGATATTTATGATTTGGGAGAAGGTTCTATTATAGAACTAAATTGTTTAGTAGGAGAACCTTTGGCATTAGTAGTGAATGGGCAGACTATTGCTCATGGAGAAGTTGTGGCAATTGATAATTATTTTGGGTTGCGTTTGACTAAAATAGAACCACGTTTAAATAAATGAATTTAGTCTATTATTTGCAGCTTTTAGTTGTTTTACTTTTAGTTTTTGGGGTTTTGCTATTTTTATGGAAAATAGCAGGTTTTATTCAGAAAAAAAAGTATAGTGGAGAGATAAAAGAAGTTGATAGACTAGCGATAGATAATGGAGTGACTCTTTTTATTATTGAGGTGCAAGGATGCAAATATTTTTTAAGCGTTGGCGGTAAAGAAGTACGCTTATTAGAAAAATTGCTTTAAGATATATACTTATGCGAAAATTTAACTTAATTTTTTTAATTTTATTGTTTTTATTTTGTTTTTCGGGCAGCTTGTTCGCTCAACCTGCTGCGGATTTTGTTTTTGATTTTGAGTCGTTTACGAAACCGATAAATTTTAGCTCTTCAGTAGGGCTCTTGGTTGCGATTGCTTCTATTAGTCTGATACCCTTTCTTTTGATGTCTACTACGTCTTTTTTGCGGATAGTGATTGTCTTAAGTTTATTGAGACAGGCGGTAGGGTCGCAAACTACGCCACCTAACCCGGTAATTGTTTCATTGGCTTTGTTTTTAACGGTGTTTATTATGTCGCCTATCTGGACAAAGATTAATATGGAGGCTGTTCAACCATATCAGGCTGGAGCTATTACGCAGGAAGCGGCTATTCAAAAAGGGATCCAACCTTTGCGTAATTTTATGCTGAAATTTACCAGGAAAAAAGATTTGGCTCTTTTTATTGAATTTGCGAAGTTGAAAAAATTTGAGAAAGCGGAAGATATTCCTATTTTTGTGGTGATTCCAGCTTTTGTTATTTCGGAATTAAAAACAGCGTTTCAAATTAGTTTTGTAATATTTATACCTTTTGTATGTATAGATTTTATTATTGGTAATATTTTGTTGGCTTTAGGTATGTTTATGCTTTCCCCTGTTGTAATTTCCTTGCCATTTAAACTATTGTTGTTTGTATTGGCGGATGGTTGGAATTTGATTATTCGCGGCTTGATTTTAAGTTTTCAATAAGTATAAAGTTTGAAGCCCCCCCCTTATTAATTTTTAGTAGAAGTAGAGGCAGATGAAATGATTTGTTTTGATAGGAAGTTTTTTTACGGGTTGCTTTTTTTTGGCGTTTTTACAGTACTGGCGATTTCGGAAGAAAAAAAAACTTTTAGAGATTATTTTTTAAATGAAGAACTAATTGTTAGTAATTTTCCAGAGAAAATAGCAGAGCCAGGAATTATTTTCAAAAAAAAATTAGGCGAGAAACCTCTAAGAGTGGTTTATTATCATCAAAATAATTTTGATAAAGATATTTATGTTAGTTTGCTAGTTAGTAATAAAGGAAAAAAGACCAGTAAGCTTAAATATGTTAAATCAAGCATTGAGGCGAGTTTTGATGAGGTGTATGTGGGGTATCGGGCGACTAAAGATTATTTTGCGGATTTACTTAATGGGCAGGAACAAACTTTGTTTTTAAAGTCTGGTCATAGTGAAAGCTTGGTATTATCGAGGTTGAAGCCAGGGCAGATTTGCGGGGGAATAGTACGGTTAGACAAAGAAAAATATTCTGAATTGGATCTCAAAATGCAGGTTCTTGATGCGGAATATCCGTCTTTAATGGATGTTGATAAGGTGCATAATTATACATTTGCGTTTTTTCCAACGTCTTATAAAACTATAGATATTCAATATGATTTTAAAGGTATCAAAGAAATCACTATTGGGGGGTATCCCTTTTTTGAAGACACTTTAAATAAAATTATTTTAAAGGGAAATTATGGTGTTTTGTATAAAGTGGGTATTTTTTTAAATAATGAATCTAATGAATATAAAAATTTAAGTTTAGTATTTTCTCCTAGTAGTGGTATTATTAAGGGCGTAATGATTTTGAATAAGGGTATTTTAGAGACGGAATTTTTTCAGGGACAATATCATAACAATCTTGAAGAATTTTATAAGGAGATCATTGCTCCCGGAGAACAAAAAAAAATAGAATTTTATATTATGCCACAGGCAGGCTCTTTTTATCCAATTAATATTGTTTTGAATAATAATAAAGAAATAAAATATAATTATTAAAGAAGAACTTAAAATTTCAAAGGAGGAAAAAGATGACGCTAGATAGTGTTTCAAGTATTATGACAAATGCTATTAATGTTATTTTACTTGCTTCGGCCCCATCTATTTTAATCGGAGTATTGGCGGGTTTGACGTTTGCTATATTTCAGGCAGTTACGCAGATTAATGAACAGACTTTGAGTTTTGTGCCTAAAATGGCAGTTATGTTTATAGTGTTGGCAATGACATTCTCCTGGATGTCTAATTTGTTGATTAATTTGGCTTTGACTTTATGGAAAGATATACCTTTGTTTGCTAAATGATCATTACGTTTGAACAATTATATACATTTTTTTTGATTTTTGCTCGGATTGCCGGTTTGGTATTATATGCGCCGGTTTTTTCTAGTAAAGAGATTATGCCTCTAGCTAAATTCGTGATTATTTTTTGGATGTCTGCAATTTTGATTTTTGTGGTTCCTTTACCCCAGGTTTTTCCGGATGCGGGTATTTCATATGCGTTAGCGTTGACAGCAGAGGTTTTGATTGGCGCTATTATAGGTTTTTCTACGCAAATATTGATTTCGGGGATAGTTTTGGCCGGTAGTTTGATTGATACGCAGACAGCGATGGGTGTAGCTAGCGCATTTGACCCTGCAGTAGGGGTGGCTACAACGCTTTTTTCTAAACTATTAAGATATATTATAATTATTATCTTTTTGATTTTTGATGGGCATCATATGTTGTTGTCAGCTATTTATCAGAGCTTTAAACTTTTGCCGTTGGCGAGTCCGGTGCATTTGGATAATGCGGCTTTGGTTCTGGTGCAGTTGGGAACAGATATATTTAGGATAGGGGTATTATTGGCAGCCCCTTGTTTATTGGTTTTGTTTTTATTGGATTTCGCTTTTGGGATTGTGACTAGAGTAGCTCCGGATATTAATATTTTTGCCTTAGCTATGCAATTTAAGCCTTTAGCTAATTTATTTGTTTTTTTGGCTATTTTGCCAATTATGGTTAGGAATTTATTTACTATTTTAGAGAGGGTTGCAGAGTATATTTTAAAGATATTTTTAGCTTTGCAAATGTAATGAATTATGCCAGAAGATTCCAGTGGTAAAACTGAGCAGCCTACTCCTCATAAATTAGGAGAGGCTAGAAAAAAAGGTCAAATTGCTAAGAGTAAAGAGCTGACTTCTGCTTTGCTTTTTATTACTTCTTTTGTCGTTTTGAATATTAGCTCGGTGTATATATGGGATTCTTTGGTTACTCTAATGCACTATTCTTTTGGACAGATTCCTTCGGAGTTTTCTTATGGTATTTCAGGGATATATTTAAATGCCGCTTTAAAAACAGCTTTTATGGTTTTGCTGCCTATGTTTATAACTAATTTTTTATTGGTGGTTATTTCAGAATCAATGCAAACACAGTTTTTATTTACTTTTACTACTTTAACTCCGGATATAAATAGAATTAACCCTTTTGAGCAAGCTAAGAAATATTTTACACTGAAGCATTATATGACTGCTCTTAAATCGGTGCTGAAAATTGTAATTGTTTTTTCAATTGTTTTTTTTGCTTTAAAAGATAAATTTCCTTTGGTTTTGAAATCTCAGTATTTAAGTTTATGGCAATTGATACATTTAAGCGGATCTTTAGTAATGGATATTGTGATTAAAGTAGGTATTTTTTTTATATTTATTTCTGTTTTAGATTATTTTTATGAGCGTTATGAATTTGTGAAATCTATGATGATGACTAAAAAAGAAATTAAAGAAGAATATAAAAGACTGGAAGGAGATCCTGAGATAAAAAAAAGGCAGCGTGAAAAGCAAAGAAAGATGGCGCAAAGCCGACAGATGGGAGCGGTGCCAGGCGCAGACGTAGTGGTAACTAATCCTGTTCATGTGGCGGTAGCGATACAGTATAAGCCGGAAATAGCTAAAGCGCCGATTATTTTAGCTAAAGGTAGAAAATTGTTGGCACAAGAGATAAAGAGGGTTGCTGATGAGAATTATGTGCCGATTATTGAAAATCAAATGTTAGCAAGGGCTTTGTATAAATATGGTGATGTTGGAGTGACGATTCCTCCGCAATTTTATAGGGCGGTAGCAGAAATTTTGGCTTTTGTTTATAATTTAAAGAAAAAAAGGAATTTGCGTTAAAGGTAAGGGGATTACGAAAATATGATAAATAAGGTATATTATATATATTAAAATTTGCAAAGATAAAAAGATTTTGATAGGTTGTTTTGATTGAAAGGAAGCTTGTTTTGTTATGTTTAATTTGAAAACATTGAAAGAATTATTTTCATTGTCAGATGTTTTAATAGCTCTCGTAGTTATTTTGGTAGTAGCTTTAATGGTACTTCCTATACCAACGGTAGTTTTAGATATGTTGCTGACTTTGAATATTTCTTTGGCTATTATGACATTGTTGGTGGCGATGTATGTTAAGCAGGCGTTAGATTTTGCCACTTTTCCTTCTATTTTGTTGGTTTTAACTTTATTTCGTTTGTCTCTTAATGTAGCCTCTACTAAATTGATTTTGGGTTTGGGCCCGGAGTTTGACGGTAAGGTGATATTGGCTTTTGCGGATTTTGTAACGAGCGGTAATTTTGTAGTGGGTGCGGTAGCATTTTTTATTATTACCTTGGTGCAATTTATTGTGGTTGTAAAAGGTTCAGAAAGAGTAGCGGAAGTTGCGGCTAGATTTACTTTGGATGCTTTGCCTGGTAAACAGATGAGTATTGATGCTGATTTGAATTCTGGGTTAATAGACGCACAAGAGGCACGTACTAGAAGAAAAAAACTAGAAAGAGAATCTACCTTTTATGGGGCTATGGATGGTGCTAATAAGTTTGTAAAAGGTGACGCGATAGCCGGTATTATAATTTTGGTAGTTAATATTGTGGGCGGCTTAATTATTGGTAGATTTCAGCAAGGATTAAATTTAGGGGATGCGGTTCACACTTATGCGAGACTAACGATAGGTGATGGTTTGGTGGCACAGATTCCAGCATTGTTGATCGCTATTGCAACTGGTTTGATTGTGACAAAATCTGCTTCGGATGAAAGTTTAGGGTCAGATATAGCTAAACAAATTTTTGAGCAGCCTAAAGTTTTTGCGGCAACTTCTTTTATTTTATTTTTGTTTGGTTTAGTGCCTGGTTTGCCAACTTTTTCTTTCATGACTATGTCTGCGTTATCGGCGGTTTTGACCATGGTTATTTTGAAAACTAAAAGATTGAAGGAGGCAGCGGCCTCAGAAACGACTCAGGATACGGCGAAAGAAGCTATGAAGAAACCAGAAAATCTTTTAGGTACCTTAACTTTGGATCCTATTAGTTTAAAAGCAGGTAGAAATTTGGTGCCTTTGATTGACCCCTCTCAAAATGGTCCGTTATTAGAAAGATTGACTTTGGTGAGATACCATATTGGCCAAGAATTGGGGTTTGTTATTCCGGGAGTGCGGATTATGGATGATTTGAGTATACAGCCCAATCAATACGAAATTGATATTAGGGGTACCAAAGTGGCGTTGGGGGAAGCGTTGCCAGGACATTTTTATGTAGAAAGGTCTGTGTCAGAGCTTAAAAGAAAAGGAGCTTCGGCGGTGGACGCAATAGATGTAGCTAATGGCATGCCAGCAGCCTGGGTGTCTGAAGACCAGATAGAAAAACTGCAAGAAGCAGGAATCGCTGTTCAAAATGTGACGGATTATATTGCTACTCATTTTGCGGAAGTTATCAAGCAGCACGCAGACGAGATAATGACTAGACAGAATGTGCAGTCTTTATTGGAGCTGGTAAAAAATACGAATGCGGCTATTGTGCGAGAGTTGGTGCCGGATATGTTGTCTTTGGGACAAGTACATAAGGTGTTACAGGTTTTGGTCAAAGAAAGAGTTTCTATTAGAGATCTTTCGACTATCTTGGAGAGGCTGGCTGACTATGCGCATGTTTCTAGAGATACAAATCTTTTAGCCGAATATGTGCGACAGTCTTTAGCAAGACAGATATGTTCACAGTATGTAGATAAAAGTGAAACGATTACTGTGGTAACTATTGATCCTAAATTGGAAGAAACTTTGATAAATTCTGTGCATCAATCTGAATACGGTTCGTTTTTAGCTTTGGAACCGCATATGGGAGAAAAGATTTTAGGACAGATAGAAGAGTTAATAAATAATTTCTTTAAAATGAATAAGACTGCTGTTATTTTGTGTTCTCCACGATTGAGACCTCATTTTAAAAAGTTTGTAGAGAGGACTTATCCTAAATTAATAGTTCTTTCTTATAATGAAATAGTGCCTCAGGCTAAAGTTCAGTCTATAGGGATTATTAATGTAGAGGAATTTTGATAGTGGAAGAAAATTTTTATACTAGTTTATATTCTCGTATTTCATCTTCGTCTAAGACTAAAAAAGAAAGTAAGCGAAACTTTGTTTTGGATTTACCTGTGTTGCGTATTGAAAGCCTGAAAGAGAAAAGGGCTTTAAAGCTTATTATTGAAAAAGCAGTGCTTAAAATGTTGCGAGCACTTTTTTCTGACGAAAAAGTTTTAGAGATTAAAAAACGAAATTGTTTGGAAGATATTTATAAAAAACTGGGAATCTAATGAGTGAAAAAGTTTTGAAAGTTTGGGCGGAAATTAAAGAAGGCGTTTTTAATAGTGCTAAAGTTTATCTGTTGAAAAATTACTGTGAGGATATTTTAGCGGCTTATAGATTAAAGATAAATTATGTGGTGTCTCAATATTTAAGGCATTTACCTTCTCACGTAGCGCAATTAGAAAAAGATGATTTAAAAGAAATAGCGCAACTTGAATTTATAGAATCTTTAAAACTTTGGAACGTGGAAAAATATGAGAGCCCTTGGCCTTTTGCACATGAGAAAATCAAAGGGGCTATGAAAGATTATATTCGTTATATTACGAAATCTAATCCAACTAGTTTTTATGATTGGGTGACAGAGGCCTCTTATTTGTATTTAGTGATTAGAAAAGATGAGGGATTTGAGGATAAGGTAGAAAAAGGGGTGCAGCTGAGTAATGCTATGAAAGTATTAAGTGAACGCGATAGAAATATTGTGATTGCGCATATTAAAGATGATTTGTCTTTTAAAGAAATTGCTAAGATATATAAATTATCAGAATCACAAATTTCCAGAATAATGAAAGCGGCTGTTGAAAAACTAAAAAAAGCTTTGCAAACTGTTTCGCAATTGTAAATTCGGTTTTATACTTCAAAATTTGTTTAGCGGCTGAGACGCGTTAGATATTTTCCAAACAATAAATAATAGTTTTATTTCCGGAACCATAGATATTTAGAGTGTATTGGTTTTCTGTTTCGTCGTAGTTGTAGACGATGTTGCCTGAATGGTCTTGATCAGTATATTGTTGGCCTGTAAAAGGGTTTTTGGGTATTTTAGTTAATTCTCCTCCGGTTTTCAGGGTATCTATGAGCTCTAGAAGAGGAATGTTGGTTCCAGAGGGATAAGTGGTGTTGTTTAACGCATAGAGTTCGATGGCAGTTTGTATAGAACGTCCAGTACTTTGAAGAGATGATTCTTTGGCTTTTTGTTGTAATTTGGAAAAATTAGGGTAGAGAATAGTGCCTAGGATAGCGATGATGGTGATAGAAATAATAAGTTCAATTAAGGAAAACGCATTTTTGTTCATAAGTTACCCCGGTTTTTTTAAATAGTTTTGTTGAGAGCCTGTTGTGGGATTTATTTTGCGTTATATTGTTTTGTATGTCAAGTAATCTTTATATTTCATATTTAATGACGTAATCACATGGTGAGCGATTCAATACTATTGAGTAGTGGGAGAAAGGAGCAATATACAAATAAGAAGAGGAGGAGACCAATGACTAAAAGTAGTATGGGTTGAATGTATTTTAAAATTTTGAGGCTTTTTTGTTGTTCTTGGACATTGAGATTTTGGGCTACTGCAAGCAGGGTATCTGGAAAAATAGTGCTTTTTTCAGAGTTGAGTAAAAGTTCTTGATAATAGCTGGAAATAGGAAAGTATGTTGTGAAGCAAGAGGTGAAGTTTCCGGATTGGATGAATTTTGTTTTGAATTTTTGAAATTGGGTGTAATGAGGATGGCTGGGAGAAGGCTCGATGATCGATAAAGCTTCTTTTAGGCTAAAACCGTTTTGTAATGAAATGGCTAGAAGCCAGATGAGGTCTGAGGTATTTTGTGAAAAAAATAAGCTATACAATAAGTTTTGGATCGTAAGGTGAATTTTGGATGCAAATATTGTTGTAAGTAGTAAAGTGAAAAAGAATAAGATAATAAAATTTTTTTTAATAAAGCTTGTGAAATTGATGATGACCTGTAACGTAAAGGGAAGGGTTAATCCCATTTCCTGATAAAATTCATGGTATACAGGAAAAAGTGTAAAAACAAAAATATTGATTAATATAAAGGATAAAGCAGAAAGGAATAAGGGATAGCTGATTTGCTGAAGAAATAGCTGTATGTTTTTTAATTTTGTTTGGTAGTAAAGAGCTAGCTCTTTAAGGAATAGTTGGAGGTTGGGAGAATGCTGAGCTGAAGACAGGCGGAAATTGAGATGCTGTGGTAGTAGGATGGGTAGGGTTTGAATAATATTTTGGCCTTGAAGCAGCTGAGTTTGGATGGCTTTTATTTTTTCTTTATAAAATGGGGCTGTCTCGTCTTTTAAGACGATTTTTAAGGAATTTTGAATAGATATGCCTGTAAAGAGTAGTTTTTCCAAACGGGTACAAAATCCGGGGAATTTTTTTAATAGTTTATAATCTAGGAAAATTTGTTTTATCATTTTTTACGTTTACAAATGTTTAGGTATATTTTTTTCTTACCGTATTATAGTGGTTATTTGCAGGAAGGGCAAGAAAAGAAGTTTTGGGCATTTTGGGTGGTTTGAGTGGCAACCTGAGCCAGGGATAGGTTTTTTATTTCCGCAATTTTCAAAGCGGTTTCTAGTAGATAAGCAGGCTGGTTTTCTAGCCCTTGATATTTTTTTGGTGGCAGATAAGGGCAATCGGTTTCTAACATAATGTTTTCTAGAGGTAAGCTTTTTAGTGCTTGCAGGACTTTACCTTTTTTACTATAGGTAATAAGACCGGTAAAAGAAAAAAAGATGTTTTTATGGAATATTTTTTCGATAAATTGTTGATTACTAGAAAAACAATGGAAGACATATTTTAGTTTTGGGAAATTAGCCATAATTTTTAAAATATCCGTATCAGCATGGCGATTATGGATAATAACGGGAAGTTTATATTTATCAGCTAAGGCTAGTTGTTTTTCAAATAAAGTTATTTGCGTAGCTTGGGGCGCATAATTTTTAAAGTAGTCTAAGCCTATTTCGCCGACAGCACAGAATTTATGATTTTGGAGCATAGTTTCCATTTCGTTTATTTTGGCCAGGTCTTGGTATTCACTAGGATGAATGCCGATGGTTGGTTTTATTTCGGGATATTTTTGATGTAGGGCTAAAACTTGGCGACTACTTTCGAGGTTAATGGCTACATTGATGATTTGAGTTATATGGTTTTCCTGCGCTTTTTGCCATAAGGTTGCAAATGGCAATGAGGATAGAAATAGATGGGCATGGGTATCAATTAATTGTATAGTAGATTTTTTTGATTTCATTTTTGGATAACTTTAAATATTTTTCGCCTAAACCAAGAATTTGTTTTAAATTTAAACCTAAGTCTAGCATTTTTTGGATTTCTATTATAGCTTCGGTAGAATTTGAGGAAGATTTGTGAGCTTGGAAAGTAAGTACAAAACACCATTCTCCTTTGGAAGAAGCGGTGCTAAGCATATTTTTTACTTTGGTAATGGTCCCAAAAAAATATTTTTCGTGTAATTTAGTTAATTCTTTGGCTAGAAAAATTTCTTTAATGCTAGGGATAGTTTCTAAAAAATCCAGGGTTTTAAGCAGTCTTTTTGGTGATTCAAAGAAAATACAAGGAATTTGGTTTTGGGATGTTTTAACTAAAAGTTTTTGAGCATCGGTATTTTTTTTGGGAAAAAAACCAAGAAAACAAAACTGATCAGCCAGGATGCCGCAAATCGAGAGAATAGTGGTGACGGCTGATGGGCCTGGAATAGGAATGATTTGAAAGCCTTGTTCTAGTAATTGGCGGATGATGTATGCTCCTGGATCGGCGATATTAGGCGTGCCCGCATCACTTATGAGAGCGAGACTCTTTGAGTTTGACAGGTATTTGGTTAGTAATTTTAATCTTTCTTTTTCATTATGTTTTTGAAGACTGATGAGTGGTTTTTTGATATTGAATTTTTGTAATAATTTTTGAGCTGTTCTAGTATCTTCTGCGGCAATCATATCTACGGTTTGAAGGGTGGTTAGGAGACGAGAGGAACAGTCTTGTAAATTTCCGATGGGGGTGCCACAAATATAGAGTTCGCCAGGCTGGGGTTTTGTCACTATTTTACTAATTCAAATTTGCCTTCATAAATGTTTTGAGATGAAATAATGTCCATATTGACCTTGCCTTTATAAATAGCGCCTTCTTCTATAATAAGGCGGTCTCCGGTAATGTCTCCATAAATTTTACCGGTACTACAAATTTTCAGTCCTTTAATAGCTTCAATGTTACCGATTAATTCGCCGGCGACAATAACTTTTTTAGCGGTAATATTGGCTTTGGCTTTACTTTTAGGTCCTAGGTAGACTTCTCCTTGAGAGTTTATTTCGCCTTCGATACTACCTTCTATACGAAGTGATCCTTGAGAATTTAGAACGCCTTTGAATTCTGTTTCTTCGCCAATAAAGGTGTTGATATTTTCGCTATTGAATTTTGTTTTTTGTTTCATGATGGTAAGAAAAAGGTTACCATATTCGTGTACTCGCTGTAAATAGGTCTAAATCTAAATATTTATTGGGTTTAATAGCTTTGCCCCAGCGGGTGATTTCGTAATGGATATGTGGGCCTGTGGAGATGCCTGTGGATCCTATGGTAGCGATGACTTGGCCTTTTTTAATGATAGCGCCTTTTTTGGTTAAGATTTTAGAAGCATGTGCGTAGACTGTGCGGTATCCATAACCATGATCCAGAATAACTGCTAAGCCGTAGCCTCCAGCCCAACCATTAAAAATGACGACGCCATCTGCGGTGGCTTTGATAGGGGCCCCGAGCCAGCAAGGAATGTCTACTCCTTTATGAAATTGTCTTCTGCGGGTGATGGGATGTGTTCGCCAACCGTAGCGAGATAAAATGCGTCCGTAAACTGGCCAAATAGAGGGAGTGGCATCAAATCTTTTTTTGTAAAGAACGATTTTTTTATTGAGGCTCTGAAAAGAAACTTGAAACTCATTGGTTATTTGCTCAAGAAAGATTAGTTTTTTAGCGGAAGAGAGAAGTGTTTGGGATGAGTTTTTTTCTATTTTTTGAAATGTTTGTGCTATTAAGGAGATTTTTTTACGGAGTTTTTTTTTTGAGGACGCGCGTTCGCCGATTAAGTAACGTAATTCGCTCTCTTCACTGAGAAGAGATTCTAATTTGTTTTTTAAATTTGTAATTTCTTGATTAATGAGTTGAATTTGTTTTTCTTGCGTTTGGTTTTTTTTCTGAGTGGTTTTTTGTTGGCTGAGTTGAAAAGAAGATTTAGAGACATAAAAAAAAGAGCCACTAATAAAAATGGTGAGTAGCGCTAAACTACAAATTATCCAGATCAAAGCCTGGAATGAAAAGCGAATGTTTAGGCTTTTACGACCTTTTGGTGTGATAATAATAAAAGAGATATATTTTTTAGGATTTAGTTCGAAATCTTTCATTTTTTTTTTTTTTTGGTCGGAGCGACTGGATTTGAACCAGCGACCCCTAGTACCCCATACTAGTGCGCTACCAAGCTACGCCACGCTCCGACTAGTTTTTTTCTTTTTTGTTAATAATATTTTATCAAGTTCTTCACTATCCAGCACTTCTTTTTCAATTAAAACTTCGGCTATCTTGGTGAGTTTGGCTTTGTTTTTACTAATAAGTTGATAAGTGTGTTGATAAGAAGTTTCTATAATGTTACTTATTTCATCATCTATTTTAGTGGCAGTACTTTCTGAATAATCTTTGGAATGGTCTGAATAATCTTTGCCTAAGAAAACCTGAGGATTATCTTTGCCAAATTTACGGAGTCCTAGTTTTTTACTCATACCGTAGTTACAGATATAGTTACGGGCGAGATCAGTGGCTTTGCTAATGTCATTAGAAGCACCGGAAGTAATAGAATTGTTACTGAATTGGATTTCTTCCGCTATTCTACCGCCTAAAAGAATTTTGATTTGATTCTCAATTTCTTCTTTGGTAACTAAGTTTTTATCTTGTTCGGGTAGCTGTAAAGTATAGCCTAGAGCGAGCCCACGAGAACAGATGGAGATTTTATGTACAGGGTCGGTATTGGGAAGTAGTTTTGCAGCTAAAGCGTGGCCGGCTTCATGGTAGGCAATAATAGCTTTTTCATGCTCGGAAATTACTTTGGATTTTTTTTCCGGGCCAGCGATGATGCGATCTGTGGCATCTTCTAATTCTGCAAAAGAAATTTCTTTTTTGTTTTCACGAGCTGTAAGGAGGGCGGCTTCGTTTACTAAATTAGCTAGGTCGGCACCTGTAAAACCAGGTGTACGGCGAGCAATAACTTTTAGATCGGTTTTTTTGGCAAATTTTTTGTTTTTTGAATGAATTTTGAGGATGTCCAAACGGCCTTTAATATCTGGTTTGTCTACCACAATTTGACGATCGAAACGACCGGAGCGTAAAAGGGCAGGGTCTAAAATATCAGGACGATTCGTAGCAGCTATAATAATAATGCTGGCTTTTTCGTCAAACCCATCCATTTCTACTAAAAGTTGGTTTAAGGTTTGTTCTCTTTCGTCATGACCGCCGCCAAGACCAGCGCCGCGATGACGGCCTACAGCGTCAATTTCGTCGACAAAGATAATACTAGGCTGGCTTTTTTCGGCTTGCTTAAACAGATCACGTACGCGTGAAGCTCCGACGCCAACAAACATTTCTACAAATTCGGAACCGGATAAGCTGAAAAAAGGAACATTTGCTTCCCCAGCTACCGCTTTGGCTAAAAGGGTTTTACCTGTACCTGGAGCGCCTACCAATAAAACTCCTTTAGGTATTTTTGCACCGAGAGCTTGGTATTTTTTTGGGCGTTTGAGAAAGTCTACGATTTCTTGTAATTCTTCTACGGCTTCTTGAACACCGGCAACGTCTTTGAAGGTAGTCTGTTTGTTTTTGTCTTTTTTTTGCAGTAAAGAAGCTTTGCTTTTACCAAAAGAAAGAGCTTGATTATTAGCGCCTTGGGCTTGTCTGAAAATAAAAAACCAAAGGAAACCGATTAATAAAAATGGAAAAACAGTCTGTAAAAAAACGCTCCAAAACCAATTGGAATTGGTGGGGTCAACTTTAATGTCGATACCTTTGGTTTTTAAATCATTGATTAGTTCCGGATAAGCCAGGAAATGGGTTTTGAACAAGGTTCCATTTTTTTCTTCGCCGATAATGAGGTTTTCTGAAGTTTTAATAGTTACGGTTTTTATTTTGTTTTGACTGAGCTCTTCCATAAACTGACTAAAATCTTTGGAAACAGGACCTTTAGCGCCTGTAAAATAAGATGAGAAAATAGAGAGCAGAGCTAAAGCAAGTAAGGTATACCAAATTAAGTTTTTTAAATTTTTTTTCGGGCTGGTTTTTTTTGTTGGTTTTTGTTTTTTCTTTTTTAGCATAATTTTATTGAAATCCTAATACTTTCTCTTGAAGCTTTTTAGCTTCTTGGTTGGTTTTAAAATGGGTGCGAACAGGGTCGAGACATAGATTGATATATTTGGTCATAGATTGTTTGATATCTAAAGGATGAATTTCTTTTTTAAGATAAAGTGTGCGTAATTCGTCATAATTTTTGATGGTTAAGGATCCACCATATTTAGCCGGCCTTTCTATAATAATTTCGGGGAATTTTTTGAAGACGATATATTTAGCATATTCTAAAACAGGGTTGTCTTCTTCGATACCTTCGGGGCAATAAGCTTTTTTGAATTTAGCCGCAACTTGTTCTGCAGTATCGGTCATAAAGATAGCTGTTTCTGGTTTTGATTTAGACATTTTCAAGGCTATTTTTCTTTCTACGCCTTCCAGATCAGTTTGCTTGAAACGTAGGCCAAGTAACATATGATGGTGAATAGCGATTGGAGGTTTTAAACCTAGTTTAGGAAAAATGTCTCGGGCGAGCATATTTACTTTTCTTTGATCAAGGCCAAGTTGGGCAATATCTACGTTAAGATGATGGATGTCTGCAGCTTGCATAAGAGGATATAAAATTTGAGAGCTGGAATTAGACATGCTTTCTTCACGACCCATGATTTGAGAACATTTGAGCACTCTTTTGACATTGGCGTTCA
>JABGVJ010000025.1 GCA_018646105.1 bacterium
GCTACGGTTTTTTTGTCGTCATTTGTCCTCATATAAAAAGCTTTGATATCTTTTGGATAATCAATAATAAAAACCGGTTTTTTAAACACTTTTTCGGTGATATATCGTTCGTGCTCTGTTTGTAGATCGGAACCCCAGGTACAAGGATATTCAAATTTTTGATCGGCTTTTTCCAATAATTTAATGGCTTCTGTATAGGTGATGGTTTTGAATTTTGTATTAACTATTTGGTTTAATCTTTCTTTCAAGGTTTTATCGATCCATTTATTAAAAAATTCGATATCGTCCGCGCAATGTTCCAGGATATATTTCACAATATATTTTACAAACTCTTCGGCCAAGTCTCTATCTCCCATCAAATCGCAAAAGGCCATCTCTGGTTCAATCATCCAGAATTCGGAAAGATGACGAGCAGTATTAGAGTTTTCTGCTCTGAACGTGGGCCCAAAAGTATAAACATTGGTATGACTTTGAGCAAAGATTTCGGCATTAAGCTGGCCTGATACGGTGAGACCCGCGTTTCGGCTGAAAAAGTCCTGACTATAATCAATTTTGCCATCTTTGGTTAAAGGTATTTTTTCCATGTCTAGCGTAGTGACTTGAAACATTTCCCCTGCTCCTTCGCAATCGCTACCAGTAATAATGGGTGAATGTACAGATAGGAAGTCTTTTTCCTGAAAGAATTTATGGATTGCATATGCTAATTTGGAACGTACTCTAAAGACAGCGCTGAAAGTATTGGATCGAGGTCTTAGATGAGCGATTTCACGGAGATATTCAAACGAATGGCGTTTTTTTTGTAAGGGATAAGTTTCATCTGAAGAACCAATAATGTTTATTTTACTAGCTTGTATTTCGACTTTTTGTTTTCCGCCGGGAGAAGCTACTAAATTACCTTTAATTTCCAGACTAGTGCCGGTACTTATTTTGAGAATGTCCGCGTAATTAGAAAGGCTGGGGTCTATAATGATTTGGAGATTGTGGATAATTGAACCATCGTTGATTTCTAAAAAAGATAGTTCTTTACTATGACGGGCTGTTTTGATCCAGCCTTTAGCAAGGATTTCTTTTTGAGGTGGAATTAATTTTAAAATTTCTTTGATTAACATTTTTGAACTCCTTTTAGCGGATAGATTTTATTATTTTAGCAAATACCAGCTTATAGTAAAAAGATATTTTCTTTTTGACATTTTTTGAGCATAGATTCGGGCCAGATACTGGCTTGTACTTCACCGATATGTATTTTGCGTAGAAAAAACATACAAAGTCTGGATTGCCCGATACCTCCTCCTATAGACAATGGTAGCTGATTGGATAAAAGTAGTTGATGAAAAAATAGCTTTTGACGCTCTTCATTGTGGCGAAGGGCTAGTTGGGTTGCCAAAGCTTTTTTATCGACTCTGATGCCCATAGAAGATAGTTCTACGGCTTGTTTTAGAAGTGGGGACCATATTAATAGATCTCCGTTTAAACCATGTCCTAATTTAGTTGCGGTAGACCAATCATCATAATCAGGGGCACGGCCATCATGGGGCAGCCCGTTTTGGAGAGGATAACCAATACCAATAATGAAAACAGCTTTGTGTTGTTGGCATATTTGATTTTCTCTTTGTTTGGGGGTGAGCCCAGGATATTTTTTTTCAAGTTCTTCACTGGTTATAAAGGTAATATGAGCAGGTAGAATGGGTGTTATATCCGGGTATTTTTGATGAATAAATTTTTCAGATTTTTGAAGAACGTGGTAAATTTTTCGAACTGTTTTTTTGAGAAAAGAGATGGTTCTGTCTTGAGGCATAATAACGATTTCCCAATCCCATTGATCTACGTAAATAGAATGTAGCTGATCAATTTCATCATCTGGTCTGATGGCGTTCATATCTGTATAAATACCTTGATGAGCAGGGATTTTTAGTTTTTTTAGTTGGATACGTTTCCATTTAGCTAATGATTGTACAATTTCTACGGGAGTGTCGTTCATATTTTTGATTTTAAAGGATACTGGTTTTTCGATGCCATTGAGATCATCGTTGATTCCTGTTCCTGCTTTGACAAACATAGGAGCGGTGATTCTTTGAGTTTTTAATTTTTTGGCTAGTTCTTTTTGAAAGAAATTTTTAAATTTATCAATTGCAATTTCGGTTTGGGCGGTGTCTAAAATAGTTTTATACATTTTTTATGTCCTTCTTTCTGATGGATGAATTTTTTAAATAATATTTTAATAGATGAAAATATTATTTATATTTTTTGTTTTTAGGGATAATAATGATAGAAATATGGTTTGATAGGTAGTAGGAACTACCCATTATTATTGTTGTTTGAATTTAAAGTTGTTTTAATTATATTTTGCATAAGATTAATTTTAATCCTAGCATTTAAGAATCTTGATGTCTATATGGCGGTTAGGTTCAGATTTGAGGTTAAGGGGATTTTGCCCTCACCCCCTAGCCCCCTCTCCCGTGGAGAAGTTGTCGGGTTTTTTAGTAAGGCTATAGTCGGGAGAGGGGGAACAAATAATTAATTGTTCTCCCCTACCTGTACCATGGATAAATTTTTTTTGTATATTTAAACACAAGCTGTTACAGGAACAGATTGTCTAGCTGTTTTTTGATTTTTGGAGTACGGGCAATAATAGCGAAGAGTTCTGCTTTGGTAATGAGTTTACGGGGATAGAAATATTTTTGTGGACTAATAAGGTTTTGGGATAAGGCTAATTTTAAAGTAGCGTGAGCCCAATGTTTGGAAGAGATGTCTCGGAAGGAAGTTTTAGTATTGGCGGTTTGTATTTTGGTAGAGGCATCAAAGTTGCAAGCACGGATAATCGCAGTGATTGCTTCAATGCGGGATACTTTTTTTTGCGGATTAAATTCGCCATATTTGTTAAGTGTAAGGATATTGTTTTCTACTGCTAAGAAGATGTTGTGCGCTTGAGTTGGGTTTCTGGAAATTGAGACATCTTTTATTTTTAGGTTAGGAGTGCTGTTGTTTTCTAGATCAAAATTTTTGATAAGAATATCAGCTAATTGTGCTCTGCTGATATTGCTACGAGGATAAAAATATTGATTGTTATCAGTGATTTGTAAATATTTTAGTTTGGTGGCCGTGGCTGAAAACCAATGTTTTTGGAGATCTTTATATGGTTGTAAATAATATAGAGTAAGTATTTTTGTTTTATCTAAAGCTTGGATTTCTAAATCGTTACGACCTGGTTTAGTTAAAGTAAAGTTTTGGGAGAATTCGCCTTTGTAATTAGGTGTGATATTTTGGTCGTTAATTTTAAAGAGTTGGGCTGGGAAAATTTTACCTTGTAAAGCAATATGGTCCTCATAAATTACGCTATTGTTTTTGGGTGTGAAGATTTCTATTTTTTTTAGTTTAGCTATTTGTTTTTTTCTTTCTTCTAGATAATTATGAATGTTGGCAAAAATAGAGTTGCTCCATTCAGGATTGATTTCGTAATCTTGATTAAAATTTTGTAGATTAGCAATAGCGTTTTGTATTTTTGGGAAGTTTTTTACTAATAAAGCAAAGTCCGCAATACTTAAATCTTGTTGAGGGCGTAAAACGTCAGCTGTGGGAATAAGATTGTTAGCTAGTGCTGTTTTGATATATTTAGCGGTCCAGTGGTTAGGATAAATGTCTTGGTAAGGTAATTCTAAAACTTTTTTAGGGGGAGTATGGTTTAAGGCTCTGGTAATAGCAATGATATATTCCATTTTTTTGATAGCTTTATCTGGTTGAAAAGTGCCGTCGGGATATTCGGTCATGATTTGTTGATCGGCTACGTATTGGATTGCGGGTGCGGCCCAATAATTAGGGCTGACATCTTTAAAAACAGGGATTTCAATAGTCGGTGTAGAGGGAATATTGTTTAATTTAGCTAGAAAATAAGCTAGGTCAGCTCTGGTAAAAGGGTCACTATATCGAAAATCCGAGGAGTTTTTCAAATAGTAATAAGGTGTGTTGCAAAAATAAGTTATGTTTTTTTGTTTTTTTAAGGGATATTGATCGTTGTCTTGGCCTGAAACAAGTTTTAAGACTTTACGATGAATGTTTAAGATTTCAAAGTCTGGAGTGATATAAGAAATAAATAAATTGGTTTTACCTGGTTTTGTGAAAGTGAAATTGTAATAAAATTTACCGTCATCACGTAAAACTATTCTTTGCCCATTTACAAAGACGTCTGTTAAATATTTGTTGCTACCTTTTACTAAAAGTTGAGATTTGGTAAGGGTAACGTTTTTTGCTGGTAAATAAAGTTTGAGATGAGAGGAAAGATTGTCAGGTATTTGATCAGTGTAGGTATAAGAGTTGTTTAAGATAAGATTATAGTTGGTTTTAGGATTTGTGGTAACTGAAGACGTTGCCCAAAGAGGTTGGATATAAAATACGAAAAAGAGACATATTAAAAAAAAATTTATTTTTTTCATGATTTTTATATTAATTGACCCCCAAAAAAGTTCGGGGGTCAATTTTTTTTATGTGGTGCCGAGAGGCGGAATTGAACCACCGACACAGAGATTTTCAGTCTCCTGCTCTACCAACTGAGCTATCTCGGCATTTTTATGGAGCCGGCAGTCGGAATCGAACCAACGACCTACTGATTACAAGTCAGTTGCTCTGCCAACTGAGCTATGCCGGCACCAGATCTAAATTCTATAAAAAAATCGGCCGCTTGTCTATCATTAAAATTTTATGATAATATTACGCCTGGAGAGCTGGCAGAGTGGTCGAATGCGGCGGTCTTGAAAACC
>JABGVJ010000056.1 GCA_018646105.1 bacterium
TGAGCCGAAAGGTTCCAGGGGTTCGAATCCCTTGCTCTCCGCCATAAAATTTCCCCTCCAAAAAAATACGGCGTTAAAATCAGTTTCAAAATATATCGTTACGCGACAAACTTATTTAAAGCCTAAAAGAAAGTCATTATTGAAAAAAATAATTTCATTAGCTATTGCAGATTTATCTATTGTGCCAGTTTCAAAAGGATTTTATGGGGGGATTTATTGTTCTAAAAATCCAGAACAACAACTATTTGCCAGCCCGACAATGCCTGGACCAGACAACCTTGCGCATGCCTTGTTTGGAGATCGTTTTACCTATTTTGATATTGTCCAGACAAATGATCCGGAAAAAATTAAGATAGATAGCTTAGAGCAGGTTGCGCAAGAAACAGAAATTTATGTTTTTGTTTATAAATATATTCCTGAAACAGATGAAACTGTTTTGGAAAAAGAATTTAACCAACAAGCAGATAAATATGTGGTAATCCGTGAAAATGGTTTTGGGCATTATGAACAGTGTTTGCCAAATGATGGCGATATACCAGCTATTTCTGGATATAGCGCTCCAGAAGTAGCATATAGGACTTATGATGATGGAGAGGAAACAGATGAAGACGATTTGGATAGTCTGGATGATTGGACAGATAGTCCTGATGATGAAGCTACAATTCGGCAAAAAGCAAGTTACTATAAGCTAGACAAGAAGAAGCTTGGTTCGATTATGGCTGGTTCTTGTTCATCAAATACCGAAATTTTGCCAACAGAAATAACAGGTAGTTCCCCTTTTGTATATTGTATGATGGTGCCTTGGTTAGCTAGGCCGCAAGCACAAGGAGATATTAAACGTTTTGTGAGTACTTTATATCATGAGGCTTTTGTGGGAGAAGGTGTGGCTAGTCCAGAACAAGAAGCAAAACAGCGTTTAGGGTTAGTGATTGGTTTTAACCGGCTGTATTCTATTGATGAGCGTAGAAATAGGTTAGTACAAAGATTGGTTGCGGCTGAAACAGAAACAGGAATAAATTTAGCTAAAATTGGTTATTTTTGGCAATTACCCTGGACATATAAAGGAGAAGTTTTGACTTCTGATCAAGAAATGCAGGATATGCAAAAATGGTTTAGGGCGTATCGTAAAAAGTTTCCTGTAGCTGCTAAAAAGTTTAGAAAAGAACAAGAAAAAGATTTGCGAAGACCAATTAAAAAGCGCCCTTCTTGTCGGCCTTATCGTGAAATTCGAGATGTTGTAAAAAATCATCCAAAAACTCAGGAAATGGTGAGGAAGTTACGAACTCAAAATTCAGGTCTTCAAGGTTTGTATTTACATTTTTGTGATGATGATACGGAATCTTTTAAGACTCGTGATGGGCTAGGTTTGTTGCGAGCTTCTGATATGAGATTTTCTCAACTGAGTAGAGTAGGTAAACCATTACCTGATGTGCACGCTATGGGGTATCGGGTCGCTACTCAACGTTATCCACATCTGGCTTTATCAGTGCAATTAGATGATCAGGTTAGGCGGGCTACAGCAAAGCATCTTCCTTTTGGAGTATATTATCCAGAACCTAATACGCAGGTGCGGGTATTAAATGGGAGTGATACGGTAATAGAAAATTTTAGTGAGGATAAAGAAGATTATACTTCTCCTCAAGAAATGCCTACATTAATGAAGCAGATTATGGCAAAGCGTAAACCTGCGGATGTAGATAGGCAGGCGTATATGCATGATCATTTTGTTTTTGGGCAAGATGGTTATATTTTGACTTGCGCGCCGAAGCGTATGGTAAACGATTTTTATAAAGGATCACAAAATTTTGGGGCTTTTTCTGAAGGACAAGATCGATTACTTTTAAGATGGTCGGAAGATATTGTGACTAAAATTAGATTGAAAACTAGACAATCGCATGTGAATTCTAGGAGCTGGGCTAGGAATGCTCTTAAGAATTTTGAATTAAGAGCTGTAACTAGTTTTTCTGATCAACAAGTGAGGCTAAACGAAAGTGAGGTGAGCACGCTTTTGATTTCTGCTATGTCAAAGCTATTTTCTGCTTATGATCCTACTGCCCGCGTGCAAAATGTACCTGGCCATAATTATATTGAAAAGTTACGTGCTGTGATTATTAATTATGAACAGGAAATAAAAAAAGGATTGAAATCTGAGAAGATCAGAAGCAAGAAATATAAAAATCCAGATTATGAGACAGTAATCAAAGCTATTAAGTCAGTAAATACCATTGAAAAACTAATGGAGATTATTGGACAATTTTTTACGCCAGAACATGTAGTCTCTATTCATGCAGCAGCTCAAGCAGCAGGCTTAGCTATCAAAGAAACTTTGGCCGCAAATTTATGTTTTGATTTTGATGCATTGATAGATAAATTAATAGAAGACAGTTTGGCAGAGGTATCCCCTACCCTGGAGTTAGCGGAATTATCAGATTTGAATAAAGCAGCATTTAGAGGCGATAAAAAACAAGTTTCAGACTTAGTTTTGAAAAATCGTGCTGCTGTTAATAGGCAAGTTACAGGGTCTTTTTTGCCTATTCATGCGGCAATTTATTATATGGCAGAGCATGGATATGTGGAGGGTTTGATAAAGCCTCTTTGTACAAAAGATACGGTAGAAACCGAGCTTGCGAATCAGAAGTTTGTATTTAGTTTAATTCTAGAGCGGGTGGCGCAACCATATTTATTGATCAAAGAAGTTTTGCAGGCGTTATCTGATTTAGAGACGCCATTAGATGCAGAGGTTGGTCAGGGATTTTTGTGTTTGGCTAGAATTGCAACTTTGCAAGAACGGCAGAGTCCTTTAGTAGCTGCTGTCAGGTATCAACCAGCTAATCTGCAGTTTTTAGAATTTTTGATAACTAATTTAAAATATGATGTTAATTATGGTGGTTATACCAGGTATGGTTCAGGTTGGACATATCCGGTTTTGCAAGCTATTGAGTTAATTGCGTTTGAGGTTGTTGAACTATTGAGTAGCCATCAGGTTAAATTTCAGGGATTAACAAATTCAGATCCGTTGTGTGACCATTCTAAAGAAAAAGCTTATGTTCAAACGCCTTTAATAGCTTGTGAGGATATTCGTAGCGCAGCTGATCGTTTGGAGATGGTAAGATTGTTATTAGAGAATGGAGCTTCTGCTAATGATGAAGATGATGATGAATTTATTCCATTAGCCCGCGCAGTTGAACGGGATGAAACAGAGTTAGCACTAATTCTTTTAGCTAATGGTGCTGATCCGAATCGTTGTGATTTTAATGGGTATCATCCTTTAGAACATGCTTTTGATTGTGGTAATGATCAAATAGCCTTGGCTTTATTTGAAGCCGGTGCTTCCTTGAAACCAGAAACTTTAACTCATCCGGAAGCAACTAGTACTGATTTGAGAAGAATTTATTGTCAGAGATATTTGAAGAGTGATACGGTGATGGTAGAAAAGTTTCAGAAGTCTGGTTTGGATTTAAATGGCGATGTGGATGAATGGGTTTTTTATGAAGATTATAGGCGTGTAAGTGCGGATAGTGATGATGAAAGTGTGGGTAGTGAATATGAAACTGTTGCTAACAAAGAACAACATGTATCAATACTGAAAATTTTGTATTTGGGTTCTTCTTGTTTTCTCGAATACGGGTCGGTTGAAGAACATGTTAAGCTAGGAGTATCTTTGGATTTGGATATGTTGAATTTAGCTATTGAACATGAAGATACTAGGCTGGCAAAATTAATTCATGAAAAAAGTCCGGAATTAGAAGTTTGTTTATCTATGGATTTTGATTTTGAGCGTTATGAAAAATATGGGTCTGAATTAAGGACTTTTCAGGCGCTTTGTTTATGATTAACGGAGAGTTGGCTAAGATGATTTCAGGATTAATAAAGAATCTCAAATAAAATGAACAATATGAAAAAAGAAGCAATTAATATTAAAGATAAATTTGGCAAGTTTTCCGAGCAATGGTCACCCAAAATTATTGCTCAAATGAACGATTACCATTTTAAACTTGCGCGCGTAAAAGGCTATTTTACCTGGCACGACCACAAAGATACCGATGAAGTGTTTTTAGTCATTAAAGGCGAACTCAGAATAGATTTTAAAGACGGAAGTGTAACCATACGTGAAGGAGAAATGTTTGTAGTTCCAAAAGGGGTTGAACATAAACCTTTCGCTGAAAAAGAATGTAAAATATTGATTGTCGAACCTGCCGGCACTGTAAATACTGGTGATGCAGGAGGAAATCAAACAACTGAAAATAATATCTGGATATAAAATATTGAGCTACTATATCGCTTAACAGCGACTATGTGGTTCCGGCTTTTATTCAAAATCCTCCTTAAAAAAATCGAAAGCTTTCAGTAACTTCTTACGCTTCGCCATAAAATTTTCCCATAAGCTAAAGATATCTTTTTACGGTTTTAGAGTTGTAGTTTTGGAATTCTATAAAAAAAACGGTGGCTTGTCTATCCTTAAATTTTTATGATAATATTGTGCTTGAAGAGCTGCTAGATTTGTCAAAGGTGGTAGTTTTAAAAATTGTTGAGCCAAAAATAGTTCAAGGGATTTGAATTTTTTGCTCTCTGCCAATTGGAAAAAGAGGTGAAAATATGTTTAATAAACTTAGTATAAAAAATTTTAGAGGAATAGAAAAACTTGATATAGAAAACTTTAATAGAATCAATATTTTTGTTGGAGAAAATGGCATTGGTAAAACAAGTATTCTCGATGCAATATATGTTAGCATTAACCCGAATAATGCTTTATTAAGTTTTAAAACAAATCTTTTTAGACGTATTGATGATGCTGTTAATAACCCTAATTTTTGGCGTACGTTTTTTTATAAGTTTTCTGAAAAAAACAAAATTTCCATATCTCTTTCTAACAAGTCAAAAGATAATAAGAGAAAAATTGAAATTAAACCTGTATATTCTGCACAAAAGCTAACCCTGCAACCTCAAGAGAATAAACAAAATGATTTTTTTTCAACTAGCCCTACAATAGAAGAAGAAACGATATTAGGATTAAACTATGAATGCACTATTGGTGACAAAAAAATAACATCAGACATTACACAGAAAGACTCTAATTCGTTTCAATCAAAAGCTGATGAAAATTATCAAGAAAATTTAAATGGCAGCTATCTAAATAATCATACATTTTTAGATAATGATAATATAGCAAGTAAACTGAGTAATCTGATTGATAGAAAAAGAAAAAATGAACTTCTTGATTTATTGAAAAAGTTTAAATTGTCTATTTCAGATATTGTTCTTGATAAAAATAGAAAAATAAAAATTGATGATAACGGTTTTTCTGAACTGGTATATGCACATACCTATGGAGATGGTTTTGTTCGTGCTCTTCATATAATTTGTAATTTCATGGCTAATGATTCCGATGTTGTGCTTATTGATGAATTAGAAAATGGATTACATGTCTTTTCACAAAAATATGTTTGGGAATCTGTATTGAATTTACTTGAAACGCAAAATAATACTCAACTTTTTGCTACAACGCATTCAATAGAAATGATTAAAAATCTTTACGAAGTTTTTAAAGAAAATAATAAAGAAAATTTATTATCTGTTTATCGCATGCAGAAAGATGAAAATAACGTACTTAAAGTTATTCACTATAATTCAGAAGATCTTCAATATGTAATTGAACAAGACCAAGAAATACGATGACTTCTCATCAAGATATTGATACACACATAATAACTGAAAGTACATTTTCTGGCGTAGACAAAAAATTCTTAAATAAACTTTTAGAAACTAATAACATTAATAATATTGAGATTATTACTACTAATGGATCTATTCACGACGTATTTAAATATCTTAATAGTGTACCAAAATTAAGATGGTATACAGATCAAAGTATTAAAAACTTATTAATCATTGTGGACACTGATGAAAATTTTAAAAATCGTCTGCAAGAAATAAAAAAAATAACTGATCGTTTAGAAAATATTACCGTAAAAATATTTCTTTTCCCAGATAATAAAAATCCAGGTAGCCTTGAAACTCTATTGTGGGATTTATTACCAGAAGATTCCAGCCTAAAAAAAGATTGTGTTAATCAATATTTTCAATGTCTTAATGACAAAAGTATCGATAATACAATGACTGAAAACAATAAATCAAAATCAAAATTTAGAGTTTTTATGGCCAGTCCTTATCCTGACAGATATGTCGATAGTATATTAGATAAAATTGATTTCACTTCAGATAAATTAAAGAGTTTAATTAAGTTTATTAAACAAAGTTAAATATTTTTCATTTTAAGAAATTTTTAGTTGGGTTATGCTAGTTATGAACTGTTTATCTTTGGCTTTGCAACCGGACTCGCCACCTTACTATTTCTAGGTACATCTGTCCTTTTACTATCTTTATTTAAAGCTACTGTACCCTTAATGCTGATCCATATATTGAATTTTATTGTAGGCGGTATCCTTATTTTATACGGATTTATCCGGCTGAAAGCATCCAGGGGTTAGGTGCCCCCATTCCAAAAACAAACACCTCATATCTGCTTGTAGATAAACCAAAATATGGATAAAATTTTACCAGTGAAAACAAATGAAAACTAAAAATCAAACCGCAAAAGAAAAAAGAGGATTTACAACAGACGCTGAAAATAAGCTCTTTGAAAATAAATCAGAAATTGAATTAATATCACTATTAAAATCTGATAATGCAAAAGATAGAACTTCATCTGCGATAATTTTAGGACAAAAAAAATCAAAAAAAGCTATTCCTGCATTATGTAATCAGCTTAAAAATGAAAAATCTTTATATGCCAAAATAGCTATCTCCGAAGCACTAGGGAAAATAGGTAAACCTGCTATCCATGAATTAATACCTCTTTTGGGCGAAATTGGTAATAATCAACATAAGATTTTACCCAAGAAAAAATTTGATAAACGGAACTATCCATTACCAAGAGATATTATTGCCAGAACAATATGTAAAATTGGAGAAGGTGTTTTATTAGATTTAAATAATATTTTAATTAATGGAACTAAAAAACAAATCAGCGAGGTAATAGATGCTATTGGACATATATCTTTTTATTCGGGAAATAAAACCTCTTCTAAAATTTTAAAAAAAACGTTAAAAAAATATCAAGATGATGACGTTATAAGTTGGAAAATAATTAGAGCCTTAAGTGCTTTTCCAGATAAAGAAACTGAAACGATTTTATTAAACATTTTAAAAACAAATAAAAAACCGGCCTTAAAATGGGAAACCACGAGAAGTCTGAAATTCAAACAGTCTTCTGCACATCCCAAACAACCTGCACTGTAATATTGTCCCTACTACCTTTAATTATAGCTTGCCTAATAATCTCTTCTGCAGCTGTTGCCGCGTCTGGAGAATTATTAACTATGTCTGCTACTTCCTGATCAGACAACACATCCCATACTCCGTCACAGGCATTAACCAACATCTGTTTACCTTGTCCCCTTGGATATGCAAAAACATCGGGTAAATGTGATATAGCTTCCCCAAACGCTAGATTACCAATTGTACGTGGGATAGCTAACTTGCCGGCTTCTGATACACAAATATAACCCTTATCATCAATATAGGCACCGGCTTTAACTACTCTGTCCTTATCTGAAGGTTTAATATCTTTTTTGGTTGCTTTATGATCAAAAGTTAACCGTTTAGCACCTCCATTATCCACTAAAACTATCCGAGCATCTCCACAACCAGCTGTAAAAATATGGTCTTTAGTTATATAAGCAGTCGCAGCTACCGCACCAGCCTTTTGAAATATATCTCGCGGAACATCTCTATTTCTTTCACGAATATGAATATCTAAACAAGTTTCATGTGCTTCTTTAAAAGCACGAACAAAAGCTACTGGCACAGAATACCCTTGGTTAATCGCTCTAGAAAACTCTGACCTTATTCCAAAACAATTCGATGAAGCAGCTTGATAACCGAAATCAATCTTGTCTTCTATTGGTCCATGCCCATCATACAAGCCTATAAACAATCCTTCACCTAAGTCTACAACTTTAGCCGCATCTTGTTGCGAACCCCTCCCTCCACCATTTATGGCCAAGTTATCAAATCTCCGAACTGCTGTTTGAAAGCCTCCTTCCACGTTAGCCTGGCTCAGGCTATACTTTATTTTTTTTCCTACTTTTATTTTTTTTGCTAACTTTAAAAGAGCTATTGCTGGCTTAGGTTCAAAATCTGTCCACCCTATAGCTTTTTCACCATTCGCAAAAGCTACTTTTAAAGCCGCTTTATCACTTAGCGGTTTATCAGGAAAATCATCTGGAAATGAGGGAGCCTTTCTTTGCCTTTTAGCAGCTGGCTCTAAAGCAGAATCTTTTGCAGTAGCAGCAGCCCGTTTCATTCGAGACCTAGTCGTACGCCCCTCATATATAGCTATTATTTTATTTAGAATTTTATGCCCCCTTTTTAATCTGAAAATTAACTATCACAATTATATTTTTAGCAAAAGCTTTGCTGATATTCTACCCTACTATTTATGTTTAAAAAACCTGGAAGAAGTATTGTCTCCAAAAACAAACAATTTATATCTGCTTGTAGATAAGCCAAATATGGGTAAAAATTTACCAGTTTAAAGAGCAACATACAAAAGATCGGATACTATCATATGTGTTTTTTTTTAAGTGTTGAATAATTGATTTTATTAGGCTAAAATATTTTTTTAGTAAGAAAATTAAAATATTAATATTAAAGTTAACGAAGAAATGAATTAGAAACTGTAGACGGCAAAAGGATCCCATAAATAAACATGTCAAAACAAACCATTGATGTTCAAGGAACTGAAATAGTTGTTTTTTCTAAAGAAAAACAAAATTATATTTCATTGACGGATATTGCTAGATATAAAGATGCAGAAAGAAGCGATTATATTCTTCAAAACTGGCTGAGAAATAGAAGTACCATTGAATTTATTGGGTTATGGGAGCAATTACATAATTCTAATTTTAATTCCATCGAATTCGATGGAATTAAAAATGAAGCAGGCTCAAATAGTTTTTCACTTACTCCGAAGAGATGGATTAACGCTACTAATGCGATTGGTATTATTTCAAAAACTGGAAGATATGGCGGAACTTTTGCTCATCAAGATATTGCCTTTGAATTTGCTTCATGGATAAGCGCAGAGTTTAAATTATATTTACTAAAAGAATTTCAAAGATTGAAACAGAAAGAACAGGAACAAAAGCAGTTAGAATGGAGTGTTTCTCGTACTTTAGCAAAAGTAAATTATTTAATTCATACAGATGCTATAAAACAAAACTTGATTCCAAAAAATATCTCAAAAATTAGCGGTAGTTATATTTATGCAGATGAAGCAGACTTATTGAATATTGCATTATTTGGTAAAACATCAAAAACATGGGGAAAAGAAAATTCAAGTTTAAAAGGAAATATTAGAGATTATGCCACTTTGGAACAATTAGTAGTTTTGTCTAATATGGAAAGCTATAATTCAGAATTAATCAAACAAGGAATGAATGCTCAAAAAAGATTAATAAAGTTGAATAAACTAGCGATTGACCAAATGAAAATATTGATAGCTAATAAATCAATTAAAAAGTTAAGATAATTAAAATATTTTTTTCTACATTGTCGTCTTCTGCACATCCTAAACAACCTGTACCGTAATATTATCCGTACTACCTTTAAGAACCGCTGCTTTAGTAATCATAGGCCCATCGTATATCGCTATTATTTTATTTAGAATTTTAGGTCCCCTTTTTTAATCTGAAAACTAATTATCAAAATTATATCTTTAGCAAAAGTTTTGGTGATATTCTACCCTATTATTTATGTTTGCCATGATGAGGATATCAGATTTTATAGATTTAATTCTAGCTAAAGGCATTAAGCGTAGCGGGGCGATAATAGTTTTTATGTTAATGCTCGAGAGTTTGTTTTAGAATGTGTATCGATTTTGTTGAAATTGTGAAAAATGATATGGTTTTAATATGATAAATAAAAACATAGCATTTTCAAAAGCAAGCAGAGATGGAAGGTTTCCACCTCAACCAATAGACCGTGATTCAACTGGTGTTCATCCAATTTTATCAGCACCAGAAATTAGTAGAGCAGTCCAGGATATTCAAACAGAATATTGGGAAAAAAAGTCTTTACTTTTAGACGATAGAAGAGAAGCCTTACTTTTCTTAAAGGCCATAAACGAGCAAAGAGAAAGTCTCTCAGAAGAAGATCCGTATTTTCGAAACGATCATCGTCGTCTTAATTTCCTAGAACAAAACATAAGAGGTATTTGCGATCTTCATACCATTTCTTGTGATCCTTGGGAAATCCAATCAGATAATATTGAGCCTATCTCATGCAGAGATATCTTGGATACCATACATAAAGCCTGTATTTTTGTAGAATCTACTCCAGGAATCCCAGAACATATTAGAGGTCTGGCAAGAGATTCTGAAAAGGTTTTAAAAGGGGAGATATTTGCTTATGACTCTTACGATAAAATTATTGCAAAAATAGGAGCAAATCCAGCAGAATGGCAATTAAAAGACTTATTTAAAGTTATTACAGGAATTTCTGGAGAACATGCTTGTGAAGAGCTTTCAGGTGAAGCTATTTCTGAAATATTAACCCAGGCTGAAACTTTTGGTTGTGAAATTCATCCGGGAGTAAAGGCACTTATTGCAGAAGTGGGTGGGGAAAAGATTGCTAGTTTTATAACAGATCAGGTTGAACGTTTGGCAGTTAATTTTAACGAAGAATCTTTACTATTCCGAGTTATGCAAAATGAAGTAGAATCAGAAGAATTTGAAATAGAGGCAAATATGGCTGCTGCAGATTTACTATCAGAAGCCATAACAAAAGCTTGGCATGGTTTTAAGTCTACGACACAGTCTCTTTTAGAAGAGTGGTCAGAATATATCGAGTATACAGATGCGTATGACCTTAACTTTTCGCATAGTTGTCAGACACATGGTTCAGATCCTCTTGAGGATACTGGCTTGCTTTTGGCTATTTTGAAACAAACACCATTAAAAAAACAACCACCGTCACAACCGTCGGAAGCCCCCTCAGATGATAAGCCTTTTGTTGAGCCCCAAGTGATTAGTCATCCCCAACCTCTAGGCATAGGAAGAAGTATTCCCAGGGCAACACATACCATACCTACAGCAACACCTAGCAAAACCAAAAGCTATAGAGACGCTTTACCCTCAGTAATAAGGCCTGAATATTTAGGCCAAATTCATCATCTTTCAGGGGAAAAGATTTTTTTGGATTCAGGCCATGTTCCATCTACAAAACATTTTTCAGAGTTAAGAGGTGGAGTAGTAGTTACTGAATTTGATTTGCCAGAACAAGTATCCAGAGAGATGCCAGAAGGCGTCGCAAAAATAGATTATGCTCAATATAGATCAGAAACTGAAGCTGGTATTGGATTTCGTGGATACGATCGTCAGGGCGATAAAATATGGGAGAGTTGCTATATGCAAGGAAGCCGAGAAACCGATTCTGGGGGTGTTAGCAGACAGATAGATGATCAATTGAAAAGTTTTGATCCTAAGGAAGTTGCCCTTGCAAATTTATTAAAACAGAAAAGACCTAGTTTATTTGATCCAAAACTATTTGATCAACTAAATCTTGAAAAAGTTCCAATTGGGATAGCCGTGGCAGACACTGTGCCAAATATAGTAAAAGATGATCGCGGAATATCAGAAATGATCGCAAATGGTAAACAAGAACGCGCAAAGGTACTTCAAGATGCCTTAGACCAATTTAAAGACCAAGCTACAATTCCTATTGGAAATAACGGAACGCTTACCGTAACTCCTTTTCATTCTAAAACTGAGTTGCAACCACGTAGTCACCTTGCACAAATTTCTTTGGATTTAGCTAACACATTGGCAAATTTTAGACTTGTGGAGAGAGAGTGTGCACATGCAATAGACTCTGGAGAGACTCCCAATTTAGTCTTATTAGATGTTTATCATCAAAAAGCGAAGGGCCTTTTATCTGGAGTAAGTATCAAAACAAAACAAGGAACTATACTCGCGCCAGCAACTAATGAATGGATTTTGCAAGCAGCGGCCATTATGGAAGGTAGACTTGACAGGAAGGTAGATTATGAACAACTACGCTCTGATCGAACTGATTTAGTTGAAAAGGAACGATCTTCAGTCCAAACATCAACCGATACTGTTTTTAGAAGGGCAAAAGAATCTTCCACGAAAACTTTTGATGCTTTTGTTACCGGGAATCAGCGATTAGATGGGGTTATTCTGGATTTACCTACGCTATCTGCTCAGTTAAAGCAAGTAAACTCTGAGAGAGAAAAAAAACAACGCAGGATTGATTCGAAAAATGTAGCTACTTCTTTCGGTGTGTTCACAGGCAATCTAGTAAGATCAGCAAAAGGACAGTCATCAATTCATAGAGACGTTAGAGAATTAAGGGAAAGTGAGCTGGAATTAGAGCAAGAAGTTAAAAAAAGAGAGCATCATAGAGACCTTCAAGGAGCATTGTCAAAACAAGGCTTGTGTCCGACGTGTGAAGAAGATCCTTATTATTTTGAAAAAATGAAGCAACAAACCAGAACTATACAAAGTTCAGATAAATTTTCTGCTGAGCAAAAAATAAGGTTTACTAAATTAGTAGATGACATTGATAGCGGTAATACAGAGAGAGTTCGAGATTATTTTCGAGATGACCAAGCCTTAGCTGCTGAAACAAAACTACAAGAAGGACTACATAGTAAATTTGGTGAATATATACCATCGGTTGGTGACAATCCTTTATTTATGCGAGAGCTAAAAGAACAGTGCTCAAGGATCACAGAAGATTCAACGGCAACGCCATATCAAGTATCACAAGCACAAAGTACTTTTCAGGCCCTCGAATCTCATGATTCGGCAGAACTAGAACGTGTAATATCTACACATCACAAAGTAGAAAAACCTATTCGCGAAGCAATACGTTCTAAATCCGGAACCAAATTTACTTTGGCAGAGTTAAGTGCAATGCATTCATATCGACGTGACCCAGCAGATACTGGTAGTCGCACAAGAATAGACGCTATCTCCAGTTTATCTGACACAAAGCATTCTGGTTTTAAAGCAACTAGTAAAGCTTTTTTAAAAGATAGTCATAGTAAGCCATATCCTTCGGTGCACAGAACGAAAATTACATTGGAAAATACACCGGGGTTAGAACAACTAGCTGAGCAGTATGAGGAACATGTAAGAAGCGCTACTCATGAAACACTTCAAAGAGAGGATGAAAGTTTACGTAGAGCAGAAGCTCAGGGTATAGCTATGCTTATTATAATTGTCTATAAGATATTAGAACCAGTACTAAAGCCACTTGGTAAAGCAGTATGGAAAGGAACTAAGGCAGTGTCTAAAGCAGCCTGGGAAAAAACTAAGACAGAAACTAAACGAGGGATATCCAATTTAAAAGGGGAAGACTATCATGCAGAAGAGAAGTTATATCCATTACAGGATTCGCTAGAAAGATCTGAACAGTTTATTCCACAGATCGAAGAAATTATAGGTCCAGAGGCAGCTCCTTTTTTAGATTTATTAGCAAACCAGATAAGATATTATAAAATTAATTTTACAGGACGTCATTTAGGGGTAAGTCTTGGAAAAGCCTTTAGAGACAGGCTCACATTAGCCAGACAGGAATTAGATATTTATACTAGCCGGTTAGCCACAGAAAAAAGACGGTGTGAAACTGCTGTTCAAACAAAAAAGAAACAAGACCTTGCCCGAAGCCGATTATCGTCAGCTAGTGATCCTCACTTTATAAAAATCGCTGAAAGACATAGACAAACTATAAGAGAACATTTGGAAAGAATAGAAGAGTGTCTTAGTAAAATGTTATCTGAACAGTTTTTATTACAATATAGAGAAGGTCTAACTTTGATTATCGCCCAAATCGCCCAAGAGCTGATGACGAGCCCTCCGCAAGAAATTTGTGCTTATAAACAAAAAGAAGAGCTGTTTGGCATGTTAGAACGTGGATTAGAAACAGAAGCGAATCAAACGAGGTTTCAAAAATTACTGGAAGAAATATATCTTTTATCGTTGACAGATCATTTATTAAAAAAAGAGCTTAAGCTCCATATAAGTGATAAACTGAAAAAAGAGCTTAGAAAAAAATCTAGCCAAGCAGCACCATACTGTCACGACCCCTTAACCAAAATAAATGCAGTTTTAGTTGCACAGTCAATGCTCCAAAAAAAAATATTCTATAAAAAACATCACTTAGATTCAGATGGCACTACTTTGAATACAAAGTTTAGCTTGAGAAAGCCTATTACAGCCTGGGAGCTCCCTTGGCTAATATCCAGAATACCCTGTTCCTTATTGCAGCAAAAACCTATCAGCTCTTTAAATGAGATGGCTGCTAATATTTTAATACTAAGCCGCGGACAAGAGGATTTAGCATGGGTTCCTGAGAACCTCTTCCCACCTGAATCTTCTTCTTCATCTGCTGCTGCTACTGCAGAAAAAAAGGAACTTAATCTTTGGCTTGAAGCTAGCGAGATAATGGCGTTAGGCCAAATATTGAAAAGAGAATATCAAGTAGACCCAGATGATACAGAGTTGATTTTTTCTGCGGGTATTGAGTTTTATGATGGAAGAGAAGCTACTTCATTACAAACATTATTAAATAATCAAGCAGCTGTATTGGAAAGTGGTAATCAGCCACGAATACGTGCATTCGCATTAAATGTTGGACAAGAATTAGAAGGCGAAGCTGAAAGTGGCAATCATTGGGTTTATATGACAATAATTAGAAATACTGAAGATAATACGTATTCTCTTGTTATCATAAACTCATATGGCGGGGATGGATATTTAGACGTATTTGAAGAAGCGGCAAGACAAGTGCAACACGTATATGGAATTCCTGATGAAAAAGTCGCTATTTTAAATGTAGGCTATCAGCAGGATGATTATAATTGTGGAGTTTGGGCCTTGTCTTTTTTTGAAACCACATTAAGACTTTATCGACAAAATCCAGATAATTTTAATGCTAGTTTGGAAGAAATAGCTGCTCATTTAGTTGATATTGACCATCCTGATCCACCCGAATATATTAGAGGAAAACGGCTTCTTTATAATTCTATTCTTTATGAACAATCTCCTGTAGAGGAAGAAGAATCTGAGAGTGGTTCTAGTGCTAAGGTAAAAGAAGATAGTGGCAAGCCTGCTCCTGACGTACCTCCTCCCAATAAAAGTTCTGATAGAGTTACCCGTCGATTAAGTGCAATACAAAGTAAATTAGAAAGAAATCAAGATAAAATTACGCGTCGATTAACTGCGATACAAAATAGATTAGATAAAATTTAAGGGGTATATTTATGTATAAGAAAAAAATTATTGCTTATGGATATGTTACCGTTGATTCATTACATTCAAACGTAAAAGCATTACTAGGACAAGATACTGTTACTACATGTTGGCATAGAAGCTTTTTAGAACGTAGCCAGTTAGCGCAAATGAGTGATGTATTTTTTGATATAGAGGGAACTCAAAAAAAAGCTTCGCTAGATAATCGAGATTTAGAACCAGAAATAAAACAATCAATCTTAAAATTTAAAGAAGCAGTTAGATCTAGACAGGCAACTGAACAAGATTGCTCAAAATTAGACGAAGCAATTAGATCTAGACAGCCAACTGAACAAGATTACTCAAAATTGAAAGAAGCAGTTAGAGCTGAAGAGTTAGCTGAACAAAAGTTGCAAAGGGCTCTTGAGTCAATACAAGCAGCAGAACGAAAGGAGGAAGCTAAACAAGAAACATTATCATTGCCAGAACCAGAACCAGAACCAGAACCAGAACCAGAACCAGAACCGTCTGAACCAAAAGCATTAACTAGACTTGAAATATTAAAAAGACAAAATGCAGCATTGTTTGCAGAATGGCAAAATCCAATTAGACAAACTGAATCTAGACTTCGTGAACCTAGTGAAACAGGGGTGCAAAAATTAATCAAACTATTCTTAATATTAATTAATAAATGTAGAAGGAGTGAATAAAATGACAAAATATAAAATAATTTCTGTTCGTGCGAGTAGTAGTACTCAACAAATAGATAGTATAAACGAAACCATGGATGTTGTGATGTTGGCATTTTCAGCCCAATTGGGAAAGCAACCAGATCAGAGTGTAGAAATTATGGGAAACATGACAGCCCTGTTTCAAAGCTATGCAAACTTAGAAACAAAAAGAATAGAAGCAAAACGTGAAAGGGATATATTAGAAAAGGAAAAAATAGAAATTAAAACAGCTCATGCGAAAGATATGGAAATTTTGAAAAAAGACCAAATGGAAATTCAAACAACTCATGCGAAAGATATGGCAGCTTTGGAAAGAGACCAAATAGAAATTAAAACAACTCATGCGAAAGATATGGAAATTTTGAAAAAAGATCAAACGATAGCAGCATATGGTCATAAGCAAGCAATGGACGCATTAGACAAAGATGCAAAAACAGAAATACAAAAAATCGAAGTAGAACGTATTATAGCTGAATTACCTCTTAAGAAAATGGAAAAAATTTGGGAACAAGACACACAGACACAGAATAAAGTAACTGAAAGAGAAGCAGAATTAAAAGAAGAATCTAAAGCAGTTTGGCTGCAAGAAGAACAGGCAATGAAAGAGATTGGATCTGTAATCACTGCTCTTGGTCTTAAAGGTTTTAAATTTGACATAAAAATTGTAACTAATCCAGCATTTAATGAAGCAACAGGTGTTCGTACACCAGGTAAATTAGATGTGCAGTTTAATGCCAAAGGTTGGGGCAAAAAAAAGAAACCTTTTATAAATGGGGAAACAACTCCTTTGGAATTATTACCTCGTTTACAACAGTATAAGGACACACATTGTTCTTGAGTAATGCTATGAAAAATATTATTTTAAAAAAAATTATAGCTATGCCAGCTACATTTGAAGACCAAATGCAGCAGATAATGGCTAAGGATACTATTTCTAGCGCGCAGCTTAATGAATTGACATCTCTAATTAGCGCGCAGTGCGAGAGCACTTTTGAATCTATGCAAAGTGAAGTTGAAGGTGAAAGACAGGATTTACCGCTTTTGCAAAAAAAACTAGAAGAGGAACGACTCGCTGAAAAAGCTCGTATACAAGCAGAAGCGACTCAGTGTGAAGAGGAAGCGACTCAACGTAAAGCTGAATTAGAAAAAGCTAAAAAAGATGATGAGGCTACGATAAAAAAAGCTAAAGAAGAAACTGCTACCTCTCTAAAAAAACATAAAGACGAGGTAGCAGCGGCTGTAAAAAAAGCTAAAGAAGACAAAGAGGCTGCTATAAAAGAAGCTGAAGTAGAAAGACAACGCTTAACGGAAAAAATAGAAGCAGTCGCGGCTATACAGAGACAGAGAGAAGCCGCTGAGGAAGAACGAGTTGCAAGAGTTGCAGAAGAACGAGCTGCAAGAGCGGAGGTTGAAACATTTTCAACGGATAAACCAGGATTACTAACATACCCAACTAATCCAGAAGAACGTAAAGTACTACAAGAAGAGCTTATAGCAGAAGCAATCACACAAAAAGAAGGGGAAGAGACTAGAGAAAGATTACTTGAAAAAATAAGAAAAGGAGCAAAAACCCCTTTAGTTTCAAGGAAAGTCTGTATTTCAAAATATAGGCATGTACGGTTATCTGATACTCGTAGATGGACGGTTTGGCATGATTATGCAACGGGTAAAGAAAAGGTGTTAACAGAGGCATTAAAGCATAAAGACGATATTAATATAAGAGACTCTAGTGGACAAACGCCATTACATGTAGCAGCTACTTGGAGTAATGCTTCGACATTAACAACTTTAATAGAACATGGAGCTGATCCAAATATTGTTGATAATACTAGGCAAATACCTTTAGATTATGCAAAAGCGTCAGAAGATGAAGCAAAAATTAAATTATTAATGTCTAAGACTGACGCATCATTTTTATCACCATATATGTTCGTTGATGAGTCTGTTGTAAGATAGAAAAATGGAAGATTCTAATAAAAATACGTGAAAGTATGTAAATATAGTTTTCAAGTAACTAAAATTTTAAGCATGAAAAATAAAAAGTTTATTTTAAAAAAGATTGTGGCTATGCCAGCTACATTTAAAGGCCAAATACAGCAAATAGTAACTGGTGCTACTATTTCTAGTACGCAGCTTAGTGAAGTAACCGCCCTAATTATCGCACAGTGCGAAAATGCTTCGGAATCTATTCAGAGTGAACTTGAGGTAGAAAGACAAAAGTTAGAATGTTTACAAAGCAAAATTGCAGAAGAAAAAAAAGCCCAAAAAGCGCGAATAGAGGCAAAAAAAGCTACACTGGAAGTAACCTTAGCTAAAGCAACAGCAGCGAAAGAAAAAGCTAAAGAAGATACTGCGGCTGCCATAAAAAAACAGAAAGAGGAAATAGCTAAAGAAGATGCTGCGGCTGCCATAAAAAAACAGAAAGAGGAAATAGCTGCGGCGATAAAAAAAGCTAAAAAAGATGCTGCTGCTGCGATGAAAAAACAAAAAGAACAAGAAGCCATAAAAAAACGACGTTTAGCGGAAGAAACTAAAAGAAAAGCTGAACAAAAACGAGTTGCCAGAGTTGCGGCTATAGTAAGCCATCGTGCCACTTTGCGAACTGCTTTTGCAAAAGATAAAGCTGATTATGAAAAGGTTAAAAAATATTTCAGATTGATAGATGATCAAGGGCACGAGTTTAGTTGGTACGTTTCTCAAACAGCAAAATTAGATTTAGCAAAATTAGAAAGAATTCCGTATAAAATAACAGTTACATATACAGGACGAAACTTTTGGACCTGTGTTTTTTATATGTTTGGAAAATGGCGAGAATTTGCAAATGGTACCTATACCACAAACACATTGCTTCCTGCCATAAAAGGTTTTTGGTATGATCTTGATTAAGTCTGTGTATGCATATACTTTTGGTTAAGACGTATGGTATATTTTGTTTTCTCTATCTTTGCAGGCATATAGAAAATTGCTAAAATTAAATATAGTTAAAGATTAGATATGAAACAAAATTTTTGAAAATGGAGAAAGTTTAAATGACAAAACCAATTACTTATGCGGATTCAGGAGTCAATATTGAATTAGGCGATGATGTTTCAAAAATTCTATACAATGCAGCAAAGCAAACTTGGGTTAATCGAAAAGGGAAATTAGGTGAATTAATTGTTCCTTTTGATGATTTTAGCGGTGTTAGGGCTATTGATGTTTCTAATTTACCAACTGGTACTTTGATGAATATTGGATTTGATGGTGTTGGTACAAAAATGGAGTTGGCGGAAAGAATAAATGATCATAGAACAATTGCTTATGATTTATTTGCTATGGTTTGTGATGACGCGGTAGTAAGAGGTGCGGAACCAGTTTTGATTGGTTCAATCTTGGATGTTAATGCGTTGGGAAAAGATAACGAGACATATCTAGCACAAATCAAACAATTAGCTGAAGGTTATATCAAGGCGGCAAAATGCGCTAATGTGGCAATTGTAAATGGAGAAGTTGCGGAACTAGGAAATAGAGTTAATGGATTTGGTCCGTTTAATTACAATTGGGGTTCTACCCTTGTCTGGTTTGCAAATAAAGATAGATTATTTACGGGTAGAGAAATTCAGTCTGGTGATTATTTGGTGGGTTTAAGAGAAACTGGGTTTAGATCTAATGGTTTATCTCTGGCTAGAAAAATCTTGAAAACAACGCATGGTGAAGATTGGCATACTCAATCATATCAAGGAAAAAATTTGGCAAGATTGGCTTTAGAACCATCAAAAATTTATGCGGCGGCAGTTGTGGAAATGTTTGGTGGATTTCAAGATGTTCCAAAAGCAAAAGTTCATGGCGTGGCGCATATTACAGGCGGAGGAATTCCGGGGAAATTGGGTCGTATTTTAAAAGCTTCCGGTTTAGGGGCCACAATTTCAGAACCGTATGCCCCATCTGAATTAATGTTATATTGCCAAAAACAAGGAAATGTTCCGGATATGGAAGCTTATAGAACTTGGAATATGGGACAAGGCATGATTATTGTAACGCCGGAACCAGATAAAGTTATGGCTGTAGCCAAAAATCATAAGCTGGAATCAAAAGTTATTGGACAGGTAGACTCTGATCCGGGAATTCGACTTTCAAGTTTAGGTGCTTATGCAACTAATAAGTATTTGAATTTTGCATAAGTTATGAGAAAAAATATGGCGATGATAGATTTACCAACAGAAGATGAGGTTTTAACAAATTTTAAAAATTGGGCTAAACATAATCCTTTGATTAGAGCTGCTATTTTAACGAGTTCACGGGTATTCCCAGAGGCTAAGGTTGATTTCTTGTCTGATTATGATATTGAGCTTTATGTTTCGGATATGGCTTCATTTGAACAAAGTGACGATTGGCTGCAGGTATTTGGTCCGATTATGGTACGTTGGCCGCGGGAACCGCAATCTACTTTGGAGCCTGGCTGGATCACGCGTTTGGTGTTGTTTAAAAATAAGGTGAGAATGGATTTTCAGGTTACAGCGCAAAAAACAATAGAACCAAAACGCTACGACAATGGTTATAGAGTTTTAATTGATAAAGACCAGATTACAGAAGATCTCGCCTCCCCTACTTTTACCCAATACCTGGTGCAAAAACCAACAGCTGAAGAATTTAAAAATTTGGTGCATGATTTTTGGTGGGATGCTATTTATGTAGCAAAATGTTTATACCGAGACGAATTACCGTTTGCCAAGTTTATGCTGGATGATACGTTGCGTTATAATTTTTTGCATAAAGTTTTGGAATGGTATATTGGATTTCAGAATGACTGGGCGGTTAATGTGGGGGTGCAGGGAAAGAAGTTTAAGAATTTTTTAGATAGGCAATTGTGGCAAAAATATGAGAAGACTTTTACAGGCGCGGTCATTGAGGAAAACTGGCAGGCTTTTTTTAATTTATTGGGTTTATTTAGCAAAATAAGCCAAAATTTAAGTACGAATTTGGGATATGACTATCCTGCTGAATTAGAGCAAGAAGTAACGCAATATTGTAGAGAGATATATGAGAGCTAAATAGGCTGATGATGAGAGGAAAAAGGTTTGGAGCCTAAAAATAAATTAACCGAAGGCCCGATTATTAAATCCCTTTTAACATTAGCAATCCCGATTATTCTGGCAAATATTTTACAAACTGCTCCAGCTTACAGATACTTTTTTGGTAGGTAGATTAGGGGCGGTTGATTTAGGACCCATACCGACAAGGATACCTATGGTGATGGTCAATTGCTGGAATTTGAAATTAAACTGAGTGGATGTGATATAATGAAAAAAAATAAGTTAATGGAGATTCAAAATGGTTACCAAAGAATTAAAACAAAAAACTTTAAACCTAAAACCAGTTGATAAGATACATCTTGTGGAAATAATTCTTGATAGTTTAAATAAGCCAGATAAGGAGATAGAAAAAGCCTGGATAAAAGAGTCTGAAGAAAGATATGTTGCTTATAAAAAAGGTGAAATTAAGGCAGTTGGTTATGATACAGTCAAGAAAAAATTCGGAAGATGAAGATTGTATTTTTAGCACAGGCTGTTAAGGAGCTTGAAGAAGGTTTTGTATTTTATAACGATCAATTAAAAGAGCTTGGCAATCAGTTTTATACAGAAGTTTTTGATTCCATAAATATTATTCAGAAGTATCCTACAACTTGGTGTAGAGTTGGTAAAAATACACGAAAATGTATTTTAAGAAGATTTTCTTATTTGATTTTATATATTCTTGAAGAAGATAAAATTATAATTACTGCTATAGCTCATCAGCATCGAAAACCCCTAAATTATAAATCTCTGTGACGCAGATTAGGAGCTCTGAAATGAAAGGAGATAAATACCTCGCGGTTTAGCGGCGGAAAATAAAGATGACTGATTACAATAAATTAACTGAAGGCCCGATTATTAAATCCCTTTTAACTTTGGCAGTCCCGATTATTTTGGCAAATATTTTACAAACTGCTTATCAGCTTACCGATACTTTTTGGGTAGGTAGGTTGGGTGCGGAAGCGGTAGCTGCTATTTCGCTGAGTTTTCCGATTATTTTTTTATTGGTGTCTTTAGGTGGCGGTTTAGCGATGGCGGGCGCGATTTTGGTGGCGCAATATAAAGGTAAAAATGATCAGCGTATGACCAATCATGTGTCTACGCAAACTATGTTGATGATGTTTTTTGTATCAATATTTCTTTCTGTTTTCGGATATTTTTTGGCACCTATGATTATGCGTTTAATGGGAGCGGAGGGGACTGTTTTTACAGATGCTGTTTCTTATTTAAGAGTGTTATTTATGGGTTTGTTTTTTTTGTTTAGTTTTTTTATTTATCAATCATTGATGAGAGGGATTGGGAACGTGAAGGTTCCTTTTTATCTTGTTTTGTCGACCGTGACGCTTAATCTTTTTTTGGATCCTTTATTTATTTTAGGGTTTGGGATAATTCCGCCTATGGGTGTGACTGGGGCGGCGATAGCCACTATTTTTACCCAAGGGTTAGCAGGCGCGATTGGTTTAGGTATGTTGTTTTCAGGTAAGTATGGTATTCAAATAAAAATAAAAGAACTAAAACCAGATTATAAATTGATTAAAAAAATTTTTAATTTGGGGTTTCCCGCTTCAGTGGAACAATCAGGTAGAGCATTGGGTATGACCTTTATGGCTTTTTTGGTAGCGAGTTTTGGTACGGTGTCTATAGCCGCTTTTGGTATTGGAATTAGAATTTTGAGTTTTGTGATTATTCCAGCTTTGGGTTTTGCGGTAGCAACTTCAACTTTGGTTGGTCAAAATATTGGGGCAAATAAAATGGAACGAGCGGAAAAAGTAGTTAAAGTAAGTTTGGTTTTAGGCTTTGTAGCTCTTACTTTGGCGGGTTTAATATTCTTTTTACTAGCTAAACCCATAGCTGCTTTTTTTATACCAGGAGATTTGGCTGTTGTGCAGGTTACTACTTTATTTATTAAACTTCAGGCGTTTACTTTTGGTTTTATCGGTATTCAAATGGTTTTGAATGGTGCGTTTAGAGGTGCTGGTAATACGGTTATCTCTATGGTTTTATCTTTGATCTCTTTATGGCTGCTAAGGGTCCCTTTAGCTTATTTTTTATCTTATTATACGTCTTTGGCAGAAAAAGGGCTTTGGTGGGCTTTTCCAATAGCTAATGTGATAGGGGCTATGCTTACTGTGGCGTGGTTTGCTAAAGGTACTTGGAAGAAAAAGCGGTTGACGGAAGAGATAAAAATAGTAGAAAAAACTGTGGAAGAAAGTATGATTGAAGAAGGGGTAATTTAAATCAAGGAGGATAAAAATGAGTTTTTTAGATTTGGTAAAAAAAAGGTGTTCCGTAAGAGCTTATTTAGATAAAGCTGTTTCTAAAGAAAAAATTGAACAAATTTTAACCACTGCGCATTTGGCGCCTTCGGCTAAAAATTTACAGCCTTGGCATTTTATAGTTTTACAGAAACCAGAAAATAAAAGCAAAATATACGAATGTTATGGTAGAGATTGGTTGAAACAAGCGCCAGTTATTTTGGTGGTATGTGCTAATCATCAAATAAGCTGGAAACGACCAATGGATAATAAAGATCATAGTGATGTGGATGTAGCAATAGTGATTGATCATTTGACTTTGGCTGCCGCGGAACAGGGATTGGGAAGTTGCTGGATTTGTATGTTTGATGCTCAAAAATGCGCGCAGTTATTTGATTTACCGGAGTATATGGAACCAATTGCTTTAATTCCTTTAGGATATCCGGCAAAGGCTATGGATGAGCGGCATTTGCAGAGAAAAGAGTTAGCAGAAATGGTTAGTTGGGAACAGTATTAATTACCATTGTATTTTGTAATAGAAGCAGGGAATTATAGAGAATTTTTTGTCAAATAGCGGATGGCTGATAATAGATCCAGTGGAAAGAGTATAGTGAGTTTCTAAGCCAATACCGAGTGCGCTATTGTTGTTTAAACTCCACTCGATACCCAAAGGTAGGTTGAGAGAAACGAAATAGCCAAAACCATTATTAAATACCAAGTGAAAAGAAATACCGCTTCCTGTATAAAAAGACGTTTCGAGATATTTAAAATATAATTTTATTTGGTTGCCGATAGAAATATCTTGAAAGTTCCAGGTGCCAATATCAAATTTATAAGAATGCTGGCGGTTATAAGTTTCAAAATGAAGACCAGTAAGGTGATTACCACCTAGGGAAAAACCAAGTGTGGTGGCATTTTTTTCAGCTAAAGAAACAGAAAAGCTAAGACATAAAAAAAATAAAGTGAGTAATATTTTTTGAAACATTTTTATTTAAATTGTAATTCACATAGTTTAGCGTAATGACTATCATTTTTTAGCAGTTCAGTATGGGTACCTATTTCTTTGATTTTGCCTTTTTCAATAAAAACAATTTTATGAGCGTTACGGATCGTGGATAAGCGATGCGCGATAACAAAAGTAGTGCGATTTTGCATTAATTTTTGGAGCGCTTCTTGAACTAGTTTTTCGGATTTGGAATCCAGGGAAGAAGTTGCTTCATCTAAGATAAGAATTTTGGGATTGTTGATGATGGCACGGGCAATAGCTATTCTTTGTCGTTGTCCGCCAGACAGTTTTTGGCCACGGTCACCGATAGTGGATTTTAGTTTGCCAGGCATTTGCTCGATAAATTCCCAGGCATTAGCTTCTTTGGCAGCATTAATAATAGCTTTTTCAGATGCTTTGATTTTTCCATAACTGATGTTTTCTTTGATGGTACCACGAAATAAAAGGCTTTCCTGAGGAACGATACTGATCTGGGACCGAAGAGATTGGAGATCTGTTTTTTTAATATCTTGACCATCTAAAAATATGGTTCCTTTGGAAGGATCATAAAAACGAGGAATCAGGTTAATAAAGGTACTTTTACCGGCACCGGACAATCCTACTAAAGCGACGATTTCCCCTTTTTTGGTTTCTAAATTGATATTGTCTAGAATTTTTGTATCTGGATCATCATCATAAAAAAAGCTGACATTTTGGAACGTAATATTTCCTTGAACTGAAGATAGTTTGCGGGCATTTTTGCTATTGGTGATAGTTTCTTTTTCCTCTAATACCTTGAAAATTCTTTCAGCACTAGCTAAAGAACTTTGGGTAGTTGTATAGACTTTGGCTAATAACATGATTGGTTCTACTAATAAAAAAATACCGGTAAAATAAGAGATTAGTATTGGACCAGATAAATTGTTTTTAGCGATTTGGTAACCGCCAAACCAGATAATGGCAGCTAGTAGAGTAAATTGTAAAAAAGAAATTAAAGGTTCCATGGTAGCGTTAAATCTAGCAGTCATGAGATTGGCTTGATAATTTTTTTTGTTTTCTTTTTTGAATTTTTTAATTTCGTGGTTTTCCATTGTAAAAGCTTTAACTACTAAAATATTGGCAATAGATTCCGAGGCAATATGCGTGATAGAGGCCATTTTACGTTGAGCTTGTTTGGAGATTTTTTTGATTTTTTCACCAAAATAAGAAGTGATTAAAATATAAAAAGGGATTGTGCTTATGGATAAGATAGTTAGTTTCCAGTCAATTATAAAAAGATAAATAATAACGGCGATAATGGTGAGTACATTAGGTAAAGTATGTTCTAAATTTAAGAGTAACGCTTCTTTGATTTTTTCAACGTCAATGAATAGTTTGGTTAAAATATCACCGGTTTTATTTTTAGTATAATAAGATAGTGATAATTTTTGAAATTTATGGAAAAGCAGGTTACGGAGATCAAACATTACTAAGAAATTTAATTTGGACATTAGGTAGAAATTTCCGGATTTGGAAACTGTGCGGATGCTAAACAAAAGAAAAGCATTGATCATATGATTATTAAAGTAAACGAGATTTTTGTTTGCTACTTCACGAGTGATATCACGAATTAAAGGCATGATAAAAACATTGGCAGTAGCAAAAAGCAAACTGAGCAATACTGAAAAGATAATCAGATGACGATAAGGTTTTAAAAGTTTTAAAATCTGTTTTAAATAGTTCATATTTGATTTTTTGGTGCCGAAGGCCGGACTTGAACCGGCACGAGTTATAACACTCATCGGTTTTTGAGACCGACGTGTCTACCAATTCCACCACTTCGGCAATTTGTTAAAAGTTTAACTTATTTAAAGAAATTTTTAAAGACGTTGTCTTGCAGTAGGCTAAAATTATTTTTTTAGCCCTCCTCTTTGCCACTCAGCGGCAAAGGATGGATGCTAGGCTTTGATTTGAATTTAAGCTGATTTATATATATAATAAAAATTGAATTTATCACAATTTAATTTATGTTAGCCAAACAGGGGGCGTAACAACCTTGTAGGCAAACTTTTTTTTTGTTTTGAGTTTAAATATATAAAAGAAATAAAGAAAGGATTTTTTTCAATGACTAAAAAAAACAACCCTAAATATCCAGGAGTTAAAATTACTACTAATGGTAATCAGTTTATTGGTTATCATACGGAAGCGAGATTAGCAGATGCGGGAATATTTTATCCCATTACGCCTTCAACAGAAATGGGGGAAAATTTCGAACTATCTTTTGCTAAAGGTGAATTGAATGTTTTTGGTAATGCCAAAATAGCGATTGAAACAGAAGGTGAACATGCGGCTCAAGGAGGAGCAATAGCTTGTTCTCTGACTGGTAAAAGAGTCGTGAATTTTACAGCTAGTCAAGGTTTGGTTTATGGTTTGGAGCAGTACTATCATGCGCCTGGTAAATTATCGTCAATGGTGGTTGAAGTTGCTTCCAGGGCTTTGACAAGACATGCCTTAAATGTGCATTGTGGACATGATGATATTTATGCGATGTTTGGTACTGGTTGGAATATTACTTTTGCGAAGGATGCTCAGCAAGCTGCTGACCAAGCTTTGATTTTAAGAAAAGTAAATGAATTATCTTTAACTCCGGGTATTAATGGACAGGATGGTTTTTTGACCTCACATTTGGAAAGATCTTTTTTAAAACATGAAGCGGGACTGATAAGAGAATATTTGGGTAGACCGGATGATATGATTGATTGTCCGACAAAAGCACAAATAGAATTGTTCGGACCTAAAAGAAGACGTATTCCGGAAAGTTATAGTTTGAAAGAGCCTATGTTGTTAGGCACAGTGCAAAATCAAGAACATTATATGAATGGAGTGGCGGCTAGAAGAAATAATTTTTATGAACAAATTTTAGGTTTTTTTGAAAAGGCCTATGCAGAATTTGGAGAATTAACAGGTAGAAATTATGGTTTGATTTCAGAATATAATACCAAAGATGCGGAAACTGTTTTTGTTTGTATTGGTTCTGCGGCAGAGAATATTGAAGCAGCGGTTGATTATATTAAAAAAAGAGATGGCATTAATATTGGTGTGATTCATATTAATGTTTTAAGGCCTTTTCCAGAAGAAGTGGTTATTAATGCTTTGAAGGGTAAGAAAAATGTGATTGTTTTGGAAAGAGCTGATGAACCTATTTCTGGGGATAATCCTTTGACTAGAGATTTAAGAACGGCTTTATCTAAAGCACTGGAAAATTCACGAGGTAAAGCGCATTCTCATTTACCAGCAATTAAAATTAATGAAATGCCAAATATTTTTTCTGGAGTTTATGGATTGGGTTCCAGAGATTTTAGACCAGAAGATATTTTTGGAGCATATGAATATGTGGTAAAAGGTAAGAAACGTCAGGATGGCAAGTCAGCTAAAGATGGTGAGCATTTCTTTTATTTAAGTATAAATCATCCATATGCGGTTAGTTCTGAAGATAAACCAAGTTTATTACCAGAAAAAGCCATTGCAGTAAGATTTCATTCTATCGGTGGTTGGGGCGCAATTACTACTGGTAAAAACCTTTCGGAAATTTTGGGTGATTTAGGTACTTATATAAAAGAAAGAGATTTTCCTGGTACAGATAAAGAAGTAGTACATATATCCGCTAATCCAAAATATGGGTCAGAAAAAAAAGGTGCTCCTACTAATTATTTTTTAGTAGCTGCTCCAGAAAGAATTCGTGTGAATTGCGATTTGCAACATGTAGATGTTGTTTTGTGTTGTGATCCTAAAGCTTTTACTCATACTAATCCTTTAATAGGTTTAAAAGAAGGTGGCGCTTTGGTTTGGGAGAATTCAGAAAATACGCCAGAAATTGCCTGGAAAAGAATCCCAGTAGCAGCTAGAAAAGAAATTATTGAGAAAAAGATTAAAGTATATCTTTTAAATGGGTTTATGATTGCACGTGAAGCTACAGCAAGAACTGATTTACAATTAAGAATGCAGGGAAATTCTTTTTTAGGTGCGTTTTTTAAAGTAGCGGCTTTTCTAAAAGAGAATAAGATTCCGGATCTTGAGTTTTTAAACATCGTGGAACAGCAATACAAGAAAAAATTTGGTAAATTAGGTGCGGCGGTAGTTGAATCTAATATGACTGTTATGAGAGAAGGTTTTGAGCAAGTTAAAGAAATGCCTTATGGAGATGTAGAAGATGGCGATTTATCTTTGATGCAGGGTGAGAAAATTTTGCCTTTAACTAAAGATGATGTAAAAGCTGTGAGTGCACAATGTCCAATGTTGTCCAGAGAAAAATTTAATAGTGAGTTTAGAGCAGGGTTGGGTTATTTTCAGCCAGCTTCTCCCCTGGCTTCTACAGGAATTATAACTGTGGGGACGGGTGAACAATCTTCGAAGTTTGTTTCCAGAAGATTGGTTCCTAAATATAGTCCACAAAAATGTACGCAATGTATGGAATGTGTGATTGCTTGTCCTGATACTGCTTTACCATGTACAGTGCAGGAAATTAAGGAAGTTTTAAAAACTGCTATTGAAAATTATGTGGTGAATAAAGATGATCGAGCTACTCTTTTGACCATAGCTGTTAAAGCGGAAAAAGATATAAGAGCAGAAATGCTAGTTGAAGCAAAAAATAAAGAACGTGCGAAACTTTTTGTGGATATTGCGATTAAATATATTTCTACGAATGCAAAAAATTTAAAGTCAGCAAAATCTATTATTGAGCTGGAAAATATTTTAAAGAAATTACCATTTGCTTATGCCCAGACACCTTTGATTTTTGCGATGAAGGAAAAACAAAATCCTGGATCAGGTGGTTTATTTAGTATTTTTGTGCAGGATTTGTGTAAAGGCTGCGGACATTGTGTAAAACAATGTAAGTTTGATGCTTTGGAAATGGTGGTAGAAACAGAAGAACTGACTGCTGATATGCATACGGCAAAAGCTTTTATGCATAAGTTACCAGAAACTTTGCCACAATATATGGGATTGTATAATTCTGAAAAACCAATGGATACTAGAGCAGCAGCTTTGAAATATTTATTAATGCAACGCAAAAATTATCAGGCTATGGTTTGTGGTGATGGAGCTTGTGCTGGTTGCGGTGAAAAAACAGTTTTGAGAAATTTAGCTAGTATTACAGAGGCGTATATGCGTCCATTGTTTCATGCTAAAGCGGATAGATTACGCGTAAAAGCAGACTTGATTTCTAAAAAAGGTTTGCAAGCTTTAGAGAAGTTAGAGAAAACCGATCCTGAAACATATAAAATTTTCAAAAGAACGGTTTTGCATACTTTAATGCATTATGGTGGTGAAAGTTTAGAAGATACGAAAGCTATTATGCAACAGTTTAAAGGCAGTAATGAAGAAATAATCAAAACAGTTATTGATATTTTGAATCAAGATGCTTTTAATCATAAAGATCTTCAAGCCATAGAAGGTAAAGTCGGTAATGGTATGTGTGTAATGGGAATGACGGCTTCTACGGGTTGTAATAGTGTTTATAGTTCTACCCCACCAGCTAACCCGCATACATATCCTTGGGTGAATTCTTTGTTTCAAGATGGATCTACAATTGGCTGGTTGATGGCTGAAAGTTTTATTGTGGACCATGCGCGTAAATCAGTGATGCCAGAAAGATTTGCGGATTTGATTTTAGATAGTTTTAATCAGAAATTAACTGAAGAAGATTATTTTAATTATACGCATTTCACAGATAAGTTTTTGACAGAACAGGAAATAAAGGAATTGCCAAAGATTTGGGCGATTGGCGGAGATGGAGCTTTGGGTGATATTGGTTTTCAAAATTTATCTAAAACAATGTTGCAGAATAGACCTAATTATCATTGTTTAATGTTGGATACACAGGTTTATTCTAATACTGGTGGACAGAATTCGGATTCTTCGGTTATGCCTGGTGGATTTGATATGAATCAATACGGAGCTGCTTCTCAAGGTAAACTTACGGAGAAAAAAGAAGTTGCTCAGATTTTCACAGTTGGACATGGTAGTCCTTATGTAGCACAGGTATCTATGGCTAATTCAGCTACTTTTTTTAGAGCTGTGATGGAATCTTTAGATTATCGTGGAGCTGCTTTTATACAAGCTTATACCCCTTGTATGCCAGAACATGCGATTGGGGATGATACGGCTTCTAAACAGTCTAAGTTAGCTAAAGATAGTAGAGGTATGGTGGAATTTATTTATAATTCTCAAAAAGGTGAAACAGACGCGGAATGTTTGGATGTTAACGGTAATGCGAATGTGGATCGAGATTGGGTACAAAAAGTAAATAAAATATCTAAAGAAAAATATAATTTTACGGTTTTTCATTGGGCTGTTACAGAAGGACGATTTAGAAATCATGTGAAAAAAGCACCGGTAAATTATAAGGAAGATGGTGTGTATTTGGATGATATTTTAAATAAAGTAACTCAGCAAGATGTGATATCTAGAAATGTTTTTCAGAAAGAACATCCAGCCTATATTCCAGATTTCCATGTTTATGCGGACGTAGAACAGGCAGATGGTTCTATGAAACCATATGTGATGTCTAGACAGATGGTACTTTTCTGTATTGAACGTAGGAAAAATTGGCGTAAATTACAGGCTAGAGCAGGCGTTGTGAACCAGGATTATACTGTTTAATCCTCACCCCGCCTTTCTACGCTAAAGTTTCGGATAATCCCCTTCTTCACTTGTGGAGAGGGGGATTTCTTTATATTTTGTAGATGGAAATGACGAGGTTGTCTTTTACCAAGAGTGGTAAAAGGTCGCGTTCTAATTTAGGGATTTTTTGGTCAATAAAATATTTTTTGAGCTTTTTAGTTATTTTTTGATTTGGTAATTTAAGGGTGTCCCCCGCTCTTCTGTTTCTAATAGTTAAAGGTGTCCCCTGCTCTTCTGTTTCTATTTCAATGGTTTGATTTATTTCTTTAATGTAAATAGTAGCGGGTAAGCTGGTAATAAGATATTCGTAATCAGGCGTTTGATAATTTTCTGTTTTTAAGACTGTAATATTTTTTTGGTCTATAAGACACAAATATTTTTGGGGTAATTCAATAATTTTAAATTCTGATTGATTTAAGACCTGATAAATAGCAGTGATTTGGCTACTAGCTATTTTGCAGTCTGTTCCACAAAATTCAGTGATTAGTTGGAAAATAAGCCGTTTTTGTAGAAAAGGATCTAGATTTTCCAAATGTTTTTTATTTAAACTAATTTTGTTTTTTTCTTTTTCGAATTTTTTTTTGAGTGGATGAATGAGGTTATTTAGAAAATTGTTTTGTTCTTGTAAGTAGGTAAGATAAGAGCTGATTTGGGTGCGATAATTAGGATTGATTTCGGTGATAATGGGGATTAACTGGTTGCGGATTTTATTTCGGGTATAAACGTTTTCGGAATTTGTATGATCAAGACAATATGGAATTTGATCTAGATTTAAATATTCTAAAATTTCTTTTTTAGTGATTTCTGATAAAGGGCGAATAATAAAGATATTTTTTGCTAAATTGCTTTTAGCTGCGATGCCACTAAGATTTGATTTTGAGCCTCTGATGAGTTTGTGAAAAAAAGTTTCGCATATGTCGTCTAAATGATGAGCCATAAGGATAGTGGAGATATTTAATTTTTGAGCTTGGTCTAACAAATGTTTTCTTCTTAGTTCACGACCCGCAAATTCTAAAGAATATTTATTTTTTTTACTGTATTCCTTAACTTTTAAATTTTCGATAATTAGCGAACAACCTAGATCATTTGTTAGTTTTTGGCTAAGGTCTATTTCTTTTTGGATTTCCTGTTTATTTCTTAATCCGTGATTAAAATAAATTAAAGTAAGGTTTTCTGGTGGTAAATATTCTGTCAGAAATTTTAATAAAAAGACAGAATCCGGACCAGCAGAAAAGGCTAGTAAAACTTTTTCAGAGATGGGGAAAAGTTGATTTTTTTCAATATAGTTTTTAATTTTAGAAAATAAGTTTTGCATGATAAAGGTATTTTAAGCTTATCTTTTGCTTTAATCAAGGAAGGGAGAGGGGGGATGGAAACAAAAATATCTTTCTAAAGAGATTTTCAATTTTTTTGTTATAATAGGCTTATGCTTAGAAAAATATGGATTAAAGTAGTTTTATTTTTGTTGAGTTTAGCTTTTTTTCAAAGCGGAATATGGGCACAATACTGGGTTGCAAATGATCTACAAGATTTTGGGTTACGACCAAATACCAGTATTTTGGAAAAACATGATTGGGTTGTTTGGACAGTACCGACTTTAGGATTATTTGTTTTAGATCAGTCTTTAACAGATTATTATCAGGACAATTTATGGCCGGTGTGGCGTCAGACAGCTAGAGATATTTCTGTTTTGGCCCAGGATCGTGACCATTTGATTTTTGAAACTGTAAAATACTTATATATTTGGGAAAATGTGTATCCAAATAAAACTTTAAAACGTTTTGTTTATGCTAGTGGCGAAGCGATTGTGGATGCTTATTTTCTATCACAATCTTTGAAGTATGTTTTTGGCAGAGCACGACCAGTTTTGTCAGATGAAGGACCTTATAGTTGGTTTCATTTAGCTTTTCAAGCTAATGGTAAATATACTTCTATGCCATCTACACATGCGACGGTATATTTTGCATTTAGTACTATTTTTGGTAAAACTATAAATAATGAGATTTTAGGAGATGTTTTTGGTGGTGTTAATTATTTTATACTTAATGGGGATCATAATCATTGGATAAGTGATATGTGGATCGGGTATTTATTGGGTAAGGCTATTGGCAACTATGTATGGGATAAATATGAAGGTACTGATTTAACAAATGAATGGTTCGTATATCCTACTTTTTACCCTAATGAGGGTCGTTATTATCCGGTGATTGGTTTTTGGAGGATGTTTTAAAATGAAATATTTTTGGTTTGGTTTATTTTTGATTTGCTTTTCGACTTTTACTTTAGGTACGCTAGATTTGAGAAGCGATTTTGACTTGAAAATATTTTCTGAAAAACAATATTTTGTAGGTAATGATTTAGGTGATTTTATAGAAAATCCAGAATCTTTATGGGGAAAAGAAAGCTGGTTTATGTGGACCATACCGACGCTAGTGATGTTTGTCTATGATCGACCTTTGACTCAATACTATGTTGATAACCTTGCTCCGGAATGGCAAAGTATAGCCCATAGGAATTGGCCTTTAAATTTTAATAGAGATGATCTTTTGTTTGAGGTAAATAAATATTTGTTTATTTATGAAAATTTGAATCCTAATCCTGGATTAAAACGCTATGTTTTTTGTACGTCAGAAGCTTTGATTGATGCTTTTTTTGTATCGCAATCTTTAAAACATGTTTTTGGTAGACAGCGACCTTCTGGGCTAGCCAGAGGTGGAAATCCAGGTAGAGATTATACGCATATTACAGCTGACCCGCATAATTGGTTTAATTTTAATTTCACACCAGATGGTGAGTTTACATCTATGCCTTCGACGCATGGGACTGTATATTTTGCGCATAGTACAATTTTAGGTAAGGCCATAGATAATGAGCTGTTGGGAGATGTTTTTGGTTTTCTAAATTATTATATTATGCCAGGGAATCATATGCATTGGGCTAGTGACATGTGGATAGGATATGTTTTGGGTAAAGCGATTGGTAAATATGTCTGGGATAGATATGAAGGTGAGGATTTGAGTGATAAGTGGTTCGTGTATCCTTCATTCTATCCTGGCGAGGGTCGTTATTATCCGGTGATCGCTTTTTGGAAAATGTTTTAATAATAATACCAAATAGTATGATAATCCTGCGGATTTTCTTTTCTTTGACTTAGTTTGGTAAGATAATCCAAGATGGAAATGTCTGTGTAATGATAACTAGGAACTGGTTGGATATTTTTTTCCCAGGGATCAAATTCGTATATCCTGCGTCCATTAGGTGAAATCATGATTAAACGGTGATCTTGTCCTGCACGAAGATGGTTTTTGCCAAGACGCGGTACATTAAAGACGGGTTCATCTGTTCTATCAAGGCCAGGAAAAAGGCGTGCTTCTTCTTTTCTTTCTTGTAAAATGCGGGCGATAGGTACTCGGTAATCCTCAGTTTCTTCTTTTCCTTTAGGATTGAAGGTGTAGTAAGGATCAACACCAATAAGGCGTAGATCACGACGGAGTTTGGCAGTCTCAAATTTACGTGAATTGTAGGGCGTGAAAACTTGCTGATTATAAACACTGAGGTTTTTTTGGCGGATTTTTTGAATACAGGACATAGATGCAGGACTGATTTCGGCAGAATGCTCGAAATGAGTAACTATGGCTATTTCTCTTTGGCCGGGGACATGGTAAGACGCTAACATTTTTAGACATTTATCGGTCCAACGCATAGGTAAAACAACAGGGGTTCTGGTGCCGATACGGATACGATAAACGTGTGGTTTTTGGGCTAGATTATCAAGGATAAATTTGAGGGTTTGATCAGTCATAATCATAGGGTCCCCACCGGTAATTAGAATGTCCCCTATTTCCGGATGTTCATCAAACCAATTTAGAGCTTGTTGGATTTTTTCTTTTGACGCAAGAGCGTGAGGATCTAATACTTCTTGGATTTCCCAGTTTCTTTGACAATACACACATATTTGGGCACAAGTATTAAAAGGTTTAAAAATAGCAATAAAAGGATATCTTCTGGTAATAAGGTCTATGGGAGAAGTAGAATATTCTTCCATAAAATCGCAGACGGAATTTCGGTTTTTGCATTTAATCATTTGTTTAATGTAAGGCAAGGGAGGGATTACCTGAGCTCTGATAGCTTGGTCATAATTTTGGTTATGGTTTTGATCCATTAAACTTAAATAATAAGGAGTAATACCAAAAGGTATATGATGTAAGGCGGCGAGACGGATAGCTTCTTTTTCGTTTTCATGAAGATTAATTAATTCATTGATTGGTTTTAGATCTTTAATAACATTTTTTATTTGCCATTTATAACTGTGCCAGTCTTTTTCGGTGCCTTTAAAATAAGCTAAAATTCTTTTTTTATTTTTTTCTCTGATTTGAGGGATATTTTTTTCTAGACCAGATGGGTATTTTTGGAAATGTATGGATACTTGTTTAGTTAATTCATCTAGGATACGCGTACGTATTTCAGCAGCTTTACGTCCATTGGTATGCAAAAATTGGAAGAGATTTTCAGACGCGGTATGATAAATATCAGCTTGGCCGCTAACGCTTTTTAAGAGGTAAATCATTTCTATTAAAAAGTCTAAATTTATATCACTGTTGGCAGAGATTTTTTTTTGATGAGCTAGTATTAAAAGTGTATTTAAAGTTGAGTGTTTAGTGATATTTTCATACTTAGGACTAATGATGTTTTTAAAAGCTTTAAGAGCTTCAAAGGTGATGTTTTGGTTGTTTGGCGGAATAGTTTCGGAAAGAGATAGCAGTTCTAATTCAGTGTTTTGAAAATGTTTAAATAAGTTTTGACGAATTTTTTCAATGTTTTTGGAAGCATGGATTATTTTTCTGATTTCTGGATTAGCTTGCCAGAGTAAATCAGTTAGTTGGGTAAAAATATTTTTTTTATTAGTTAAGTTGAATAACTTTTGAATAGTTTTTTCTTTTTGAGAGAGAAGAGCTTGGGGGGGTGTTTCCATTTTTTTTAAGGCTCCTTTTATAATTTAATATGTTTTGTTGTCATAGACGTATACCGAATTTTATTTTAGTATAAAAGCATAAATAATTTAAGAGTGAGACATGAATGCGAGAAATGCGGGTGATTTTTAAAGGGTATGTTCAAGGAGTTTGTTTTAGAGCAAATACAAGGTCATTAGCTTTAAAATATGGTTTAAAAGGTTGGGTAGCCAATCTGGTGGATGGTAATGTGGAAATGCTGGCTCAAGGAGAAAAAGAAACGCTGGATTTTTTTTTGATTGATTTAAAAAAAATATTTAGTACGAATATTCGAGAAACTAAGGTTAGTTGGCAAAATCCAATGCGTGTTTATGAGGATTTTTTTATTAAAGCTTAATCTATACTATAATAAAGGATATTGGAGGTAAGAAAATATGAAAGATTTAGAAGAGAGAATGAATAAGACAATTGCGGCTTTAAAACATCAATTTGCAACAGTTAGGACAGGTAGAGCTAATCCTGAGATTTTGGCGAGGGTGCATGTGGAGTATTATGGAGCTATGACGCCGTTACAACAAGTGGCGCATGTTTCTGTGCCAGAACCAATGGTTTTAATGTTGAATGTTTTTGATAGAAATGCGATTAAAGATGTGGAAAAAGCTATTTTGAAATCAGATTTAAACTTAAACCCACAGGTGGATGGGAATATTATTAGGTTACGGTTACCTGAATTAACAGAAGATAGACGAAATGAATTTGTTAAAAATATTAAAAAATATGCTGAAGAATCAAAAGTAGCATTACGTAATATTAGAAGAGACTTTTTGGAGAAAGTAAAACATCAGGAAAAAGAAAAAGAAGTTTCAGAAGATGATGCTAAAAGGAAGCATGAGCTAGTACAAAAAGAAATAGATAAATATATTGAAAAAATAGATGGTCTGACTAGAGATAAAGAACATGAAATAATTAAAATATAATGATGGAAGATAAACAAAAGGAACTTGATCGACAAAAAATTTATCGACAATATGGTTTGGATTCTAAAAAAATTCCTCAGCATGTGGCGATAATCATGGATGGTAATGGACGTTGGGCACGAAAGCGTTTTTTGCCTAGAACGGCTGGACATAAAGCTGGTTCAGAGGCGTTGAGAACCATTATCAAAACTTCGGTAGAGTTGAATATCAAATATTTAACGGTATATGTTTTTTCTACGGAAAATTGGAAACGTTCACAGATAGAAGTGGATTTTTTGATGAATTTGTTGAAAACTTTGATTATTAGAGAAATTCCAACATTAAATAAAAATGGTGCTAGAGTGAGATTTTTAGGAGCACTTGGGGATTTGCCTAAAGACGTTCAGAAGAATATATCGATTGCGGAAAAAGAAACAGCTCATAACCAGATTTTAAATCTTAATTTGATGGTTAATTATGGCGGTAGAAGAGAGATGATAGATGCCGTAGCAAAATTTCTAGAGCAAAGCAAAGGAGAGAAACAGGAATTAACAGAAGAAGTTTTTAATGAATGTTTATATACGCGTGGTATGCCTGATCCTGATATTTTGGTTAGAACTGGTGGAGATGTGCGTATTAGTAATTATTTGTTGTGGCAGATAGCGTATAGTGAATTGTTTTTTTTAGATACTTTATGGCCAGATTTTGGGAGAGAAGAGTTAATTCAGATTGTACAACAATTTCAGAAACGAGATAGAAGATTTGGAGGAGTAAAATAATTTAATGTTTTTACAAAGAATGATTACGGGTTCTATTTTGCTGGTTATTTCACTTTTGGTAATTAAAAATGGTGGCGCATTGCTTTTGTTTTCAATGTGTTTATTTGCGGTTTTAACTTTATCAGAATTATTTGGTATGGCGAAAAAAGACAAAACACTCTACCCTATGTTTAGTTTTATTTTGATCACTTTGATTTTTCTTTTAAGTTATTTTGAGCCTACAAAATTATTTTGGAACAATGTTTTAACAGCCGGTTTGACTTTAGGTTTAGTCTGTTTTTATATTGTAGAAGTTTTTTTGAAAAAGATTTTTTTACCGAAGTCTAATTTTGGTTTGTTTTTAAGATTTATTATTTTTGTTAGTTTAACTTTTCCTTTTATTTATTTAATTAGAGATATGCGTTTTGGTTTTTTTTATTTGTTGTTTGTAAGTGTTTTGGTTTGGAGTGGAGATATTTTTGCGTATTTTGGAGGCAGAAAATTTGGCAAACATAAATTGGCTCCTTCATTAAGTCCCAAAAAAACGATTGAAGGTTCGATAAGCGGATTTTTAGGCACTTTATTGTTAGCATGGATTTTTATTTGGATTTTTAATTTGCCTTTTTTGATTTATAGCTTAGGCGCAGTTTTAATTTCTATTTTGGGACAATTAGGAGATTTACATGAGTCTTTAGTTAAAAGAACTTTTCAGGTAAAAGATTCTTCAAATCTTTTGCCAGGGCATGGCGGGATATATGATCGTGTAGATAGCGCGCTTTTAGTGATGCCAATGTTTTATTATTTCTTATTATTTTTTGGTTAGAAAATCGGAAAGAGTAAATAAATGAAAAAAATTTCTATTTTAGGTTCTACAGGCTCTGTTGGAACACAAACTTTGCAAGTGATAGAGCAGTTTCCAGAAGAATTTCAAGTTGTAAGCTTGGCTGCCGGTAAGAATATTAGTTTATTTAAAGAGCAGATTAAGAAATTCAAACCTTTGTTTGTGGCGGTGTATTCGGATAAAGAAAAAGATGAGTTAGCTAAGGAATTAGAAAAAGAAAATATACAGATAGAGATATTTAGTGGACAGAAAGGTTTGTTAGAAATAGCTACAGCATCAGAAAATGAACTTTTGATTGTGGCGATTTCTGGTACAGCGTCTTTAGCTCCTACATACAAAGCGATTCAGGCAAAAATTTCGATTGCCTTAGCGTGTAAAGAAGTGTTGGTTGCTGCAGGTAGTTTGATTATGGCTGAAGCTAAAAAGAACGGGGTTTCTATTTTACCAATTGATTCGGAACATGCTGCTTTAAAACAATGTTTGGCTAGTGTGAAAGAAGATAGTGCTTTGGTACAAAAAGTAATATTGACTGCTTCTGGCGGGCCTTTTTGGAAATTGCCTAAATCTGAGTTTAAAGATATTACGGTTGAGATGGCATTGAAGCATCCAAATTGGACTATGGGTTCCAAAATTACGATTGATTCGGCGACGATGATGAATAAAGGATTGGAAGTTATTGAAGCTCATCATTTTTATGGTTTGGAATATGAAAAAATTAAAGTTTTGTTTCATCCGCAAAGCGTGGTACATGCTTTAGCTGAATTTGTTGATGGTAATATGATAGCGCAAATGGGGCCGCATGATATGCGTTTTCCTATTCAATATGCTTTGACATATCCTAAAAAACTGTGTCCTGATTGGGCAAGATTAAATTTAGCTAAAGTTGCGAAATTGGAATTTTATGAGCCTGATTTTGATAAATTTCCTTTGTTACGTTTAGCTTATGAAACAGGGGAAAAAGGCGGATCAGCGCCGGTGATTATGAATGCGTCTAATGAAGCGGCGGTTAGTTTGTTTTTAAGAAAGAAAATAAAATTTTTGGATATTTATAAGATTGTACAAGAAGCTGTAGATAATCATGTGTTTTTGAGTAATCCTACGATAGAACATATTATTAGATTAGATCATTTAGTGAAAGATGAGATATTTGCAGCTTATGAATGAAGATTTCCTTTTAACTTTAAATTACCTTTTTTGTGATAATCCGGCAAAAATTTCTAATATTTTGAAAAGGCATCAAAATATGAACGCCTTTTTGAATGAAGGGATTGATAATTATTTGTTTAAGCAAGCTTTTCATTCTAGAAAAGTGGATGAGATTAAGGGGCGATTAGCTAAATTTGATTTAGCTAAATATAAAGCGCGTTTGACTACTTTAGGTATTAAGTATCTTTCAATTTTTTCAAAGGAATATCCAGAGAATTTAAGACAAATTCCTAATCCACCGGTTTTATTTTTTTATAAAGGTAATATCAATTTATTATCAACGGATATTATGGGAGTGGTTGGAACACGTAATAATTCGGTGTATGGAGAAAGAGTGACGCAAAAATTTGTCAGAGAGTTAACCCCTTATTTTACAATAGCTTCTGGAGGAGCATTGGGCATAGACACGATCGCGCATCAGGAAACTTTGGGGCAAAATGGTATGACGATTGCTGTTTTTGGTTGTGGTTTTGATGTGGATTATCCTAAAATAAATCAAACTTTATTTAAGGAAATAGAAGAAAAAGGTCTTTTGATTTCAGAGTATCCTTTAGGGGCGGAGCCGCTTTATTATAGATTTCCGCAGCGGAACCGCATTATTAGCGGATTAGCAAAAGGTGTTTTAGTAGTAGAGGCAGGAGAAAAAAGCGGGTCTTTGATTACGGCCAATTTTGCGTTGGAACAAAATAGAGAAGTATTTGTAGTGCCCGGGTCTGTTTTTTCAAATATTTCTATAGGTACTAATAAGCTTATTCAACAAGGCGCTAAATTAGTTTTAGAGATAGATGACATTTTAAGTGAATTTCAATATCTTTTTTCTAAGCCTAAAAAAGAAATTAGGCCTACAGTAATAAAGCCTACTCATCAAGAACAGTTGTCGCAAGAAGAAAAACAAATTTATGATTTGTTAAATGTGATACCGATTAGTTGTGATGATTTGGTAAGTAAACTGAACCTTCCGGTAAATAAGGTTTTATCTTCTTTAACGGTTTTAGAATTAAA
>JABGVJ010000084.1 GCA_018646105.1 bacterium
CAGTACTAATGAAGGAGAAGAGGTAACCATAGATGTTTTAAGTATAAGTAACGCGAGCGATATTGATGGAGATGCTTTAAATATAGATTTCATCACAAACCCAGTTTATGGGGTAGCCGAAATATTGAACGACAAGGTCGTATATACACCTGACGAAGCTTTCTTTGGTACAGATTCTTTGGAATACACTGTCTCTGACGGTAATGGTGGCTATGTGACCGAGACCCTAAACCTTGATGTTTTGATAGATAATATCACATACGACACTAGTAACAGCGCTACTTTTAATGGCACTAGCGGCAACGATAATCTTCTGGGTGGACTTGGTAATGATATTCTCAAAGGAAAAGGCGGGGATGATACGTATATATTCCGTCGTGGCGATGGCAAAGATACCATAGATAATTATCAGAAGAAATGGAAATGGCAAAGCTATGAAGATGACAAGATTCGGTTTGCTCAAGGTATTAGTGCGCAAGATCTGGATTTTGTAAAATCCGGCAAAAATTTGATTATTTATTTAAACCAGGACAATGCCAGTACCTCAGATAAAATCACGGTTAAAAACTGGTTTAAAGGCACATCCTTTTGGCAAAAGGTAATCCTAAAAAAAGAAAGCCGCAAACTAGCCAGTATCGATTTTGTAGATGGCAGCAGTTTGTCAAAGAGTGATATAGAGTCAGCCCGGCTCTATAAACGCGGGACAAATAGAGATAACACCTTAAATGGTAGTAGCAAAGCTAACCGGATCAGCGGCATGGGTGGTGATGACCGCATTAATTCAGGTAAAGGCAATGATATTGTAAATGGTGGTCGTGGTAATGACTACATATATGACACATCTGGTAATGATACTTTTATGTTTCATGATGGTGATGGTGTGGATACTATTGATAATAGAGGCAAAACCAGTCACCGCAATGATAAAGTGCAGTTTGGCCGTAACGTGGATATGAACGATATTTATTTTTATTTCAATAGCAATGATCTCTATATCAATTACGGTGATGATGACCGTATTAGAATCAAAAACCAGAAATGGAGTTCCAGAAAAATAGAAAAGGTAGAGCTTGATAATGGGTATTACGTGACAGATAACGACATTAACCGCATTATCCAGGACATGTCCGCCTTTGCTACAGACCAAGGTATTGACCTCACCAACCGTGACGAGGTCCGCGCCAATTCTGAACTCATGAACGTAGTCACCAGTTCTTGGCATGAGTAGCGGCGCGATTCATCGCGTCTCAGAGGTTTAGGAGGGCAAGTGTTAGCTAAAATCCTTTAAAAAAATTCACTTTTATACTAGAATAAATACCTTATGTTAAAGAATCTAAACCCACAACAATTAGCAGCAGTTAAACATTTTGGTAGTCCTCTTTTAATCGTCGCCGGCGCTGGATCCGGTAAAACCAAATTTTTAACACATAAAATTGCTTATATTATAGACCAAAAGCTTACGGCACCTCAGCATATTTTAGCCATTACTTTTACCAATAAAGCAGCTTCGGAAATGAAAAACCGTGTCCAGGAACTTTTGGGCGAACAATGTACCGAATTTCCCTTTATCAGTACTTTTCATTCTTTTTGTGCGTATGTTTTAAGAAAAGATTTTCAATCTTTAAATCGGCCCAACAATTTTATTATTTATGATAGTTATGAGCAGCAGAAATTAATTAAAAATATCCTTAAAAATATGGATATTTCTAAAACCTCATATACCTATAATTTTGTTTTAGCCAAAATCAGTGAGTTTAAAAATAAGCTTATCAGTTATCAGGATTATGCAACTTTACCGTCCAACCATATTTTATATGATCAGGTGTTAGCTCAAATTTATGAAAAATATCAGCAGGGATTAATCAGTAACAATGCTATTGATTTTGATGATATGCTTTTTTATACGGTTGTATTGTTTCAGAGAAACCCTTTAGTTTTAGCTAAATATCAAACCCAGTTTAAATATCTTTTAATTGATGAGTATCAGGACACCAATCATGCTCAATATAATTTAGCGAAATTATTGGCCAGTCAACATCAAAATATCTATGTTGTCGGTGATTTTGATCAAAATATTTATTCGTGGCGAGGCGCGAATGTCCAAAATATTTTAAATTTCGAAAAAGATTATGCGCAAGCCAAAGTGCTTTATTTGGAACAAAATTATCGTTCCACCAAAACTATCCTCAAAGCAGCTAACGGTTTGATTAAACATAATCAGCAACGTAAAGAGAAAAAATTATGGACCGAAAATGCAGAAGGCGAACCCCTAGTTTTTTATAAAACTAAAGATGAAAAACAGGAAGCAGAATATATTGCCCAAAAAATTCTAAGTTTAAAAGAAAAATCAGAATATCAGGATATCGCTGTTCTGTATCGTACAAATGCCCAAAGCCGCGTTTTAGAAGAAATTTTAGCTAGCCAGAAAATACCCTATAAACTCATGGGTGGATTTAGTTTTTATAGTCGTAGTGAAGTAAAAGATATTATGGCATATTTAAGGTTGATCTATAACCAGGCTGATAACCAAGCTTTTATCAGGGCTCTTAGTAAACCTAGTCGTGGTGTTGGTCAAACCTCTATTACCAAATTATTAAACCAATCTCAAGCCACCAACCTATCTATTTACGAACTTATTAAACAAAATAAAACCAATCTTGCCACAAAACAAACCCAAAGTTTAAAAAGTTTTGCGACCCTTATTTTTGAGTTAGAACAATATTATCAAACCTTAACAGAAGACAAAATAGGTAAACTAGTAAAATCCCTACTTAAAAAAAGCGGTTATCAACAAATGCTAGAGATTGAGAACACGCCCATATCTTTAGATCGTCTGGAAAATATTAAAGAGATTATTAGTATTACCAAAAACGAAAATTTGGAATTAGGTGATTTTTTAAATAATATCGCTTTAATTTCAGAAATCGATAATACCGTAAATCTAGATAACGCTGTTACGCTTATGACTATGCATAACGCGAAAGGCTTGGAATATAAGATCGTTTTTATTGCGGGTATGGAAGAAGGACTTTTACCACACTATCGATCCAAAAATATTCCTGAGGCTTTGGAAGAAGAAAGAAGACTTTGTTATGTTAGTCTCACGCGTGCCAAAGAACAGCTTTTCTTAACCGCTGTCGACGACCGTTTAATTTTCGGTGAATTATGGAAACGCCCGACTTCTTGCTTTTTAGATGAAATTCCTCAGGATACTTTACTGATTATGGAAGAAGAAAAATCTTATAGTGGGCATCCCCATTCTATAGTTTATAAATCCAAGGAAAAATTTAAAAATAATCAGGCTTTTGATCATGATTTTAATGTTGGAGATAAAGTAAAACATAAAATTTGGGGAGAAGGTATTATCCATAATCTTGAGGGTATTGCCGAGAAATCTATTGCTCACATTAGGTTTAATGGGGAATCTAAAAAATTAATGTTAAAATACGCCGCCGTCACTAAAGTGTAAAATAAAACAAGTGCCCTCACCCCGGCGCTCTGGATAACCGTATCAATTTTGGTTAATAAAATATTTATATTTTTATAAATATCTCTAGTATCTATTCTAATGAATTTAATGCCTTGAAACTCTATCTCAGCCTGTCTCATTTCATCATAATCTTCTTGATTTTCATGTATTTTTCCATCTATTTCTATAGCTAGCCTTAGTTTATGACAATAAAAATCCACAACATACCCTTTAATGATATGCTGTCTTCTAAATTTATAATACTGATATTTTCTGTCTCTTAATGCTTTCCAGACGAGTTGCTCCGTAAGCGTTTGTTCTTTACGTAATTCTCTAGCGAATTCTTTTTTTATATACACTATTCTGCCCATATATTCAGTATATACTCTATTGAATTTTATTTACAGATTCCCCCTCTCCCGACTATAGCCTTGCTGAGAGATACGATAACTTCTCCACGGGAGAGGGGGCTAGGGGGTGAGGGCACTTAATTTTCCCCCGGACGGCAGTGTGTAGAACAGAGAGGGAGATTAGG
>JABGVJ010000068.1 GCA_018646105.1 bacterium
CCTACGCCAATATTCATTTTAATACCAGTTCCGCCAGCTTCGGCGATTCCTCTTTGGACAGATAAAGCCAAGCGGTCAAGATGGACATGACCGGGACAAATTTCATTTTGAGCATAAACGATAGCGACACATGGTTTATCAATCTGCTCTTTATCAATACCGGTGCCGTAAAGGCAAGCGCGTGCAGCTGGTAAGTTTTTGACTTGTTTGGGGTTCATAGGTTTGCTCCTCTTTATGGTTTTAGCTTCTCTGTTTTGATGTTATTGATGTCTTCATCTATTTTGTTTTTAATTTGGGTTAATTTTTTAATTTTACGTTCATAAAAATCTGTTTTTTTCTGATCTATTTCTTTTTGCAAATCAACTAAAGACACTTCAACTAAAATTCCGCGGTAAGTATCGTAAGCAAAAGAAATCAGAAAGGAATTGAAATTCGCCCCTGCCCCGATCTTAATAGTGAGCTGATTTATGTCATTATCCTGATATACAAAGCCTATGCCACTGTTAAATACCAAGTAAGGCATATTGATCAAAGAAGTGGTGGAATCCAAGGAAATCTGAAAACCATTTATTTTTTTCAGGTCATTATTATAAATTAAGGCCGCACCATATTGATATAGATTAATACTGTCCATGTTATAGGGCATATAATAATAAACATTGGAATTTTCCATAAAATTAAAAGGGACTACATTGAAAACCGGAAAGGAATAAGGATAGGTGTTTAATTTGGCAAGATAATTATAGGTAAGGCCTACACTTTGATTATTGAAATTTGCATTTTTATTATACCCATAATTAAATGACCAATCAGCAAATACGGATTGAGTCAAAAAAAGCCCCAGAATTAAGATACTTGTGAAGATATATTTTTGCATTATTTTGCTCCTTTTTTTAATAATATTTAAGATTATTATAAATAATATCTAAATATAAGGCAATTGAACGGCTAAAGATTCGCTTTATTTTTCATTTGCTAAAGCTAAAATTTTTTGTCTGAGTGATTTTGAGATATGATAACCACAAGATTGTAAACTATCTAGGCAACTTGCCACTTGGGAAATGATTTTTTTCTTTTTAGCAGCTATAAGGATGGCACCGGTACCAATAATTTTAACGCCTAATTTTTGAGCTATCTTTCTTCCTTTGCGTTCATCTATTAGTAAAACCAAATTTTTATGTTTCGCTAAAGTTATGGCCTCTGCTTCTCCAATGTCTAATGCTGTTTTTAGAGTTTCTGCTGTTTTTAAAGGTTTGGTTACTTCTAGCCATTTAGTTTCAAAAATAGCTTTAGTTAATTCTGTGTTTCCTTTTTTGAAAGAGCCTAAATTCAGTTCACTATATACTGCCGGAGGAAGAAGTACTTTTTTAAAGAGTTTTTTTAGTATGCTCAAATAACCGGTTTTAGCCAAGGCTATCAAAGGACCGGCATCTGTTATAATGATTTGACTATTGGTCATAATATATTTTCTAGATCAGCCTCAATTTCATCAGCGGGGTAATCGACCACATTAATACTGGTTCCTTTTAAAATCTCTAAAAAATCGGATATGGATACTTCGGCAACTTTGGCCGCTTTAGCTAAAGTAAGTAGCTTATGGCTATATAAATGCAAGGCCATTGATTTATTAACCCCCAGCTCAACTAATTGTTGGTTAAAAGGAATAGCTAAAATCATGGGATGACCATGTTTGGTAATTAAAGATAACGCTCCTTTTTCGGCATCTTTGATTAAATTACTGGCGTTGTTTCTTAAGTCTCGCGCTGAGAAAACATCTATTTTTTTCATAATTCACCTCGCATTAAAGTATACACAAAGTGTAGCATATTTTTAATTATTTAACAATTATTCAATCAAAATAAAATCGATGGGATAAAAGATTTTGACTTTCACGGGTTGGTTGTTTTGGATAAAAGGTTCAAAGCGAAGTTTTTTTACAGCTGCAAGCGCGTTTTTTTCAAAACCATAGTCTTTGGTATCTCTGTCTGTATTTACTATGGAAGCATGTATGACTCTGCCTCTTTCGTTTATGATAATCTCTACAATCAGTTTGCACTCTATACCGGCTTTACGCGCTACTTCCGGATATTTAGGAATCACCCGTTCAATAATTACCGCATCATTATCCACGTCTGAGATATCAGCTATTTTTTCTTTTGGAGGACTTTCCTCCTCTTCTTTGGGCGTATATGTTTCGTCGGTTTTTTGCAGCGCGACTTTTTTGGGAGCGATAAGTTTTTTCTTGGGAATTTTTTGAGCTCTTTTGACTTTAAAGACTTTATAGAAGGTGGTGGGTTTAAGATGGAGATTTTGCAAAGAAATCCTAACAAGATGTGTTTCTGCTAAAAAATAAAATAAAAGCAGGATAAGACTAACTGCTAAAAGAAAAGAAAGGAGATGTTTTTTCACTCTTTTGTTATTTCTTCCGCGATGGAAATGGACTCCACTCCAACTTGTTTACAGATATCCATTACAGTCACAGAATGTTTGATATACGAATCTTCGTCAGCCACGATAACCACGCTTAATTTAGGATTGGCCTGATATTTTAAGGCTATTTTCTCCTGAAGTTGGTCTGAGGTATATGGTTTTTTATGAACATAAAAATCACCGTCTTTGGTAATACCTATTAATAAATTATTAGGGGGTAACTGATCAGTGACTGTAGCGTCTGGCCGATTGATTTTGATACCTGGTAATTTGCTAAAAGTGGTAGTAACTACAAAAAAGATCAAAAGGATAAAAATCATATCTAGCAAAGGGGCGATATTTAAACGAGGTTTACGGTTTTTGGCTGGTTGTTTGAACATATTTATTTCTGTTTATTAATAACCCGGCTAATGGTCACAATAGCAAATCCCGCATGCCGCATTAATTTGGTGATATTTTCTACTTGTGAATTAAGTACGGTATAAAAAAACAAGGTAGGGATAGCTAAAACCAGACCCACTTCTGTAGTGAGGAGCGCCTCTGAAATACCGGAAGCCAAAGCTGCAGCGTCACTGGTACCATAAGCAGAAATGGCCCGAAAAACATTGATCATTCCTGACACTGTGCCTAAGAGCCCCAACATAGGCATGATCTCGCCCAAAACCAAAATAAGAGGTAGCCTTTTTTCTAATTGATGGGTTTCTTCCTCATAAATCATTTCCAAGCGATCTTTGATCGCATCTTCGCTATATTTTTCCTGTAAATAATGAATCCCTTTGGCGAGAATTTTTTCTGTGGGACCATCATATTTTAGGAGTTGCTTAGCTTCTGAAATTTTGTTTTCTTTGAGTAAATCTCTAACCTGAAAAATAATCTGATGTTTTTTATAATGAAGGGCTAATCTACCCAGCTCAATTGCCTTATAAATAAGTAAATAAAAAGCCAGAACAGCCACAAAAAAAAGGGGATACATCACGATTCCGCCTTTTTGAATAAAATCGATGATCATAGTAAAAAACTCCTTTTAATTAAAAATCTATGCGATACCCAATAACAGGGATCATAGGTAAATCATAAATAAATTTTTGTTCTTTGTCACTATCGTTCCAATAGACGCTGACAACATTTTTTGAGCCTAAGGCATTAAAAAGACCTAGTCGGGTAGTGCCTTTGAATTTCCACATCGGGAAAATCCCCCATAATTTATCTTCTGAAATAGGTAAAAAGGGAATGGGTAGACATAGTTCAACCCCGGGGCGTTCATACCAGATATCCAGCTTAAAATAAGAAGGCATATGTACAGAATTTTTGTCTCCCTCTATGAGTTCATCGGTACCGGTGACAGGGTTAGTGGTATAACCTAAGATAGGCGTATATAATTTCCCGGCACTATATTTAATGGTTGTGATCAGGGATTCTTGCTCGTTTAACTTAAAATCCGCAAAAAGGTTGGCCATATGCGTAACGTCAAAATCAGGGGTATGCCAACCATCTTTATCTTTGCGATAAGTTTTGGAATAAGTATAAGTGAGCCATCCCTCATAATCCGTGCCATCTATTTTTTGCAACATTAATTCCAAGCCACCGGCTTTGCCTAGACCCTGATTTTGGATATTGCTTTCCGGATAATTATCACTCATATTAATAACTAAATCTAAATAGTCTTTGTAAAACACTTCGGTGGAAAAGAGAATATTGGGAGCAAGATATTTTTCTAGACCTAAGCCATAATGATAGGCAAATTCAGAAGTTAAATTCGCGATAGTCCACTCAAGCGTATCTGAACTTACTAAACTGTAATTACCGCCAAACCTTAGTTGGCTATATTTTCCTGTATACGCTTTAAACGTGGTGGAAGAATCATATTTATATTTATAAGATAGTCGGGGTTGGATTAAAGTTTTCCAAGCATAAGAGCCTAATTTGGTATTATCTGCTCTGAGGCCAAATTTTAAAGAGTGTTGAGGGTTAATTTCCCAGCTATCTTGTATATATAAACCAGTTATATAGTAAACCTCATTTAAATTATAACTCATATTAACTGTGACAGTTGCCGGGTAATAAGGATTGGGAGACTGGGTCCAGGTCCCTGATTCTGCAGGGGTAGCTTTACATATAAGACCGCCAAAATCTATTTGATGATCTTGCGCTATATCCAGAGTAATATCATCTCGTAAAAACAAATTAGCATCATCCCAAGTGTGCCGCATTTCATAAGATTCTGTTTGTTCATAATAGCCTTGAGCTTTATCTACAATTAAATTTATTCGATTAAAAACTTTTTTGGACAGAATGGTTTCTAATTCAAAATTGGCAATATATCTTTTGTTATCATAGGTCATATATCCTACCATATCTTCCGTACCCACATTATTAGAAAAAGGCATATTCATACCATCATTAAAATAAGAAAAACTAAGATTTAATTTGTTTTGTGCATCGAGTTTATCGGAATATTTGGTTTGCCAAGACTGTAAATAAGGCATAGCTATGGGATCTGAATTCTGCGATACCAATAAAGAAGCCATTAAATCATAATAGGTTCTACGAAAAGAGGTGTAGATAGTGGATTTACCCTTAACCACGGGGTTGGTGATAAAAAAATTAGCCTCCGTGCAATTCATGTCCAGAAAGCCCTGAAATTTTTCATAATTACCATCTATGGTTTTAACATCAATCACACCAGACAAGCTCTGACCAAAAGAAGCATCATAGCCGCCGGGATAAAAATCTACGGATTTAACAATCTTGGGATTAAAGATAGAGACCTTGCCCCCAAAGAAAAAAGGGCTATAAATTGGCGCGTTATCAAGCCCGGAAATCATTTCATAAGAGCTGCCTCCACGGATATACATCGTAGTATCAAAACTCCCGGCACTAGCCACACCAGGCAACATTTGCAGAGAAGTGATGGTATCGGCAAAAAGACCGGATTCGGAGAGACGTTTGATGGCTTTTTGTTTGATCTGATAATAAGAAATTTTTTCTTGCTCACGGTCAGCATAAACGGTTTGGGCGTCTGCTTTAATAATGGTTTTTAAGTTTAATTCGAAAAGAGCTGTTTCTGCTAAAGGAAGCAAAAAGTCTTTATTTAGTGGTTCATAGCCGGGAGCGGTGATACGAATATTATAGGTTGGGTTTTCAATTAAATCTTTAAAAACAAATTCACCTTGATTATTGGTATAGGTGGTAATATTTCCAAGCGTAACCGCGGCTTTTTTGATAGGGACAGACGTGCCTTGGATTACGACTTTGTCCTGAAAATCAAGACCTAGACAGAGAGAAGAAAATAAAAGAAAAAGCAAAAACAAACAAAAAACGCGTAATTTCATCTTTATAGAATACCACATTGTTTTTGTGTTTTTAAATTATTCACACCCTCTAAGGCTATTGTATAATGGTTCAAGCTGCTTTGGGGGCGCGCTATAAGAAGCTAAAATATCACTAAATACGGGTGATTCAGATTGCCAATATTCCTCATCTTCCAGACATCGGCGAAGCATAACGCCCATACTATGCACAAAGCCCGGAGGAACTCTTTTTAATGGTCTTTGAGAGGCTGTTCCATAAGAGACCTCGCGATCGGGATCATTGGTAGGTCTTATGAAAAAAATATAAACTTCAATTTCCTTGCCTTTCTTTTTAGCTACAATATTGACATCATTAGCCGCGTTCAAGTCTTTATAATTACCGATAATTCTCTCTAACCGCTCAAAAACTCCAGTGTTTATTTCTGCTACATTATCAATGGTTACTTTAAGCGTAGATTGTGGGTAGATACATTTTTCAAATGTTAACCTGTTGGGGCCTATCTCAATTGTGCGTATTAATTCTGTAGAAGCTTGTTCTATGGGTAATGCCTGCGGAAAGGTAAAAGCCTGAAAATGCAAATGCCCTGGCACGGAGGCGCCAAAAACGGAATTTTGAGCGACATAGTATTGATCTGTTTGAGCTGCTAATTGCACTAATGAACGAATATCTGTTTGCCAAGGCGTATGTCTATGCTCTTTGCCTACTCCTTCGGCGATCACAAAATGAGATGGAAGATAGGGGGAATTGCTAGGAAAAAAACTAAATTTTCGCAACTGATCCCCTACCCATAGATTAAATACTCTTATAGGATGATCTGTTTTCCACGCCTGTCTTGCTACTGGATCTCGATAATCAGCTCCACCACGATAGCCTACACATAAAAAGCAACCATCAAAGCCGGGTGGTAAAAAAGTATGCTGAGGCCTGGCCCAGCCCAGTAAATCTAAATATAAAAGCGCTGGATATTTCTTTTTCCCCGGAGAGACGTCAACTAATTTTATGGCCTCTGAAAAGTCATATCCAATAAAGCGAGAATCGGCAGTTTTATTTACGGCTAGCTGTTCGGCATATAAGGCGTTTAGTCTCGCGTCCAGAGTAGAAAACTGAGCTTGTAACCACGCTTTCATTTCCTTCCGGCTAAGCGGGACGCTGATGATTTTTTTCATCTTTATAGAATACCACATTGTTTTTGTGTTTTTAAATTATTTAACTATACTTTTAGAAAAATAAATCCGTACTTAAATATTTTCCCCCGCGGTCCGGGAAAATATCTGAATGGCCTGCTTCCCGATCTGTGCCAAAACCACACCAAAGATTAATAAAAAGGCTCCTAGATAACCTGCTAAAGTAATGGTTTCTTGTTGAGCCCAATTTATTTGCAGAAATGCCAATATGGCCATAA
>JABGVJ010000088.1 GCA_018646105.1 bacterium
CATTAACATCACAAGGTCTGATTCCAAAAAGTATCGTAGGTTTCGCTTCACTTTTAGGTGTAACGGCACCGTCTGCTGTATATTCGAATAAAACTTCTTCTTTGGGAAAAAAAATTTTTTTGGGCGAGAGTACGGTCGGATGATATTCGAAAATTATTTCTTTGCTTTTTTGGATATAATCATACAAATAATTTTCACCTTTTTTCTTTAAAGCTATTAAATCGTATTTTTGAATGGTTTTTTCTAGATTTGCCAAAAGTGTTTTTTTATCTATTTTTAAACTAGAATTTAGGGGCATATTTTTAACCTTTCTTTGTTTTTTTATTTTTAATTTTATTTTCAAGCCAATTTATCCAGGCAGATAATCCTTGATCGGTAGTGCAAGAAATTTCTAAAACAGGTAAATCCGAGTTTAGATTGCGGATATCTTGATAAAAAATTTCTTTATTAAAATTTAAGTAGGGCAATAAATCTATTTTATTTAAAAGAGTAAGCTTAGCTTCTCTAAAAAGCAAGGGATATTTGGCAGTTTTGTCAGCACCTTCTGGCGTGCTAAGCATAGCGACTTTACAATCTTCGCCTAAATCAAATTCAGCAGGACAAACCATATTCCCTACATTTTCTACGATAATTAAATCCAAATGATTAAGATCAAAACTATTTAAAGCTTTTTCAATACCGACTGACTCAATATGACAACTTCCACCAGTATTGATGGATGCAATCTGGACACCAAAATTATCCAATCTTTCAGCATCACGATGACTTTCCACATCACCTTCGATAACCGCTATTTGGTAGCGTGATTTTAGCAGGGGGATAGTTTTTTCTAGAAGAGTGGTTTTACCTGAACCAGGTGAACTGATCATATTAAGCATAAAAATACCTTTGGATGCCAATATTTTTTTTAACTCTTGCGCTTTATTTGCATTGGCTTGTAAAACATTTTGTTTGATTTTAATCTCCATTTTTTTCTCCTTCTATACTTTCTAAAATAATTTCTTTACCAGTAACGATTTGTAATGAACCTTGCTGACATTTTGGACAAAAATAAACATGATCTTCCACCATAAATTTTTTTTGACAGTTTTGACAGACCATTTTTATAGGAATTTCTTCTATTTCCAACTTGGCCTGATCTGCTAGTGTGTCTTGTCTAGCTGTTTGAAAAGCAACTGTCATTATGTCCGGAACTAAATGTCGTAATTTACCTACCTTAAGTTTAATTTTTTTGATCTTTTTTAAATTGTTTTGCTGCGCGTTTTGTTCTGCAATTTTTAAAATTTCCATAATAATACTTAGTTCATGCATTTGTGTTTTTCAAATAAAAATACATTTCCAATATTTTAGCACTAATATAACTATTAATAACTTTGATGTGTTTAGGTACTTTAAGAGATATCGGGGTGAAATTTATAATACCGTGAATGTCAGTTTTAGTTATGAGATCCTGAAGAATAAACTTAGAAGCGTGTACAGGAACAGCTAAAATAACAAATTGAATTTTTTCTTTATTAAGAAAATCTACTAAACGATCTATATGATAAACCGGAGTTTGATTTATTTTTTGTTTAATAATTTTTGGATCAACATCAAAACCGGCTACTATTTCTAAATTGATTTTTGTAAAATAAGGATATTTAATGATAGCAGTTCCAATATTTCCACAACCTATGATTACAGTTTTTTTGATTACGTTAATATCTAGGATTTCTTTTAAAGCGGTTTTTAGGCTTACTATATTGTAACCTTTACCTTTGACCCCAAACTCCCCAAAATAAGAAAGATCTTTTCTAATAACAGAATTTTTGATATTCAAAAGTTTTTCAAGATCTACAGAGTGAAAAAATTCTTCTTGATTTTGACTTTCTTCGGCCAATTGTTCTAAGACGCTTAAATATAAAGGTAACCGGTGAATAGTGTTTTTCGGGATTTTTTTATACATAATTACCAATCAAATTGAGTTTGTGAATATGATCACAAGTTCAATCTTAGCAAGTTAAAAAAAAAATAACAAGGAGGTAAAATTGAGTTATAATAAAAAAATGCAAAACAATAATGATGATGCTAATAAAAGTTTAAGTGATAACTTTTTACAAGAAG
>JABGVJ010000040.1 GCA_018646105.1 bacterium
AATCCCTATGTTCATCCAAAGTATCATATAATTCTCGTATCTCCGAAGACCCTGTCAACACAGCCTCTACCCTATCCCGAATATCCCCGGTTTTGGAACAAGCCGAAATTATAAGCCTTGATAATAATTGATTTATCTCATATTCCGTTTCATGCGCTCTTTCTGCAAAACCAGCTTCTATCACCAAAGGTTTTAACACTTCTGCTACGCTATCATCTAATCTGCCCTGCCCCATCGTACCGACTTCACGCACGGCCTCCCAAAAAGTAGTCTTTTGCCCCTTAAGCACTCTTGCCACAAAAATCCCCAAATCGCCAGCAAATTGCAAAGGCTCAAAATAAGGTATTGCACCAAATCTACAACTTAAAACTTTATATTGCATTATTTCTCCGTATCATTTCCACGGTTAATTTATCCTCATATTCCCGTAAAAGAGTCTATCTTTCTAATTATAGTACCAAACTACTACAAAAATCTCACTGTTTTTTTTAAACTTTGCTGAATTAAGCATAATCAATGGTTATCCCCATCTTTAACGCTTGACCATAAAATAAGGAGTTATTTAATAAAAAACCAGTCCAAAATTCATCGCTCCTCACAGAACGCCTCTATTTCAGACTGGTTTAAAAATATATAAAATTGTATCTCAACTTAGCAAAAGGCTATTAACGTTTTCTAAACTGATACCCTTTTCTAGCTTTCTTCTTACCATATTTCTTACGTTCTTTGATTCTGGAATCTCTAGACAACAAACTGTCTTCTTTTAAAACTTTTCTAAATTCCGGGTTTAGTTTTACCAATGCCCTAGCCAATCCCAATTGGATCGCACTAGCTTGCCCCGTCAAACCGCCGCCCATCACACTGATTCTGGCATCATATTTACTCAATAAACTTAATTTATTCAAAGGACTTTTTACAACATCACACAAACAATCCCGTTTAATATAAGCTTTTAATTCCTGCTCATTAACCGCTATTTGACCTTTCCCGCCAAATAACCATACTTTGGCAATAGAACATTTTCTTTTCCCCGTACCATAAGTAAATCCTTTAGGCACTTTTAATTTAAGAGCGTCTTTTTTTACAGCTTTTTTAATTATAGGTGTAATCGGAACTTTTACTTCCGCCTTTTTTACCACTGTTTCTTTTTTTGCTTTCACTTTCTTTGTCTCTACTTTAGCTTTTGTTTTTACTTGTTTTGTTTGTTTTTCTTCCGTCTTTATCTTCTTTACCATTTATTTAGCCTCCTCTTTACTATACAACTGCACCGGTTGTTGCGCCGCATGAGGGTGTTCAGATCCTTTATAAACTTTTAATTTAGTTCTCAAGGCTCGACCCAATCTATTTTTAGGCAACATTCCTTTAACCGCCTCAAAAATCACTTTTTCCGGACTCCTTTTCATAAGGGCCCCATAACTTTCTTCTTTTAAACCACCCGGATACCCACTATGTCGATAATATTTTTTTTGTTCTTCTTTTTTACCCGTTACTCTAATTTTTTCCGCATTAATAACCACTACAAAATCCCCAGTATCCATAGAAGGGGTATAAGAAGGTTTGTTTTTCCCTCTGATAATACTTGCCGCCTTAGCCGCTAGTCTTCCCAGTATCTCACCTTCCGCATCCAATATTACCCAGTTTCTTTCAATCTCACTCGGTTTCGCATAATAGGTCTTATAATCTCTTCTCATTACTTAACTCCCTTTCCTTCTGCCGTCCTTCAATAATTTACTCTTATCAAACTCAAACCTTTTGCCAAGACTGTCGTATATTTATATTCTCTTTGTTCGTCCAATAATGCTTTAAAATCAGCTACCGTTCTTTTCTCTCGCATTACTTCAAATAAAGCCCCTACAATATTACGTACCATTCTATATAAATAACTATCAGCTTTTATATATATCTCAAACAATTTATCCGCTTCATTTATGCCATATAGATCTGACATACTTATTTCTCTAATTTTAAAATCCAAAATCTCACGTACCGTTTGCTTCTCATTAGAACCTGTATTACGCAAACAAACAAAATCATGTTTACCTAATATAATTCTTTCTATTTCTTTCATCCGGCTCAAATCCGGCCCAAATTTTACTATACTTACAAAATCTTGTCTTACTAAAGAGACTGGTTTATTTGAAAAAAAATAAACATACTCTCTACTTTTAGCTGAATACCTCGCATGAAAATCCTCAGCTACCAACTCTACTTTTTTTATATTTACATCTTCCGCTAAAAGAGTATTAATGGCTTCTTTCAAATTATCCGGGTCTATTTCCTGTGCTACTTTATAATTAGCAACTTGTCCTTCAGCATGTACCCCACTATCTGTTCTTCCCGCGCCAATAACTTTAATCTCTTTTTTATATATCTTAGATAAAGCCTTATTTAGCTCAGCTTCTACTGTTCTTTTTTCCGGCTGAAACTGCCAGCCATAAAAATTTTTCCCTTTATACGCTACAGTCAGCTTTATATTAACCAAATCTCAACTCATTACTTAATCCAGCAACTCCAAAACAGAAAGCTTGGCTGCGTCACCTCTTCGAAAACCAACTTTAGTAATTCTTGTAAAACCACCTTTTCTATTTTCATATTTTTTTACAATATTACCAAAAAGATCTTTTACTACTTTTTTATCCGTTACCACTCTCAACGCTGCTCTACGTGCACTCAAATCGCCTTTTTTTCCAAGTGTAATCAGCTTCTCTGCCATACGTCTAGCTTCTTTAGCGCGTACATCCGTAGTGCTTATTTTTTTATAAATAAACAAAGCTCGTACCAAAGATTTCAACAAGGCCATTCTTTGATCCGTTGGCCGGCTTAATTTCTTATACCCCATTCTATGTTTCATCGTTTTTTACCTCTCTTATTTCGCCAACGTCAATGACAATCCATATTGTTTTAATTTGTTATTTATTTCATCAGCACTTCTTTTTCCGAAATTTTTAATTTCTACTAATTCATCAGGATTTTTAGCTATCAACTCTGCGACTGTAGCAATCCCCGCCTTTTTCAAGCAATTAGATGATCTAGCAGATAACTCTAATTCGTCTATTTCCATACCCAAAGCAGCTTCCTGCTTTTGTTCACCACTATTCTTCTCTTTTTCTTCTTTTTTCACAGCATCCGGCTCTTTATTCAATTCCTCAAACAAAACCAAATGAGCTATCAAAATCTCCGCTGATTTTCTGACCGCATTTTCCGCCGTCATACTGCCATTTGTATATACATCTAATTTCAAACTGTCATAATCCAGTTCTTTTCCAACTCTAATATTTTCCACTGTATGGTTAACTCTTACAATAGGCGAAAAAGAAGCATCTATATTAATCGTACTGATATCTTGATCTTCTTTACGATTAGCATCTGCCGGAACATAACCGACTCCTTTACCCACCAAAAGCTCCATTTTTAACTTCATCTTTTTATCAGTCGTAGTCGCAATATAATGATCAGGATTAATAATCTCAATATCCGCGTCTGTCTTAATGTTTTTAGCTTTAATTTCAGAAGTTTTAGAACCTTCTAAAGTTAACTTTTTCACGCCTTCACCATAATATTTAAAAACAATTCCTTTTAAGTTACAAACAATATCAATCACATCTTCCATAACATGCGGAATAGTTGAAAACTCATGGTCTACACCTTCAATCTTAACTCCAACAACAGCCGCTCCTTCTAAAGAAGAAAATAAAATTCTTCTTAAAGAATTACCTATTGTAACTCCCATCCCTCTTTTTAATGGCTCAAATACAAACCGGCCTGCATTTTCTCCGATTTCTTCAAATTTAACCCAAGGTTGTACACTTCTTTTCACTTAACTTACCTCCTTCTTGTTCCTTATCTAGAATAATATTCAACTATCAATTGTTCATCAACTGGAGTATCAATTTCTTCTCGTTTTGGATAACTAACTACTTTTATAATACCTTTATCCTTTTCAAAGCTTAACCAACTCGGCAAAGTATCTTGCGCAATCTTATCTAAAATCGGCTTCAATCTTTTGCTAGTAACTTCTTTCAAAGAAACAACACTTCCTATTTTTAAAACCTGCGATGGAATATCTACTTTTCTATCATCAACCTTCGCATGTCCATGACAAACCAACTGCCTAGCCGCATATCTGGAAGGAGCTAAGCCTGCTCTATAAATAATATTATCTAGTCTTCTCTCAAACAATAACAATAAAATATAACCTGTAACACCTTTAGCCGTAACTGCTTTACTAAAAGAGTTTCTCATTTGCGTTTCCGTAACACCATAATAAAATCTTAATTTTTGTTTTTCTCGCAAACGCACTCCATATTCAGAAAGTCTACGACCTGAAAATTTTCTATTATCTTGTTTTTTCTCAAAAACACATTTTGCCGAATCACATTTTTCGCCCTTTAAAAAAAGCTTAGTTTTGTTTCTTTGACATATTTTACAATTTGGACCTCTATATCTACTCATGTTACACCCTTCTCCTTTTTCTAGGTCTACATCCATTATGCGGAATAGGTGTCAAATCTTTAATAGATTGAATATCAATACCCGCAGCCTGAATCGCCCTAATAGCGGTCTCTCTTCCTGACCCCGGTCCTTTAACAAAGACCTCTACTCTCTTCATTCCTTGATCCAAAGCACCTTTCGCGGCTCTTTCAGCTGCTTGCTGCGCTGCATAAGGAGTCCCTTTTTTAGATCCTTTAAATCCCACCATACCCGTAGAACACCATGCTAAAACATTACCTTCTAAATCAGTAATAGATATTACAGTGTTATTAAAAGTAGATTTAATATAAGCATTTCCCGCCGGTACATTTCTTTTAACTCTCTTCTTTTTTTTCTGGCCCAATTATATTCCTCCTTTTTTTAAAGGCTACTTTTTAGGAGCCTTTTTCTTTCCAGTAATTGCTACTGCCTTACCTTTTCTAGTTCTAGCATTAGTATGCGTTCGTTGTCCCCGTACTGGCAACCTTCTACGATGTCTTACGCCTCTATAACAACCTATATTTCTCAAACGGTTAATATCTCGCATACGTTTACTGCGCAAATCGCCTTCGATCACATTTTCAGTAATACAATCTCTCAAACAAATCAGTTCACTTTCTGACAAATTTTTAACCCGCGTATCAGGATCAACCTTAGATTTTTTTAAAATTGCTTTAGCTTTTGTTAAACCTATACCATAAATATAAGTTAAAGATATCTCTACTCTTTTATTATCAGGTATATCTATACCACATATTCTTGCCATTTTTTATCCCTGCCTTTGTTTATGTTTTGGATTTTCGCAAATAACGCGTACAATCCCTCGTCTTTTAATAACTTTACATTTCTTACATATCTTTTTCGCCGAAGATCTTACTTTCATTACTGCTTACCCCTTATTCCTATAAGTTATTCTACCGCGCGTTAAATCATAAGGAGACAATTCAACTTTTACAGAATCGCCCAACAAAACTCTAATATAATGTTTTCGTATTTTACCTGACAAATGAGCCAAAACCATCTGACCTGTTTCTAATTTAACTTTAAAAAAAGCGTTAGGTAAGGACTCTAGCACTTCACCATTTACTTCTATCACATCATCTTTTTTAGACATTTTCTTCTCTCTTTAAAAAATTACTGAACGGCCTTACATTATAATCTATCTCTTTACTAATGTTAAGCATTAATCTTTGCCGACACAATTTCTTCTAAATCTTCAAAAATAGCATTTAAATCTTTATCACCCGCTATTTTAATTAAACTGTCCTCATAATAACCCAATAAAGGCTCTGTTTGTTCTTTATAGATAGAAAATCTCTTCCTTATTTTTTCTTCCGTATCGTCAACTCTTCTCGCCACTTTTCCGCCACAAACATCACACTGCCCCTCTTGTGCCGGTAAATTATTGTATGAATTATAAATTTTCCCGCATTTTGCACAAGTTAGTCGTCCTAAAATTCTTTTTACAATAGTTTCCAAATCAATCTCAAAAAAGACTACCGCTTCAAGCTGCATATTATTATCTTGTAAAACTTTTCTCAATAAATCTGCTTGTCTTACAGTTCTTGGAAACCCATCTAAAATAAACCCATTTTCTTTAATATCTTTATCTTGAGCTAATTTATCTTTTACAATCTCTACAATAACTTCATCTGGTACCAACTCACCATTATGAACATAATTCGCCACTTTCTTACCCAAATCTGTTTTTCTGGCAATAACCTCTCTCAACAAATCCCCTGTCGATATTTGGCATATCCCATATTTATTTTGCAACTTTTGCGCCTGAGTCCCTTTTCCAGATCCGGGTGCTCCTAAAAACAATAAAAACTTCTTCATTCTATCAACCCTTCATAACGTCTATTAATAAGATAAGCTTCTATCTGTTTTACCAAATCCATGGCAACTCCTACAATAATCAATAAGGCTGTACCGCCTAGCCCCATAAAACTATTAACTTTTGTAACATTAGCCGCAACAATCGGTACTAAGGCAATAAAAGCCAAAAAACTAGCACCTATTAAAGTTAACTTGGAAATTATTTTCTCCAAATACTCAACCGTCGGTCTCCCAGGTCTTACACCCAAAATAAACCCTCCGTATTTCTTAATATTATCCGCTAATTCTTTAGGGTTAAAAGTAATAGCCGTATAGAAATAAGTAAAAAAGAAAATCAAAAAACAAAATAAAAAATTATATAAAAAACCATCATATCTATAATAAACCGCAAAAAAATTCTGAACAAAATTAAGATTTATATATTGAGAAAACATCAACGGAAATTGCAATATAGCCGAGGCAAAAATAATTGGCAAAACTCCACCTTGTATCAATCTTAAAGGAATAAACGTATTTTGCCCGCCCATCATTCTTCTACCTACTATTCTTTTAGCGTATTGAATAGGAATTTTCCTGATCGCCTCTTGTATATACACAATGCTCACAATAATCCCTAAAAGCACCAGAATCATTATCACAACACCCATCCAGCTCACGCCACCAACTAAAAGCTGTGCTGTATTTTTAATATAAAAAGGCATCCGTGCAATAATACCAATAAAAATCAATAAAGAAGCACCATTCCCTATTCCGTAGATCGTAACAAGTTCACCCAACCACATCACAAAAGTAGCGCCGGCTACCAATCCTACTATTGAATAAGATACAAACCACAATACACTCACATCCGGCAATATAAAAGAACGAAAACTCAATGACATTACAAAGCCTTGCACAAAAGCAATAATCACCGTTAAATACCTAGTATATTGAGCTATTTTTTTACGGCCAGCTTCACCTTCTTCAGCTAATTCTTTTAATTTAGGCCAAACAATAGCCATCAAATGCATAATAATAGAGGCATTAATATAAGGTAAAATTCCTAGTGCAAATATCGAAAATCTACTCAGTGCACCCCCTGAAAATAAATCCACAAACCCTAAAAAACCACTTGTATTAAAAAGATTATTTAATTGATTAATATCTATTCCGGAAATAGGTATATAACTACCAATTCTATAAATAACCAAAACAAACAGAATAAATAAAATTCTTTTTCTTAAATCAGGTATTTTAAAAATATTGAAAAAATTATGCATTTACTTAACTATTTTCTCGATTTTACCACCAGCTTTGTTTATTTTAAGCTCTGCATTTTTTGAAAAACCATGGGCTAAAACAGTAAATTTCTTTTTCACGTCACCCATACCCAGGATTTTTATACTATCAGGCTTCTGCACGCATCCTTTTTGCAATAAAAGCTCCGGGGTAATCTTGTCTCCATCCGCAAACATTTTTTCCAGATCAGCCAAATTCACAACTTCAAAAAACTCTTTAAACCTAACATTGTTAAACCCTTTTTTCTTAGGAAGTCTCTTATATAAAGGAGTTTGGCCTCCTTCAAACCCGAGTTTTCTACTGTATCCAGATCTACTTTTTTGACCTTTATGTCCTCTACCACATTCGCCGCCTTTACCAGCAGCATTTCCCCTGCCTTTTCGCACTCTTTTTTTTCTAGAACCTGGAGCAGGTACAATATCTGTTAATTTAAATTCACTCATCTTTAGATCCCTCTACTTTTTTTTCTGCTGATTTTCCAGAAACTTTCTCTTTAACTACTGGCTTATCTTCTAGTTTCTTTTTTACAGCTTCTTTTTTTATTTCTTTAGGCGCAGCAGTTTTTTTAATTACGTTATCTATTTTACCAACACTTCGTTTTTTAGTGTCCTCTTTTACAATTACTGTCTCCATTTTCTTGGTTTGAGCATCAAAATCAATGTCTTTTCTTTTATAACTTCTGACATGAAGTTTTACGCCTCTTTCCTTTTCCAAGGTCTCTTTATCTAATAATTGAGACAAACCATCTAGTGCCGCTTTCGCTGAATTAATAACATGCGTTGATCCTACAATCTTAGCTATAACGTTCTTTATACCCGCCGCCTCTAAAACTAATCGCACCGCGCCGCCCGCAATAACTCCAGTTCCTGTTTTAGCAGGTCGCATTACTACTTTAGTAGCATTAAAACGGCCAATAACTTCATGAGGAATAGTTTCATCAACTATATTAAATTTTCTCAAACTCTTTTTAGCTTTTTCTATCGCTTTTTTAATAGCACTAGGAACTTCTTTAGATTTACCTATAGCCACACTCACCTTACCGTTATTATCTCCCACAATCACAAGCGCCCTAAAAGACAGTCTTTTCCCACCTTTTAAAACTTTATTTACTCTATTAATTTTTACTACTTTTTCAACAAGCTTGTTTCCCTCTGTAGTAAAATCTCTTTTTGTCATAGCCATAAATTTCTTTCTCCCGCTTAAAATATTAAACCATTTTCTCTTGCAGCTTCTGCAAAAGCTTTAATTCTACCTTTATACGTTTTACCTCCTCTGTCATAAACCACTTTACTCACACCCGCACTTTTAGCTTTTTCCGCCACTACTTTACCTAGCTCACGAGCATCTTCTACTTTATTTCCCTTTTTATGTTTTTTAGAGTTCACACCCAAAACAGTAATCATTTTCTCATCATCTATAACCTGTGCATATAAATTGGTATTGCTTTTATATATTGATAATCTTAATCTGTCTTTACTACTTTTTATTGGTCTTTTCTTCCTTGCTTTTCTCATTTGTTTCTCCTATATTATTTCACACTCTTACCGGCTTTTCTTCTGACAATTTCGCCTGCGTATTTAACACCTTTACCTTTATAAGGCTCTACTTTACGCAACTTCCTTATCTCCGCCGCAACTTGTCCTACCAAACATTTATCTATTCCCTGAACTTTAACTTTAGTTACACCCTCAGGTATAATTGCAATACCCTCTGGCGTTTTAAATTCTATCGGATGAGAATATCCCAAATTAAAAACAACGCCGTTTTGCGCTTTTTGAACTTTGTAACCGACACCAACCAATTCCAGCACCTTCTCAAATCCTTTATCTACTCCTTGAATCATATTGTTAACCAAAGATCCATATAAACCATGTAATGATTTAACTTTTTTTTCGCAACTACTCATAGTCACAAAACCAATTATTCTTTGCTCAGCATCAATTTCAACCGTAATTTCAGGATTTATTTTTTGGGACAAAACGCCCTTAGGCCCCGAAACTGTTAGCAAATCTTTTTCTAGCGTTATTTTTATTTTTTCAGAATACTTTAATTTTCTTTTTCCTATTCTAGACATTTATAAACTCTCCTAATTAGTAAACTTCGCCTATGACTTCTCCACCTACATTTTGCAACCTAGCATTTCTATCCGTCATCACACCTTTAGACGTTGAAATAATACTCAAGCCAAAACCATTCTTAGTACGACCAATATTTCTTTTTCTAAAATACACCCTGTTTCCAGGCTTACTTACTTTTTTAATATCTTTAATAACAGAATTATGATCACTAGTATATTTTAAACCAACTTTAAGTACTTGCTTATCAAGACTCGTCTTTTTCACCTCATATTGGCCAATAAAACCTTCTTCTTTCAAAAGCTTTAAAATCGCTAACTTAAATTTAGAAAAAGGTATATACACATAATCATGCTTCACAATTTTCGCATTTCTTATTCTCGTAAACATATCAGCAATAGGATCAGTCACTGCCATTATTCGCTCCTTATTATTATATAATTACCAAGATGATTTTTTTACCCCAGGAAGTCTTCCTATAGAGGCTAATTTTCTAAAACAAATTCTACACAGCCCAAAAAACCGCATATATCCATGTGGACGGCCACAAATATTACATCTATTTCTATACTGTACAGTCCCCTTCTTTTTCTCATTCCTACAAATCATACAAACTTTTGCCATCTTTTTTAGTCCTTTCTAAAGGGCATCCCAATCAATTTTAACAAATCATAACTTTCCTTACTACTATTAGCCGTTGTTACGATCGTAATATTCATACCTCTTACCTTATTATCCAGCCTATCAAAACCCACTTCCGGAAAAACAGTTTCATCATTCAAACCTAAGGTATAATTCCCATTTTTATCAAAAGACTTAACAGGAACTCCTCTAAAATCTCTTATTCTAGGAAATACAATATCAATCAACTTTGTTAAAAAATCCCACATTTTTTTACCGCGCAAGGTCACCATACATCCTACTGGCTGACCCTCCCTCAACTTAAAATTAGAAATAGACTTTTTAGCTTTCGTAACTACCGGCTTTTGTCCTGTAATATTTCCAAATTGCTCTACTGTTAAATCCACAACTTTAGAATTACTAATTGCTTCCCCTATACCTCTGTTAAGAACAATTTTTTCTATTTTAGGAACTTGCATAACGCTCTTATATTTATATTTTTCCAATAAATTCTTGATGGCTTTTTCTTTATATACTTTTTTTCTTGTGGACATTTAAAATTTACTCCTACTTCTCAAAACTTTCATTACATCTTTTACATACTCTAATTTTTTTATCCTTAATAAGCTTATAACTTATTTTGGTTCCGGCATTACATTTAGGACAAACTAATATTACATTAGATTCCTGTATCGGCGCCTGTACTTTAATAATACCTGCATCCGCACCCTTATCTTTCTTTTTATGCTTAGTTACCATATTTACATTTTCTACGGTTACTTTATTTTGCTTTAAATCAACACTAAGAATCTTGCCCTCTTTACCCTTGTCTTTACCACAAATAACTTTTACTATATCGCCTTTCTTACATCTTCTCATTAACCTTCTCCTATACCACTTCTACAGCTAGAGACAATATCTTATTAAACCCTTTTTTTAATTCTCTCGGCACCGGGCCAAAAATTCTAGTTCCGCGAGGATTACCATCAGGATTAACCAGCACCACGGCATTATCATCAAAACGAACTACTGTACCATCATTACGCCGAACCTTATTTACAGTGCGTACAATAACCGCCTTTACAACCTCACTTTTTTTAACTTGACCTTTAGGCGTAGCTTTTTTTACCACCCCTACAATCAAATCTCCTATTCCGGCATAACGTCTTTTACTGCCACCCAAAACGCGAATACACAAAACTTCCTTTGCTCCAGAATTATCAGCTACCTTCATCCGGCTTTCTGTCTGAATCATGCCTTCACCTCTTTTTTTTGTCCAGTCGCCTTAGTCTCTACCTTTTTATGTAAACGCCATCTTTTATTAGCGCTTATAGGTCGACATTCCATAATCAAAACTTTATCTCCTACTTCAGCAGCATTTTCTTCAGCGTCTACCAAATAATTCTTAGAAATTTTTAACACTTTTTTATAAAGAGGATGTCGTTTTAAAGTAGTCACTTCCACCTTTAAAGTTTTTAATCCTGATTTCTTTTTAACAACTCCTAAATTCACTTTACGTTTAGCTCTATCTTCCATAGTCTTACTCCATTTCCCTTAACGCCGTTTTTACCCTAGCTATATCCTTTTTAGTTTTTCTAATTATACGATAATTCTGCAAACCATTGTTTACTAGTTTAAAATTTAAACCCAAAATTTCTTCTTCTTTTTCTTTTAAAACTTTTTGCAAGCCTACCTTATCTAAAGATTTAAACTCTTTTTTCATAATTCTACCTTAGTCCTTCTTTTTCAATAACTTTTGTTTTTACCCCTAATTTATAACCAGCCAATCTCAAGGCTTCCTTAGATATTTCTCGACTAACCCCGCCAATCTCAAATAACATCTGACCTCTTTTTACTGGTGCTACCCAGTATTCAGGCGCCCCCTTACCTTTTCCCATTCTTGTTTCCGCCGGTATTTTTGTAACTACCTTATCAGGAAAAATACGTATCCAGACTTTCCCACCTCTTTTAATATATCTAGTTATAGCTCTTCTTGCTGCTTCTATTTGCCTTTGTGTAATATAATCATTTTCTAAAGTCTGTAAAGCAAAATCGCCAAATTCAATATCAGTTCCTCGCGTAGCAACTCCTCTGTTTCTACCTCTTTGTGTTTTTCTATATTTTGTCTTTTTCGGCATTAACATTTCAAATACTCCTTACCCAATCTAAGTTAAACTGTAACTATCTCTTCTTTTTTGGGCTTCACCACATCTCCTGTATAAACCATCACCGTAACCCCAATAACACCATGCGTAGTCGAAGCTATCGCAAAAGCATAATCAATATCTGCTCTAAAAGTACTACGCGGAATCTTGCCTTCTCGATAACTTTCAGACCTAGCAATTTCTGTACCACCTAGTCTTCCAGCACATCTAACATAAGCGCCTTTAGCCCCAGCCCTCATCATTTTTTGCACATTAAGCTTTATAACTCTTCTAAAAGACATTCTTTTTTCTAACTGAGCAGCTACTGCATTCGCTACCAATTGAGCATTTCTCTCTATATTTTTTTCTTCAATAACATTAATTCTTAAAGTTTTACCTATAATTTTATTAGATTCCGCTTGCAACTTAGCAATTTCAGCACCTTCTTTACCAATAATCAATCCCGGACGAGCTGTATAAACATCCGCATCCACAATGTCAGATTTTCTTCTTATTTTTATCTTAGATATCCCTGCTTTTTTCAGTCTTTCTTCTAAAAATTTTCTAATTTTCATATCTTCCATTAGTAAAACAGAATAATTTTTATCGGCAAACCAAGCACTATCGTAATCTCTGGTAATACCCAATCTCAACACAATAGGATTTGCTTTTTGCCCCATTATTTATCTCCTTCTTTTTCTTTTACAGCAACAATCGCCTTGCTTGATCGTTTGATAATTTGGTATACACGCCCTTTGGATTTAGGCTGAAACCTTTTCATTCTAATTCCCTCATTAACCACCAAATGCGAAACATAAAGCTTTTCTTCGTTCAAGTTATCATTATGCACTGCATTAGCAACCACGGATTTCAATAATTTTTGAATAACTAAGGCCCCTTTATTCGGCACAAATTTCAATAATGCTACAGCCTCTTTTATTTTTTTACCCCTAACAATATTTGCTATGCGTCGTAATTTATAAGGAGATATTCTTTCCACTCCAGTCTTCGCATAAACTTCTTTATTCTTTACTTCTTTTTTATTCATCTTTTACTTCTTACTCCCTGCGTGACTTCTAAACATACGCGTATGTACAAATTCTCCCAACTTATGACCAACCATATTTTCATTAATAAAAATCGGAATATGCTTTTTCCCATTATGTATAGCAAGCGTAAAACCAATCATCTCCGGGCTAACATCAGAACCACGAGCCCAAGTTTTAATAACCGTTTTCTTCCCATCTTTATTCATTCTTTCAATTTTTTTTAATATGTTTTCATCAACATATGGCCCTTTTTTTAAAGATCTAGTCACAAATATCCTCCTATTTTCTTCTCTTAACTATATATTTATTGGTTCTTTTTCTTGTTTTCACGCCACCTACAGGTTTCCCCCATTTAGAATAAGGACCCGCTTTACCAATCGGCGCCTTGCCCTCGCCGCCTCCATGGGGATGATCACAAGCATTCATAACAGAGCCTCTTACTTTAGGACGTCGCCCTTTTTTTCTATTAGCCCCTGCTTTAGCGATCACAATATTACGCTTATCGGAATTACCAATTCTACCTATAGTCGCTTTACAATCAGCATGAATCATTCTCAATTCGCCCGAAGGAAGCTTTACTGTAACATAGTTTCCACTTTTAGCTAACAAAACCGCTACACAACCAGCAGATCTAACTAAGCTTGACCCCTTACCTATCTTTGTTTCTATATTATGTATTTCCAAACCTGTAGGAATGTCCTTTAATTTCAAGGAATTACCCTTCTTAATCTCAGCATTCTTTCCAGCATCAATCACGTCCCCTACTTTCACACCTTCAGGAGAAATAATATAGGCCTTTTCTCCATCTTGATATTTAACTAAAGAAATCCATGCTGTTCTATTTGGATCATATTCAACACTTATTATTTCCCCCGAAACGCCTTCTTTAGAACGAAGAAAATCTATTATTCTATACTTCTTTTTAACCCCGCCGCCTCTTCTTCGAACCGTAATTTTACCTGTGTTATTACGTCCCGCTTTACTTTTTTTAAACTTAGTCAAAGTTTTTACTAGCGTCTGCCCAGTCAACTCTGCATAATCAACAGTTTTCTTTCCTCGCAAACCAGGTGTAATTGATTTATATTCTTTTAAAGCCATGTTCTTCCCTCTATAGATCCCTTATTAAAATATTTCTTTTATTTTATCTAGCTTACTATCTTTTGACAAAGTTACTATCGCCTTTTTGACATCAGCCGTAAAACCAGTAGTCACTACTTTATGCCTTCTCACTCGTTTTTTACCTTTTTGATTAATAATATTAACTTTTTCTACCTTTACATCAAAATAGTTTTCGATAAACTTTTTCACTTCTAATTTATTAGTCCGCTTATCTACTGAAAAAGTATATTGCCCATCATTAGTTAAATCTTTACTTTTTTCTGTGATAATCTGTTTTTTTAATAAAACGCTCATCCTTTGACCAGCCCTTCTAGTTTTTCCATTTCTTTTTTACTAACATAAATATTTTTCGTGAAAACAAACTTATTTAAATCCAAATTATCCAAAGTCGAAATATAACTCTTCTTTAAATTTCTAGCCGCCCTAATTAAATTAAGATCTGCCTCATTATCCAACAAAAATAAAATTTTCTCGCCTTTTTTAATATCATCAGCCACAAGTTTATGCAATTCTTTAGTTTTATCAGCATCATCTGCCAACAACTTAAAACTATCTTTTTTATAATCTAATAATAATTTATAGGTCTTAGTTTTTAGTTTTTTATTTACTTTCTCTAAATATAATTTAGGTTTAGGTCCAAAAACGACTCCGCCGCCTCTTCTTAAAGGAGTACTATTCGTCCCTCTTCGAGCCCTACCAGTCCCTTTTTGTTTATACGGCTTAGCCCCACCTCCCGCAACTTCCGACCTAGTTTTAGTAGAATGAGTTCCTTGTCTTTTATAATTATCAGCCTGCTTTAATAGCAAATATAAATAATAACCGAATTTTTCTGTACTTTTACTTGTTTTTTCCATCTCACTCAACCTATTTCTTTATAACCTCTACTATATTCCCTTTTTTCCCAGGAATAGCCCCCTTGAGCACCAATAAACCTCTTGCCTCATCAATTTTTAAAACCTTTAAATTTTTAATCGTCGCACCTTTATCTCCGTGATGCCCTGCCATCTTTTGTCCCTTAAATACTTTTCCCGGATCAGTTCCCCCACCAATAGAACCAGGAATACGATGACTTTTCGAACCATGGGCCATCGGACCTCTTTTGAAATTCCATCTTTTAATTGTGCCTGAAAACCCTTTTCCCTTTGAGGTTCCTCTTACATCCACAATTTCTTTTTCCTCAAAAACAGTCAAAGGCAACGGCTCATTTTCCTTAATATCTAAACCTTTATCCAAAACATATTCTTTAATAAAAGCCAAAGGCGTCAATTTCCGAGCTGCAAAAACCCCTTTTTTAGGTTTTGTTATTTTTTTTTCTTTTACTTTTCCATAACCAACCACTATTCTTTTATCATCCTCATTTTCTATAACTTGCAAAACAACACTATCTTCCACCTTTAATACAGTAGCCGCATCCACATTTCCTTCTTTATCAATTAACTGTGTCATTCCGATTTTCTTACCTATAATTACCTTCTTCATCGTTCTCCTCATTTTTTCTACATATAAAAGGCACTTCTTTAATCCAAGTGCCTTTTACTTCTCTATAATATTATCTTCGTAAAAAAAAGACTATAGAATTCTACTCTAAATTAAACGGCTAGTCAACTTAAACACCCTTGATTTGCTAAGTCCTATTTCACTTTTATTTCAATATCCCCCCCTGCCGGCAAATCCAACTGCATTAAAGCATCAATCGTTGTTGCTGGAGGCTCTAAAATATCAATCATTCTTTTATGTATACGCACTTCATAATGCTCCCCACCTCTTTTATTTACATGCGGAGATTTCAATACGCACCAAATTTTTTTCAGGGTCGGTAACGGCACCGGACCAACTACTTTAGCCCCAGACCTTTGCGCCGTTTCCACTATTTTTTCAGCTGACAGGTCTATTACCCGATAATCAAATGACTTCAATCTTATTCTAATTTTCTGATCTTGTTTTTCTTTGTTAACCACTGCTTATTTATCCTTTTTATTCTACTATTTTTGTTACGACGCCGGCACCTATAGTTCTACCACCTTCTCTTATTGCAAAACGCAAACCTTCTTCACAAGCTACTGGAACAATCAAACTTACGTCTATCGTAATATTATCGCCCGGCATAATCATTTCCACGCCGTCTGGTAATTTAATAGCTCCTGTAACATCTGTCGTTCTAATATAAAACTGTGGTCTATACCCATCAAAAAATGGTGTATGTCTTCCACCTTCTTCTTTTTTCAAAACATAAACTTCTGCTTTAAACTTTTTATGAGGAGTAATAGAACCTGGTTTAGCTAAAACCACACCTCTCTCTAAATCCTCTTTAGCAATACCTCTTAAAAGAATACCTACATTATCACCGGCAAAACCTTCGTCCAAAAGCTTTCTAAACATTTCCACACCCGTAACTGTAGTTTTACGAGTTTTATCAGACATTCCCACAATTTCTATTGCTTCACCAACCTTAACTTTTCCTCTTTCTATTCTACCAGTACCTACAGTGCCTCTACCTGTAATACTAAAAACATCTTCTACTGGCATCAAAAATGGTTTATCAACTTCTCTTTTAGGTTGTGGTATGTAGCTATCAACAGCATCCATTAATTCCCAAATACACTTTGCATCCGCATTTTCTTTGGAATCATCTTTCGATTCTAAAGCTTTTAAAGCAGACCCTTTAACAAAAGGTATGTCATCTCCTGGAAACTCATATTTAGATAAAAGCTCTCTTACTTCCATTTCTACTAAGTCGATCAGCTCAGGATCGTCTACCATATCAACTTTATTCATAAAAACCACAATATAAGGTACATTAACTTGTCTTGCCAACAAAATATGTTCTCTTGTTTGTGGCATTGGTCCATCCGCCGCACTTACTACCAAAATAGCTCCGTCCATCTGCGCCGCACCTGTAATCATATTTTTAATATAGTCCGCGTGACCTGGACAATCCACATGAGCATAGTGACGATTTTCTGTCTCATACTCTACGTGCGCCGTGGCAATCGTAATACCTCTGGCCTTTTCTTCTGGTGCAGCGTCAATTTGATCGTAAGCTGTGAACTTCGCCCATCCTTTAGATGCCAATACTTTGGTAATCGCCGCCGTTAAAGTGGTTTTACCATGATCCACGTGCCCAATTGTTCCTATATTTAAATGTGGCTTTGATCTATTAAATTTTTCTTTCGCCATAATTCTTCCTCCTAATTTATTTTTTATTCTTATTTAGCAGCTACAATTTCTTCATATATTTGTTTTGGCACTTCACTATACCCAAAAAACTGCATGCTGTAAACACCTCGGCCTTGACTTAAAGATCTCAAAGCCGTAGAAAACTCAAACATTTCCGCCAAAGGAACATGACTTTTGATTTGTTGAATATTTCCTCTTGCTACATCAACCTTTTCTATCTTGCCTCTTCTCCCGTTCAATTCCGAAATAACATTACCCATATAGCTTTCTGGGACTTCGACTTCGACTTCCATAACAGGCTCCAATATAACCGGCGTTGCTTTCTTAAAAGCCTCTTTAATCGCATATGAAGCAGCTAATTGAAAAGCAATGTCTGAAGAATCCACCGGATGATATGAACCATCTAAAGCTGTAACCTTAACATCCACAATCGGAAAACCTGCGATAACACCAGTTGAAAAAGTGGTCTTAGCCCCTTTTTCAATCGAAGGAATATATTCCTTTGGAATATTCCCGCCCACAACCTTACTTACAAACTCAAAATGCTTACCTCTTTCCAAAGGCGCAATTTCTAGTACTACATGTCCATATTGTCCTCTACCACCAGACTGCTTAATAAACTTTCCTTCTGCTTTACAAGCTCGTTTAATAGTTTCTTTATATGCCACTTGCGGTTTCCCCACATTAGCTTGTACATTAAATTCTCTCTTCAAACGATCAACAATAATCTCCAAATGCAATTCTCCCATTCCAGAAATAATCGTTTGATTCGTTTCTTTATCAGTGTTGTATTGAAACGTAGGGTCTTCTTCAGATAATTTTTCCAACGCCATAGATAATTTATCCTGATCTGCTTTTGATTTTGGTTCTATAGCAACAAAAATCACTGGTTCTGGAAAAGTAATATTTTCCAAAATTATCGGTTTATCCAAATCACATAAAGTATCACCCGTCTTTGTGTATTTCAAACCTATAACCGCCACAATATCACCAGCTTTAGCTTCTTTTAATTCATTTTTAGTATTAGCATGCATTTGTAAAATTCTACCCAATCTTTCTCTCTTACCTTTTGTAGAATTTTGCACATAACTACCGACCAAAAGCTTTCCTGAATAAATTCTCAAATAAGTAAGTTTACCCACAAAAGGATCTGTCTGAATCTTAAATGCTAAAGCAGAAAAAGGCTCGTCAATCTTTGGTGCACGCGTATCTTCTCCACCTGTTTTTACAGACACGCCTTTAACAGAAGCGATATCTATAGGTGCCGGCAAATAATCAATTACACCGTCCAACAAAGGCTGTATCCCTTTATTCTTAAAAGCAGATCAACAATAAACCGGAACAACTTTCCCCTTAATAGTAAGTTCACGAATCGCTATTTTAATCTTCTCTACAGATAATTCTCCTGTTTCCAAATATTCTTCTAAGTATTCGTCATTCACTTCTGCCGCAGCTTCCATAATTTTTTCACGGAATTCTTTTATACTGGCCAATCTTTCTTCTGCTACTTCCTTAATTTCAAACTTAGCGCCCACAGAATCTTCCAAAAAAATATATTCCTTCATATTAATAACGTCTACCACGCCTTTGAAATTGCTCTCTTGTCCAACAGGCGCAAACACAACTAACGGATTAGCTTGCAAATTTTCTTCTATCATTTGCACTGCTCTCCTAAAATCAGCCCCGACTCTATCCATTTTATTAATAAAAGCAATTACAGGCACCTCATATTTTTGAGCCTGTCTCCAAACGGTTTCACTTTGCGGCTGAACACCTGCGACCGCACAAAAAACACCCACCATACCATCTAAAACCCGCAAAGATCGTTCCACCTCTACGGTAAAATCAACGTGTCCCGGAGTATCAATAATATTTATTTCCGTATCTTTCCAATGACATGTAGTCGCGGCCGAAGTAATCGTAATACCCCGCTCTTGCTCTTGAACCATCCAATCCATAACCGCATTACCATCATGAACCTCTCCGATTTTATAAGACTTACCTGTATAATATAAAATTCTTTCGGTTGTTGTCGTTTTCCCTGCATCAATATGTGCAGCAATTCCTATATTTCTTATTTTATTTATTTTTTCCACACTCACCATTGTTGTTTCTTCCTATCTCTTAAATAATACTACCATCTAAAATGAGCAAAAGCCTTGTTAGCATCCGCCATCTTATGTGTGTCTTCTCTTTTTTTCATTGAAGCGCCGACCCCATTATATGCATCCAATAATTCCCCCGATAATTTTTCCACCATTGATTTACCATTACGTTTTGTAGCACATTCTAAAACCCATCTTATAGCCTTAGCTACCGAACGATCCCTCTTTACTTCTATAGGAACCTGGTAAGTTGATCCACCTACTCTTCTGGACTTCACTTCCATTAAGGGCATCACATGTTTAATGGCTTTTTCAAATGACGCTACTTTTTCTTCTTTTGTCTTTTCTGCCAAAATATCTATCGAATTATAAACGATTTTTTCAGCTATGCTCTTTTTACCATCAACCATCAACTGATTAATAAATTTACCTATTATCAGATTTTTATATAAATAATCTCCTTTTTGAGGACGACTATAATCTCGCTTTTTTCTTGACATTTACTTCTTCTCCTCTTTCTTCTCTTTCTTAGCTCCATATTTAGAACGACTTTGTTTTCTTCCATCTACACCTTGAGTATCCAAAGTTCCTCTTACAACATGGTATCTAACCCCTGGCAAATCTCTTACTCTTCCGCCCCTAATCAAAACAACAGAGTGTTCTTGTAAATTATGCCCTTCTCCCGGAATATATACAGTCACTTCTTGTCCATTAGTCAACCTTACTCTCGCCACTTTCCTTAAGGCAGAATTAGGTTTTTTAGGTGTAATTGTATAAACTTTTGTACAAACGCCTCTTTTCAAAGGACTACCGCCCAAAGCAGGAGTTGTATTTTTCTTGGATTTTCTCTTTCTTCCTTTTTTAATTAATTGATTTATAGTAGGCAAAACGCCACCTTCCTTTCTTCTATACTTTTTCTTTTACACTAACACGCGCATAATCCGCTAAACCAGTTCCCGCAGGTATTAATTTACCAATAATTACATTTTCCTTCAATCCATACATCTCATCCGTTTTCCCTCTAATCGCTGCATCAGATAAAACACGCGCTGTTTCTTGAAAAGAAGCTGCGGATATAAAACTATCTGTATTCAACGAAGCTCTAGTAATTCCCATTAAAACCCGTTCTCCTACAGCGAGTTTTTTATTTTCCTGAACTAACGCTCTATTTACTTTTTCAAAAAGCTTAACATCTATTAATTCATTCGGTAGAAAAACACTATCTCCCATTTCTATGATCAATACTTTTTTAGTCATTTGTTTCACTATAACTTCTATATGTTTACTATTAATTCTAACCCCCTGTGAACAATAAACCTTCTGAACCTCTTCTCCCAAATAACTTTGTACCGCATACACACCCTTAGTATGCAAAACACTATGAGGATTCAAAATCCCATCCGTTAATGACTGCCCTTTTTCTACACGTTTCCCTGATATTCTCAGTCTTCTATTAGCCGGTATCTTATACTCTTTTTTATTTTTATCTTTATCTACAACGCTAATATATTTTATATTATCGCGTTCATACATACTTACCACTCCGGTCAAATCACTCAAAATAGCAGATTCTTTAGGCTTTCTTGCCTCAACTAACTCTTCTACTCTAGGCAACCCTTGAACAATATCTCTTGTTTTAGAGCCTTCTCCTTCTCCCGCTCTTTCTTTTACCAAAATATCGCCCTTATCAACTACTTCTCCTTCTTTAACATAGAAAATAGCCCCTGATAATATTAAATGCGATTCCCCTGGACAAAAATACAGTCTACACAAATCTTCTTTTTTCGATTTTCCTTTAGCTTTTTCAGAAAGTTCAATCTTAGAAATAATAACATCTCTTTCCAAATGAACTTCTTTCAAAAACTCATCATTAGCCTTAACTAAATCGCCTTCTTTATATTTTTCAGCCACTATTTTTTCTACTTCAAAAACTTTTTCTTCTTTTTTGTCATAAACAAAAATCTCACCGTCATTTTCACTAAATACCTCTACTACTTTACCATCATCATTTGTTCTCTCTTTAGCATTAAGCCCTATATATTTTACAATCCCCTTATTCTCTGACACGATATATTCATAAGTAGGGTCATAAGTAGCCAATAAATCATTTTTTTTCACTTTAGCTCCGGATTTTGCATAAATCGTACTACCAAAAGGAATTAAATAAGTTTTCTTATTGTTGCTATCAAGAACATCCAAACTTCCCTCACTAGTTGCAATCCAGATATATCCTTCTTCCGCATCAAAAATCCTTTTAGCTTTTAAATCCTTTTCAAACTTCAAGTCTCCTTTATGCTTTGATTTGATTTCTATTTTCGCCGCTCTTCTCAAATCAACTCCACCAGTATGAAAAGTCCTCATTGTTAACTGTGTACCCGGCTCTCCAATTGACTGCGCCGCAATAATACCAACTGCTTCTCCTAAATTTATCATAGCCCCAGTTGCCAAATCCACGCCATAACATTTCTGACACAACCCTCTTTTGGCTTTACATTTATAAATATTTCTAGTTTTCACTGCATCTATCCCGTTTTCCTGTAGCTGTTTAGCGATATCTTCTGAAATAATTTCTTCTTTTTTAACAATTACCTTTTTAGTATTCGGATGTTTAATAGTCTCTAAAGCCACCCGTCCTTCAATTAACTCGGCCAAAGGAACCACAATGTTAATACCATCTTTAATACTCTGTATCTCTAACCCTTCTTTATCCCCACAATCTTCCTCTGTAATCATTACATCTTGAGCGACGTCCACTAACCTTCTAGTCAAATAACCTGAATCAGCTGTTCTCAAAGCCGTATCAACCAAACCTTTTCTAGCACCATAAGAAGAAATAAAATATTCCGTCAAGCTCAACCCTTCTTTAAAATTAGCCTTAATAGGCACATTAACTACCCTTCCCTGAGAGTCAGACATCAAACCTCTTATACCAGCCAACTGTCTTACCTGATCCATATTACCTCTTGCTCCAGAATTAGCCATCATCAAAACATTGTTAAGGCTACCAAAAGCTTTTATCATCTCTTCTGAAATCTTCGTAATAGCTTCTCGCCATAAATCATGGCTTCTCAATACTCTTTCTCTCTCTGTAATTGCGCCTACTTCTTCTAATTTACTTAATTTAGCAATTTCTTTTTCAGTACGTTTAATTATCTTGGATTTTTCTTCCGGGACATGCAAATCATCAATAGAGATAGAAATACCTGAAAGCGTCGCATATTTAAAACCCAACGCTTTAATTCTGTCCGCCAGAACAGAAGCCACTTCATTTCCATACGACATATAAAATTTAAATAACAATTCTCCTAAAACTTTCTTACTAACAGCTTCATTAATATATGGGTATTTATCTAAACCATGTTCTTCTAAAACATCTAAAATAGCTTTATTAAAAATCAATCTACCTACCGTTGTTTTTATTTTATCCTTATCTATTCTAATCACAATTTCGCTCTGTAAATCTACACATTTACTTTCTAGCGCCCTTAAAACCTCATCAATATCTGCAAAATATTTACCTTTTCCTTTTAAAGCCCCTGGATTTTCTACCGTCAAATAATAACAACCTAAAACCATATCTTGTGATGGAGTAATAATAGGCCTCCCGTTTGAAGGAGACAAAATATTATTTTTAGACATTATTAAAAATCTACTTTCAGCCTGTGCCTCGAAAGACAATGGAACATGCACTGCCATCTGATCTCCATCAAAATCAGCATTAAAAGCGGTACAAACCAACGGATGAATTTGAATAGCCGACCCTTCTACCAAAACCGGTTCAAAAGCTTGAATTCCCAATCTATGTAGAGTAGGCGCCCTGTTCAATAAAACAGCCTTGCCTTTAATTACTTCTTCCAAAGCATCCCAAACCACAACATCTCTTTTTTCTATTTTCTTTTTAGCGCTTTTAACATTAGTTACATGCCCGTCTTCTACTAACCTTCTAATAACAAAAGGTTTAAACAACTCTAAAGCCATTTCTTTAGGCAACCCGCATTGATAAAATTTAAGTTTAGGGCCAACTACAATTACTGATCTCCCTGAATAATCAACTCTCTTACCTAACAAATTCTGTCTAAACCTACCTTGTTTTCCTTCTATAATATTACCCAAAGATTTTAAAGGTCTTCCGTTAGCCCCCGTTATAGACTTACCACGTTTACCATTAGAAATTAAAACATCTACCGATTCTTGCAACATTCTTTTTTCATTACGGACAATCATTTCCGGAGCCCCTATATCGATCAATCTCTTTAAACGATTGTTTCTATTAACTACTCTTCTATAAAGATCATTAAGATCCGAAGTTGCAAACCGCCCACCTTCTAATTGCACCATTGGTCTTAAATCAGGAGGCATTACAGGTAATACTTCTAAAACCATCCATTCTGGTCTATTACCTGATTTTGCCAAAGCATCGGCAATTCTCAAACGCTTCGTAACCTTAACTCTTTTTTGGCCTTTCACTTCCCCCAGCTGCTCTCTTAATTCTTTCGCTAATTTATTAAGATCTATAGATTTCAATAAATCTCTAATAGCACTAGCGCCACTATCTGCTTGGAAAAAATCTTTATATTTTTCTTTTAGTTCAAGATATTCTGGTATAGACAAAATTTGTTTTACAGATAAAACATTATTTAGCTCTGGCCCTACTTGCGTTACTACATAAGAATCATAATAAATAACTTCTTCTAATTGCCTGGAAGACATATCTAAGACTAATCCCATATAACTAGGAATACCTTTTAAAAACCAAATATGCGAAACAGGTGCCGCTAATTCTATATGCCCCATTCTTTCTCTTCTAACTTTCGAATGAGTAACTTCTACTCCACAACGTTCACAAACAATACCTCTATATCGCACTCTTCTATATTTACCACAAGAACATTCCCAATCTTTAACTGGTCCAAATATTCTTTCACAAAACAAACCTTTTCTTTCCGGCTTAAAAGTTCTGTAGTTAATTGTTTCCGGCTTTTCCACTTCACCATAAGACCAATATCTTATTCGATCCGGAGAACCCAATCTAATTTCCAAATAATCAAAATCGCTAGGACTATTTACTAACATACGCCTTCTCCTCTACCTTGTTTCTATTTCGTTTCCATCCGAAGATACCACTCTCACATCTAAAGCAATTGACCTTAATTCGCGCAATAAAACCCTAAAAGATTCCGGAGTTCCCGGCTTAGCCAATGGCTTACCCTTAATAATAGCCTCATACGCTTTTGTTCTTCCTACCAAATCATCTGACTTTATCGTCAACATCTCCTGCAATGTATGCGCCGCACCATAAGCTTCTAACGCCCAAACTTCCATCTCACCAAATCTTTGGCCTCCATATTGCGCTTTTCCACCTAAAGGTTGTTGGGTTACCAACGAATATGGGCCTGTAGATCGGGCATGTATTTTATCATCAACCAAATGAATCAACTTCAAAATATACATATATCCAATCGTAACTTCTCGCTCAAAAAAATCACCTGTTCTTCCATCTCTTAAAGGCGTTTTACCTGATGGTTTAATCCATTCATAACCTAAAACTTTAGAAGCTTCTTTTAATTTACCTTCTACTCCTTTTACCGTAGCTTGATCATCAAAAGCTTCGTCAAATAACTGAGCCCGATAATTTTCTTTTAAAACATGAGAGGCCATTCCTAATAACATTTCAAATAACTGTCCTACATTC
>JABGVJ010000089.1 GCA_018646105.1 bacterium
TATTTAAATGCATATGAAAAAAAATATTAGATAGGGAAAAAAAATATGACTATCAAACCAATCCTGCAATTAGGCAACCCGAATCTTTATAAAATAAGCGAAAAAATCCACAAAAGTGAATTGTCGGACATATCCGTAGTTGTCCAAGACTTACACGATACCATGATGGAATTCAAAAAAAACTATGGTTGTGGCCGCGCTATTGCCGCACCTCAAATTAATATTTTTAAAAGATTAATTTATATGAATATTGACAATAGATCCATTGTCTTCATTAACCCGGAAATTACCTATAAAAGCGACAAATTATATGAGCTCTGGGATGATTGTATGAGTTTTCCCAACTTAATGGTCAAAGTGCGTCGGCATAAGAACATAAAAGTTAAATATTTTGACCTGAATTGGCAAGAACATGAAGTGGAATTTGAAGGTGATTTATCCGAATTATTTCAGCATGAATATGATCACCTTGACGGTATTTTGGCTGTTATGAAAGCCATTGATAAAAAATCATTATCTTTTAAACCGGAATATCTTGAATTTTATAAAAAATTATAGGCCTTCCCCCGGCATATTGTCCCAGTCCTCCGAAGCCATGAATAAGGCGCGGGCGGCTTTGAGCCGTAGAACGTCTATGACCCACACATCCCGGCAAAATGTGGACATGCTCCAGCCATAGAAAAATACGCTAAAGATGATTTTTTTAGGGTGATGCGGGATTGGTTGTTAGATACCTAGGAACCACAAAATCCAGCACATTGAAAGCAAAAATCGACGAGCAAAACAGTAACTTCCCGCGGCATTTGTTCCCGTCCTCCGAAGCTGCGAAGCAGCGTAGGAGGATGAGCAGAGGCTAATTCGTGAAAGAGCTGAGAGAGAATCCGAGCATCCATATAAAAAAATCAATAGAAGTAACTAGATGCACGGCTGAACCGAAGCGGCTATCACGAATTACCGTAGCGGTTATGCCGCATTAAAAGCTCTTTTTTCTTTGGTTACTTTCTTTTTTGAGCGCCAGCAAAAAAGAAAGTAATAAAGGATTTATAAAGGCGCTAGCCTTTAATCCACTATCTGCGTAAGCAGTTTTGAGCTTTGGCAAAGAAAAAAGATGATCAGATCGCAAAGGCCGCCGGCCTTTGATTAATCCCCTCTTCGGGGATAGTAAAGGCCCTTGGTATCCAAATAGGGGATGAGTTTTAGGTGAGGGTACCTTATTCTCCAAGAGAGTAGGTTATCAACCAGATGACGAAACACTAGTCCTTTGTCTTTTTGCAGGAGGCTTGCTGGCATCGTCAGGTACTTGAGATGGAAGCCTTTTTCTTATCATTTCTGCTGCTTTAGATATCTCATCAGAAATGAACGGTTTTATCCCTTGCCTGTCTGGTGTTTCTTCGTGGTTTGAAAGATACTGTGTTAAAAGGACAGTTTGAGCATATTGTTCTGTTTCATTATATGCACAAGCTAACATATGAATTATTAATAGCTGCTTCTCTTGACCGTTTTGCAACTCCGTTAATAATAAAGGTTTTAATATATCTATTGTTTCTTGAAAGTTGTTGTTTAAAAAATGTGCCGAAGCTAAATCATGCATTAAATATGTACACTGCCATTCCGGAATCGGGGCCCTCCAATCAGCTAGGAATAGAGTTATTGAGCTTATTATGGAAGAAAGGTAGTCTAATGGTTTTACGTCCCAATATGCCTGAGTTAAATAAGTAATTAAATCTGGTATTAATGGATCTACTGATCTCTCTTCGTGCAACTTCGATAATAATGGGGCTAATAATGCTATTATCTCTATATGGCATTCTGTTTTATTATATGCCAAAGCTAGCATTCCAATTAGATTTACTTTTTCTTTATGGTGATGATGGATATAGTTTAACCATTTTTCTAATAATGTTATTGTTTTATCATATTTTTTCTCGGCATTATATTTAAAAGCCAATTTTGCAAATGCTTCAGCTAAAAGATCAATTAACTGTGGGTTTAATGGATGATCCAATGGAATACTGGGTAAATGACTTTTTAATAATGTTATTGCGTCATCATATCTTGCCACTTTAATATATAGAACCGCTAAATTAAGAATAAACTGTGGTTTTATGGATGGATATCTTTCGAGAATTACAAAATTAGCTTCTGATAATGTTATTGCGTCATCATCTCTTTTTCCGGCACTATATGCATAAATTAACTGGTCTATTAATTTTAAATCCCCAGGATCCGTCGCTAAATCTTGTTCTAATCGTGCTATTTTGGTCTCAGCCGATTCCCTAATTGACACTATTTTCCTTAATGGCATTTCTTATTTTTACCTTTATCCTTTATATATAGTCATTATCCAATAATACAATGGAGAATACGCTAAAAAATTAGCTCACTATATAAGTTATCGAAAAGTTTAGAAAAAAATTTCAATTTGGAGAATAAACTCACCCTTACAGCGAGGATTATTTGAGCTTTCAGTGCCCTTAAGCCAAGGAAGGATTGCAAAAGGAAACCTAGCGGCTAAGCTTGGTTTCCTTTGTATTAATCGCCTAAATCGGGGTAAATAATAAAAAAATTTAACCTAAAAAAAAGAAATTTTAATAATTATTTTCTTTTACCTGATAATAACTTTGCGGATGATTACAAGCAGGACAAGTTTTTGGCGCGTTTATACTTTTATGAACATAACCGCAATTTTGGCATTTCCATTCTACAACTGTGTCTTTTTTGAAAACCTTATCTTTTTTGATATTTTCAATTAATTTGCGATACCGTTTTTCATGTTCTACTTCCACTTTAGCTATTTCTTCAAAAGATTTAGCAATTTCAATAAACCCTTCTTTTCTAGCTGCTTTAGCAAATTCTGGATACATTTTGGTATGTTCATAATTTTCGCCTTCAGCAGCAGCCACAAGGTTTTCCATTGTATTGCCAATACCTTTTAAATGTTTAAACTCTATTTTTGCATGTTCTTTCTCATTTTCCGCAGACTCCAAGAAAATATTTGCTATTTGGACATATCCAGCTTTTTTGGCAACTGAGGCAAAATAAGTATATTTATTACGAGCTTGTGATTCGCCAGCAAACGCTGCCCAAAGATTTTTTTCAGTTTCAGATCCTTTTAATTGCATTCATTTCTCCTTCTAATCTAAATTTTATTATTAATAACAATTCTAAATTAGCAAGAAGCATTTGTCAAAATAAGCCCCGAATAATTTAATGGTGGTGTGGGTGGTGTAAGGAACTTCTTTTTGAGCGCAAAGAGTCCGAAAACATAGTTTCAAACAGGTCGTTTATTTCTGTAGGAGTTATATTATAAGTACTACTTAAGTTGAGCAATTCTTCTGAAAAGAAGCTGCGCATTTTTATTAGCCTAGGTCGTTTCTCTGGCTTTAATTGAAACATATGAGCCAATAAAATATGCAAACCCCTCATTGGCGTATCTTTTTTATAGTCACATAATTTATATTGAAATTTTTTCGTGTATTTATATAGATAAGCACTGAGATTTTCTTTGAATTTCATCTCATATTCTGTAGTAGAAGAACAACTCTTTGGCTCATAATATCTTTTCCAAGTTTTAGTTTCATAAAACATACCGCCAAACAATAATTCATATACCGTAGCTGCAACGCTCCATACATCCTGTTTTTCCGTAAGGGTTACAGACAAATCTGTATTGAGCGTATCTAATAATTCCGGCGCCATATAAAGAGGTGTGCCTAACATATAATTTCCTTGATCACCTACTTTATGGGTTAAACCAAAGTCGGTAAGACCAATGTGCCATTGTTTATGTAATAAAACATTAGCAGGTTTCACATCACAATGAACAGCAGGGGTTTCCGTTCCATTTTTTTTAAATTTCAATTCTAAAAGCCCATTAATCATCTGATAAGTTATTAATGCAAATATAAAAGCTTTGATAGCCAATTTTCTTTCTGGATCAGTTTCTGTGATATAAGCGTCAATGTCTGTTAATAAATGTCTTATAGTATCCAAACTACCCACTGCGGCTGGTTTGGATATTAAGGCGGGGCCATGCTCACCAATAAAACGATCAATAATATCTGTAGAACTAACGGTCACGGGGAATAAATTTTCTGGGGCGGCAGCACCATCAGGGAATAACCTTCTTACTACCCTGATTTCTTTTGTTAAAGAATGACGACCGTCAGGTCGGATTACTCCTGTTTTTACAGCTATGTCCGAATATAGTCCCACGGTTCCAAAACCACCTGCTCCAAGTTCACTGTTAAACCGTAATAGGCCGGCAGGGTACAGATTAACAGGCGACATAGGTCGGAGAAAACCAGCTCTTTTTAATTCCATACGTCTAGGTGATGTTGGCGTTGGAGCGTGTCCCATTGCGGGACCAGGATTTCCTTTAACTTTTTTTAGTATTGGCGTTTTTGTAAAAGCGATTATTTTATATTTATTCATACAATATAATTATCGAAAGTTAAAAAAAAAAATTGCAAAATAAGCCCCAGGTGTTAAATGGCACCTAACACCTGGCGTTTATAGCTTGCTTAAATTTTTTTCATAAGTATAATTAAAACAGTTGGGTTAAAATATTTTATAAAATTGGGGGGCCATGTTTTTGTGAAAACCACGTATTTACATTCTAAAAAAATCATTGCCATCCCTACTATTAATCTTGCATATGACTGCTTTGCTCAAACTGTAATTTGGCTCGCCAATGATGGGGAGCTTTTTACACAAGCACAGAAATTATTAATCACGGATATTACTACAGACTACCAAACGCAACGTGACTTAAGAAAAGAAGAGCTGTCCCTAGCGCATCAAAGGGCATTAAGCTTAACCGAAATCACTCCAGAGGATTATGATCAAGTACAAGATCCGGCTTCTTTTTTTACTAACCCATATCCTATAATTACAGATATCGAAACTCAAATAATTAACTCTGAATATAATTATTTTGTTTTGAATTTAGTTTTTGGAGGAAAATCCCATGGTATAGGTATCATAAAAAGTGGAACGCCATGGCAGGTTTTTGATAAAGCTAAACCCGGATCTTTAAACCTAGCAGAGAGAATATGGGATTTAGCGGCCAATTATTTTCACACATCATTAACCGCTTTTCAGGTAATTCCATATGAAAAAATCGCGCCCGGCCAAAATAGATGGTAAAAAATTTTAAGCGCGAGCAAAAAAGATCATCCCTAAAAAAAATAGATGATTCACGAAGGTCAAAAAGACAAAAGGTTAAAGAATAATTACCTATTTTTATTCAACAAAAGTTTAAACATATCTTGAAACAACGCATCAGTTTCTTCAGATGTTATATTGTAAGTTGTTTTTAAGCTAGCCATATCAGTTAGTAATCGGTTTTTAATCTCTTGTAGCCCAGGGCGTTTTTCTGGTTCAAGATGAAACATATCAGCCAATAAAACATGCGAAAATCCCATTGGCGTATCTTTTTCAAGATCATATAAGGCCGCTTGAAATTTTGGTGTGTACTTATGTAGATAATGATTCAAATATTGTTTAAAATTCCCCCAATAGTTATCAGCAGGGTAACTAATATTTGGTGCATAAGTGCTCTTCCAAACCTTAGTTTCATAAAAGCTACAACCAGACAATATTTCATATACCGTAGCTGCAACGCCCCACACATCTTGTTTTTCAGTAAGTGTTACTTTGCCTTTAGTAAGCATAGTTTTTAATAATTCCGGCGCCATATAAGGAGGAGTTCCTAACATGTGATCTCCTTTATCTCCTACGTATTTACACAAACCAAAATCTATAAGGCCTACAGCCCAATCTTTATGCAATAAAACATTATCTGGTTTTAAATCACTATGTACAACTTGTACAGACTCTCCATCATCTGCCTTAGCTTTTAATTCTAAAAGCCCATTAATCATCTGATAAGTTATTAATTCAAATATAAATGCTTTCATAGCCATCATTCTGGTAGATAAAGCATCCTCACTCAACGTTTTATTTTTCACAAAATTCATACGTGCAATATAAAGATCTAGAAAATTGAACATGCGTTTAGTCTCGGGATTTCCAAAACTTCCAACCGCCGCTTGTTTAGAGATTAAAATAGGTTCTGGCCTACCTTTAAAATCAGCTAGCATATCTGTAGTGCTAATTTTTGCAGGAAATAAATTACGGGGAAGAGGACCCCCTGTCGGAAATAGTTTTTTTGCCAGTAAAATTTCGCTATCTAAAGTATGCCTCCCATTAGGAAGAGGTTCTCCTTGCTTTACAGCAAGATGACGAACTGAGCGGCTTTGGCATGAAGTAACCGTAGCAAACCCCCCGCTTCCTATCGTTTTTATCTGTTGTAGAGGGGAGGGTGGAATAACATATGGCGATATACCACCTAAAAAACTTGTTAATTTAATGCGTCTAGGCGAGTTAGGTGGTGATGGAGCATGCCCCATTGATAGAAGAGGTTTTCCAGGCACTTTTTTTACAGGAGATTCGTCATGTCTAGGTTTTTTCTTAGGAGGTTTTTCCGTACTGCCTAAGCTGTCTCTTTTTCTTGTCCAATACTTTACTCTCTGTGGAATAGGTGTTTTTGGTGGTTCTAATGCCGCAGGTTGAGTAGTAGTAGGCGTTTTAAACCCCAAATCAACAGATACCGCCTTCTGTGTCGGTGTTTGCGTGCCTGCTATACTTTCATAAGGGGGCAGCAACTGACTTTTAAATGGACTTGATGTTGTAGGTTCTTCTGTAACCGCAATTATTTTATATTTCCCCATATACTATAATTATCGGAAGATCTCAAAAAAAATTGCAAAATAAATTTATGGGGTTGAAAGATACCTAGGTCTCACCGCGACATTTATCTGAAACGATTTGCCGGCACATTGAAAGCGAACATCGATGAGCAAGAAAGCGATACTTTACATTTTCATGTTTGAGCGCAGCGAGTTTGAAAATTTAAAGCGAGTGAACGTAGCGAGGACTATTTGAGCTTTCAGTGCCTTTAAGCCAAGGAAGGATTGCAAAAGGAAACCTAGCGGCTTAAGCTTGGTTTCCTTTTGATAAGACCGCAAAGGCGCTAGCCTTTGTTTCCTCATCGCTGATAGCTATAAGCCTAAACTTAAAGAAGCTAGAGCTAAAGAAGCGTGACGTTTTTAATCACTACATCATCTACAGGTACATCATCATAATGGCTAACAGAAGTAGTATCTACATTTTTAATTTTATTAACCAGATCCATACCTTCAATCACTTTACCAAAAACAGCATACCCATAACCTTGTGGTGATGTGTTTTGATGATTTAGAAAATCATTATCATTTACATTAATAAAAAATTGACTAGTGGCACTATCCACAATTTGGGTTCTGGCCATAGCTAAAGTACCTATTTTGTTATTTACACCATTATCAGCTTCGTTTTTGATAGGTGCTTTATTTTCTTTTTCTTTTAAACCAGACTCAAAACCACCACCTTGAATCATGAAGTTGCTGATTACACGGTGAAAAATAGTACCGTTATAGAACCCGTCTTCTACATAACCTAAAAAGTTTTTTACGCTTTCCGGTGCTTCTTTGGCTAAAAGCTCAATCATAATTTCACCTGTAATTGGTTTTTTTTCATGCTTGATTTCTAGTTCCATTTTAACAATCGGATTTTTCTCATTACTCATAATCTATATATTCCCTTCTGAAATTAAATTTAAAATAGCAAAGCGAAAAAGTAGGCAAGTGCCGAAAAGACCGCGTTTATTATCACATATCTTATAAAAAGGTGCTAGACCATTTTGATCAATACAACATCATTATCCATAAATTCAATTTTCGCTTCCCACTTATCAATTAACCATAAAAACGTATCCTTAGAAAAAAAACACACATGCGTGGGGTCGTTCTTATAATACCAGCGCCCAAAAGCTTCTTTGCTAGGCACCATCTTGGTCATGATCCCTAAATAACCATTAGGCTTCAGCATTTGCCGTAACCTCGTCAACTCTTGGCCAGGATGATGCAGATGTTCCACCACTTCGGAAGTAGTTATAAAATCATATTTTTCATTTAGGACTTCAGGATTTTGAGCATAAAATGGATCGTAGATCTTCATTTCATAACCAGCCTCTACAAACATTGCCGATAGCGTCGGGCCAGGACCGGATCCAAAATCCAATCCTTTACTACCTTGGGCCACACGTTGTTGCATCGGGTCAAATAAACGGCTCAGAAAACGTCTGTATTCCGGATCATTAGGAGAATTGCGGTGTAGGTCATAACGCGCTTTTTCCTCTTCCAGAGACAAAAACTGATCAGGTGGCACAAACAACAATTGGCACACAGCGCATTTCCAATAATCACGATTTTTATCTTGATAAAATAAATTGTTTTTTTTGTTATTACATAAAGGGCATACAGGTATCATGATATTTTCAAACATTATGAGACGATATTAAAACCCTAAAAAAAGAAATTCTAAAACTCTATTTTAGGTGTAGCTTTAGCCGCGGTATCTATCTGGAAAAAGTCTTTTTTCTCAAATCCAAAAAAGCTGGCTACAAAGTTTTTAGGAAATAAACGAATAGTTTTATTAAAAACTTTGACACTTTCATTGTAACGACGTCTTTCTACAGCCAAACGGTTTTCTGTACCTGCAAGCTCATCCATTAAACGATTAAAACTTTCATTAGCTTTTAAATTAGGATAATTTTCTACCACCATCAATAAACGTGATAATGCTGACTCTATACCTTTTGAAGCTTGCATTTTTTCAGAAGGAGTTCTTGCTCCAGCAAGTTTAGCGCGTGCTTCAGCTATGTTTTCAAATATTTCTTTTTCGTGCTTAGCATATCCTTTGACTGTATTTACCAGGTTGGGGATAAGGTCATACCGTCTCTGAAGTTGGTTTTCTACTTGCGCCCAGGTTCCTTCAATATTAACTTCCATACTCACCAAACTGTTTCTAGTTCCAAAAAACCACATTATACTTAAAAGTAAAACTCCGATAATTCCTAGCGTAATCCATAATAAATAATTTTTTTTCATTTCTTGCTCCTTTAAAATTTTAACTTCACTAAATTATACCTAATATTTTGATCGAACGACAATGTTTCTTACCAGCCGCGACTAGACCCGCCGCCGCCAGAAAGGCCGCCACCAAAACCGCCAAACCCAGAGCCGCCAAACCCACCAAATGATCCACCGCCACCGCGACCACCACTCAGCATCAATAATATAAAGATTAGCCAACCACCTTTTCCGCTTTTTAATAACCAGAATATAATTATAAAAAAGAACACAGTACTAATAAACCTGGCTAAAGGGTTCATAGTTTGCACATTCCTATTTCCATCAGCTTGGTTTAACGCTGCTTTGAGCGGAATCTGAAATTCGTCTGCGATTAATTGCGCAATCGCTAAATGACCATTAATAATACCTTCAGCCATTTTACCTGCTTTGTAATAGGGTAGGACATATTTATCTAACAAAGCCCCGGTTTTGCCGTCCGGAAGCACGCCTTCCAACCCATACCCAACTTCAATACGTACCTTTTTTTCTTTTAAAGAAGTGACAAATAAAATTCCTTTATCCGTTGTTTTTGAGCCAATACCCCATTTTTCATAAAGTTTGTTGGCATAGGAATCTATATCTTCATTTCCTAGCGAATCAACCACGACGGTCGCTAATTGGATTTGTCCTTTTTGATCTAATACTTGAGATACTTGAGCTAAAAACATTTTAGCTTTAGTCGGTAAAATATGGGCTTCATCAGTTATATAACCAGTTGAGCTAGGCAAAGCCCAAATTTGTATTGGGACCACTAGAAAAAACAGACAAAAAAGAAATATTAATTTTTTCTTCATAGAGCATCTACCTGACTGGTGATTTTTTCCAATTCTTTTAAATAATCATCAAACTCGGCACTCAATACTTTTTTCTGTTCAAAATTTTCTAATATTTTTGCAAATACAGATACTTTGAAATTAATTTTTTTAGCTAAAGCAGCTAGTAAAGCGGGTTTTTCTTGAGGTATATTTTCTTTATTAAGTATTAAAAGGTATTTAAAGATCTGTAAAAAAGATGGTAACGAAACGCGGATTAATTCACCTAAATCTGCTAACGGCGCTAAATACCCGTTACGTAATTTTAGGATATTTGACCGCAAATAAAATTCACATTCATGCCGTAAATTTGCAGCATCAACTTGAATTTTTTGAAGCATATCTAGCCCAGCTAGTAATTTTCTGTTTTCTTTCATTTCCATAAATTCAATTGGAAAAACATCTAAAGCAGACTCAACTTCTTTTTCAGTAAAAATATCCAATTTAATATTAGCTTTTAAAATACTTTTCTGAATATCTTTTTGTGCTTTAAGATTTTTTATATCAGCTTGTTTAAGGATCAACAACATGGATTTTTGCATCCCGATTTCTTCGCCATAGCTATATAAACTAATAAGATTTTTTTGTTGCGCATCTTTAATTTTTTCAATGATTTTTTCCATGTTTTGCTCCTTATATATTTTATAATATTTTATAAATTTATAGTAACAGAGATTAGAAAAATTCAACATACTTAGGCCCTCACCCCTATTGCTTGTTATAATAAATTATATGCGGGTTCAAGTCCTGCTTTCGATACCAGGAGGTTAGTCCATGAAAATCAAACCCTTTAAACTGGAAAGATACTTTGCCAAATACGAGTTTTCTGCTCCGTATCTGCTTTCTTGTTCGGATTGTGAACCTTTAACCTTAAAAGAATTACTAGCTATGGCTGATCCGGCTTCTCTAAAATTATGGACTGAATTAAGTCTGGGGTATACCGAATCGCCAGGCCATCCTCTTTTAAGAACCGAAATTGCCAAATTATATACCCATATTTCACCAACCGAGATTTTAACTTGTGTACCTGAAGAAGGCGTTTTTATGGCTATGCATAATATTTTAGCTAAAGGTGACCATATTGTGACTACTTTTCCAGGTTATCAGTCCTTATATGAAATCGCGTATTCGGTAGGATGTACAGTATCCAAATGGCAGCCTAGATGTGATAAAGGTTGGAATTTTGATTTGGCTGATCTAAAAGATTTGATTACTAAGCGTACCAAACTTCTGGTCATTAATTTCCCCCACAATCCTACTGGCGCAACTCTTAGTAAAGATCAACTCGAAGACCTTATCAAGATTGCAAAAAAGAATAATATTTTTATTTTTTCAGATGAAATGTATAGAGGCTTGGAATATGAAGAGTCTCAGCAGTTAGCTTCTGTCAGTGATCTATATGAAAACGGGATTTCTTTATTTGGGATGTCCAAAACTTTTGCTTTAGCTGGTTTAAGAATAGGTTGGCTAACCACCAAAAATAAAAAATTATTTAAAACCTTAGCTGCTTTTAAAGATTACACCACCATCTGTAGCAGTGCGCCTAGTGAAATCTTAGCTATTATGGCGCTCAGAGCCAAGGATCATATTATTAAACGCAACCTATCCATTATGCAAATCAACTTAAATATCTTGGGGAAATTTTTCCAGAAATATAGAGACTTTTTTGTTTGGCACAAACCTAAAGCTGGCCCCATCACGTTCCCGGAATTAAAGTTAAAGCAAAATGTAGCGGATTTTTGTCTAGACCTCGTCCAGGAAAAAGGGGTAATGCTGCTACCTGCCAAAGTCTATGATTATCAAGGTAATAATTTTAGAATCGGCTTTGCCCGGCAAGATATGCCCGCGGCCTTACAGAAATTTGAAGAGTATTTGAAGTCTAGGCTTGGGTAACCCCTCTTTCCAGAATATCCAAAATTTCATAAACCGTTGCTCTTAGTTGGTTATTTTCTTTCACTAATTCATTATTCAGTTTTTTGATCTTTAGTTTTTCCAACCACAGCGCATATTTTTTCCAGTCCTTAGTTTTTTGGTCAATGACAATATCCGTCTGACCTTCAAATTGAAAACGCAATTCTTGTTGGGATGGTTGCATGATAGGAGGCTCCTTAAATTAATTTAGCTATTATTATTTTGCCGTTCTTTATATTATTCGTCTACATACAGCTTGTAGCCCCGCTTGAAAAGGGCGCGGTGGCGGTTGAAAAAAATAGGGGAGGGGCATATATTAAGAAATAAAAAGTTTTGAGTTATAAATAAAAGTGAGGTGAATTCAAATTATGATGGTATCTGAAGGGACGAAAGAAAAGGTATGGTGTCTTATAAGGCCAAGTTTAAAAGCTGGGAAGATTGAAACGTATAGAATTATGGGGACTGGTTTTTTTATTTCAGAAAATAAATTTATTACAGCCTATCATGCACTGAATGACTCTGCTTTTGGTAAGCACGAGAAAGAGTATGATAATAATTACATAATTTTGCAAAATATTGCTGGGGATCGAATGAAGATAACTTTACAAGAAGACAAAATAGAGTATTTTCCAGACAAGGATTTAACAAGTATTATTTTTGATAAAAAGTTTATTTACTTAGAAACAGAAACAAATGTAAAAGAAGGTGAAAAAGTAACCAACTTGGGTTTCCCATCTAAAAATGCAAAGAATATTATAGTTATAGATACAAAGAATGGTCTTAGTATAAAGAAAGTTGAAAAACAAGAAGGAACTATTTTTAAAATAAAAACCAATTTTTTATGTGAAGAAAAAAATCAAAAATCAAAAGTTAGAATTCAAAAGGCTATTGTAACAAATTACTCAACAGAAAAAGGGTTTAGTGGTGGCCCATTGTTAAATGAACAAGGAAAGGTGATTGGTATGGTGTCTAGAAGGTATGCGGACGCTTTAAAGAGTATGGTGAGTATTAGTATCAATGAAATTGCAATGCTCCCTCACCCGTTTTCCTAAAAAGAGAAAAGGTGGGGCCTGTCACTACGCCCTCCTACGCTAAAGATTCGAAGTACAGGCAGGCGTCGGACAGCTTGCCTAAATCCATAAACTAACTAACCGCGGCATTTGTCTGAGCGTAGCGTCAATCGAGAAGGAGCTGAGAGAGAAGCCGAGCATCCATATGAAAAAATCAAAAGAAGTATCTAGATGCACGGCTGAACCGAAGCGACTATCACGATTGACCGGAGCGAGTTATGCCGATTAAAAGCTCTTTCTTTTTTGCTTCTTTTTTCTTTGAGCTTTGGCAAAGAAAAAAGATGATTAGATTGCAAAGACGCCAGTCTTTGTCCCATCCTCCACGACAGCGGGCGGGTAGCGGCTTTGAGCTTTGGCAAAACAAAAAATACTTTCTATAATTAAATAAGAATTTAAAAGAATTTTTAAATAAAGGAGCACGATAATGCTAGAATCACAAAAACCCAAAATATATCAGGAAGGAAAAGAGCGTTTTCCAGCTTGGTGGATAATTCTGGAAAATTTAGGTTATCTCCTAAATTGGGGGTTAGGTTTTGTATTGTTAATGCCTTTTAAATATAATGGAATGCCTATCGTGTCCTGGATTTATCTGATTATTTTAGTGATTATTCAAGTTTTATTGAAAAAGCACAATTGCGCAAGTTGTTATTACTATAATAAATGGTGTCATCTAGGGTGGGGAAAGTTGTCTGCAATCTTCTTTAAGCAAGATTCTGGGAATCCTGATCTGGGTATAAAACTTTGTATTTCGTATATCCTACAATTACCCGTAATCCTAGTTGCGGCTCTGATCGCTGGGTTCGTATATGGATTTACTATTCTTAATGTAAGCCTTTTGGTCGTCTTTGTGCTTTTAAATCTATTGCAAGGCGTGGTTTTACGCAAAAAAGGCTGTGAGGTTTGCAAGGTACGTTTTATTTGTAAAGGAAGTGCGGCGAAATGAAAACCGATAAAAACATGCTTAAAACAATAATTGTAAATTTTGATAATGAATATAGTAATAAAATAAGAAAGATTAGAAACACTGTATTTTCCCAAGAACAAAAGATAGATGCATCGGCAGATTTTGATGGACAGGATGATAAAGCTATACATGCTTTAATTGAAATGGACGGGAAATATGTAGGTACTGGCCGGATGCTAATGGATGGGCATATTGGCAGACTAGCCGTTCTAAAATTAGCCCGTGGTAAAGGAGTCGGCAGACAGCTGATTTTAGCACTTATGGCCGAAGCCAAAAAACAAGGTATCAAAAGGGTTTACCTGGGTGCCCAAAAACACGCCGTTGTTTTTTATCAAAAATTGGGTTTTTCCCAATATGGTGAGCCATATGAAGAAGTCGGGATTGAACATCTTCATATGGAAAAGTTTATCTAATCACTCACCGCATATTTTAAATTTGAGCCATTACTTTGATAATAAGCAATATGGATTTTGTCTGTGCTGTCTATGGCGATAGAAGTATATTTACCAGTTCCATCTTCATCACTATCTTCGTCTATAGTGGCATCATCCCAGGTATCATCAATATTCATAATTATTTTTAGAGCAGAATAAGTGGATGATTCTTTGTAATAAGAAATATAGATATTATCAGAACTATCTAATGCGATAGAAGTATGTTTACCGCTGCTGCCGCAATAAGAATCAGTTAATTCATCTGCTACCCAAGAGCCGCTGGTATTGGTGGCATAACTTATTTTGGTTTCACCGCCTTTATAATATGAAATATGAACTTTGTTATTACTGTCTAAGGCAATAGAAGTATCAGAAATTACGCCACCACTATCGATAGTCACAGGAGTTGACCAGGAATTCAGAGAACCAGTGACATATTTTAAGGTTGAAGTTGCTTGTCTATATGCAATATGAGCAGTCCCGTTACTATCCAACGCAATAGATGCGTGCACTTGTCCGGTAGCACTACTATCTATGATTGTTCTGTTCCATGTATCCGTTTCACCAATAGTATTGGTTGCATATTTAAGAGAACCAAGTGTCACGTCTCCATAAACAATATGTATCTTACTGTTGCTACTATCTACGGCCATAGCATTGTATTGACCCATCGTGCCCGTAGAATCAACTGTAGCTTTAGTCCAGGAGTCATCTGCTTTATAGGCATATTTTAGGTTGTAACCATTAGTTGAATAATAAGAGATATGGATGCCACTATCACTATCAACAGCTATAGAAATGCTTTCAGAAATACCATCAGTATCTACGGTTTCTTCCACCCAGGATCCAGACTGATTTGTATAATATCTTAGACCAATATCCCCAGACCCATAATTGGCATAATAGGCAATGTGAATTTTATCGTTACTATCAATGGCGATAGTGCTGAACTGGCCAGCGGCACCAGTGGATATTAGGGTTGAAGTTGTCCAGCTAAGAGCAGGGGTAGCAGATACGGCTGATGTAGCGTCAGATTCCCCCACTGAATTTATAGCGGTTAAAATATAATAATAAGTGGTGCCATTAGTTAAACCAGTATGAGAATAGCTGGTATCTGTAATATCATCAATTTTCGTAGCGTTATCCGTAGTTATACTATCACTTGTACCCCAATATATATTATATGAAGTAGCGTCTTCTACTTCGGTCCAGGAAAGACTGACACTGAGGTTTCCAGCTGTAGCGGCAAGGCCGGTAGGCATAGAAGGCAGTTCGGTAGCGTTTTCTGTTGAGGAACTGTCTTCAGATTCTTCTGAACTAGAATCCTCTGTAGAAGTGGTTGAACTAGTAGCACCGCAACCACTGGTAGTAGCTAAAGTAGCTAAGCCTAGGGTTAACAAAATTAATATTAGAATTATACTTAATGATTTTTTTGTCATTTTTTTCCTTTAATTATTTAATGAGTGATATTTAAAGTTTAATTAATAGTAGCCAAAGTAGCAAGAAAAAGATGTCTAGCACCTTAAATCGAAATATGTTACTTTTAACCCCATGCTAAACTTCAAATTCGATCTACCAACCCAAATATTTTTTGGTAAAGATCAGCTCAAAAATCTGGTAAAAGCCATTCAAAAAGAAGTTGTAGAACCCCGTATTTTACTGGCTTACGGTCAAGGCAGTATCAAAAAAAGCGGTCTTTATGATCAAATCATAAATATTTTTCAACAAGCAGATTTTTTTTATACGGAACTAAACGGCATTGAACCAAACCCAAAAATAGAGAGCGTACGCGAAGGCGCTACAATTTGCCAAAAACATAAAATTAATTTTATTTTAGCGGTCGGCGGTGGAAGTGTACTGGATTGTGCCAAAGTCATAAGCGCAGCCACTTTTTATAAAGCAGACCCTTGGGATTTCTTTTGTCAAAAAGCTACCATTACCCAGGCGCTACCACTTGGTGTCATTACCACTATGGCCGCGACTTCTTCCGAAACCAATAATAACGCAGTGCTTAGTAACGCACACCAAAAAGATAAACGAAGTGTGCATAGTCCCCTGATCCGACCTAAGTTTGCTATCTGCGATCCGGTTTACACTTATTCTGTTTCCAAATATCAGACCGCGTCTGGCGCTGTTGATATGATGAGCCATCTTTTTGAACAGTATTTCAGCAGTACCTATGATAGTTATCTGCAAGACAGAATGACCGAAAGCCTTTTAAAAACCGTGATCCATTTTGCCCCCATCGCTTTAAAAGAACCACAAAATTACGAAGCACGTGCCAATCTGCTTTATGTGAACAATTTAGCCTTAAACGGCTTGCTAAGTTATGGCAAAATAGGGGACTGGGCTTGTCATCAGATAGAGCACGCTATCAGCGCCTATAATGATATGACCCACGGTGTGGGCCTGGCGATTATTACCCCCATATGGATGAAATATGTACTGACAGATCAGAATTGTGCTCGCTTCATCACCCTAGCCAAAAACGTTTGGGAAATCGAGCAGGGAAGTTTGACTGACCAAGAATATGCTTTGGCCGGAATTGCCCAAACCGCAGCTTTTTTTCAAAAATTAGGTATGCCAAGCTCTCTGTCCGAAGTGGGGCTTAGCAAAGAACTTTTACCTAAAATTGCCAGCACTTCCGTCTTGTATGGAGAGATTGGTAATTTTTACAAATTAAATCAAGATGATGTTTTGCAGATTTTAACTACAGCTTTTTAAATTGATTTTTATCAACTCCACAAACCGGACAAGTCCAATCTTTCGGTAAATCATCAAAAGCAACATTATCATTTTCTGCCGGATCATAAATATATCCACAAATCAAACATTCGTATTTATCCATTTGTATTTCTCCTAATTATTAATAATTTAAATTTTAGAAAATTATAAGTAGTAAGGCAAGAGAATGTTAGTAGAGGCCTCAATAAAAAGTAAATTAAACCCCTCTACATTTATGGAGAGGGGCGGGCCTGCCCTCCGAAGCTTGAAAAGCGTAGGAGGGGTGAGGCTTAAAGGGGCTTCTCAAATCTAGGTAATACAATGTTATAATCTAAAATACTTAGATATATACTGAATTAATGAATGAAGGAGAAAAAAATGAATCTGAAAAACAATGTGGAATGGGTAGGTAAAATTGACTGGGAACTAAAAAAATTTCATGGTCATGAATATTCTACACATCGTGGATCTACCTATAATTCCTATTTAATAAAAGAAGGCAAAAACGTACTTATAGATACCGTGTGGCAACCATATGCCAAAGAATTTGTGCAAAATCTGCAAAAATCTATTCCCTTAGAAAAAATCGATTATATTATTGCCAATCATGCAGAAATGGATCATAGCGGCGCATTGCCAGAACTTATGAAACACATTCCCGAAACTCCCATATATTGTACCTCTAACGCTCTAAAATCATTAAAAGGACATTATCATCAAGATTGGAATTTTGTACCAGTCAAAACCGGAGATACTCTGGATATAGGTAATGGTAAAAAATTGGTTTTTGTAGAGATGACAATGTTGCATTGGCCTGACAGTATGGCTTGTTATTTGACCCAGGATAATATTTTGTTTAGTAATGATGCTTTTGGCCAGCATTATGCTAGTGAATTTATGTTTAATGATTTGGTTGATCAGACTGAACTGTTTACTGAATGTTTAAAGTATTATGCTAATATTTTGAACCCGTTTAGCGCGTTGGTACGCAAAAAAATAGATGAAATTTTAGCTTTAAAAATTCCTATTGATATTATTGCGCCTAGTCATGGTGTGATATGGCGTAAAAATCCATTAACCATAGTTCAAAAATATATTGAGTGGGCAAAGGCATATCAAGAAAACCAGATCACTATTATCTATGACACAATGTGGAACGGTACACGTAAAATGGCCGAAACTATTAGCGCGGGTATAAAAAAAGCAGACAAAAAAGTGAATATCAAATTATACAATAGTGCGACTACAGATAAAAACGATATTCTTACTGAAATTTTTAAATCAAAATTAATTTTAATCGGGTCACCTACTGTAAACAGAGGTGTTTTAACTTCTGTAGCAGGCTTACTAGAAGAAATCAAAGGTTTAGGGTTTAAAAATAAAAAAGCAGCAGCTTTTGGCGCTTATGGTTGGAGTGGTGAATCAGTCCATAAAATTACGACCTTACTGTCTGACGCTGGTTTTGAAATCGTTGATAATGGTCTAAAGGCTTTATGGCAACCAAATGAAGATGCACTGCAACAATGTTTGGAATTTGGTAACAGAATAGCTGAAATCTAAACAGAAACAAAGAAGCAACGTGGTTCAAAAATAGAGTGAATGTTATAATACGGCCATGCCAAACACAAAGCTAGAAATCAATCATATTTCAGATGATATTCAGCAGATCATTTTTCCAGACAAAAAAAAACTGTATCTGATCGGCACTGCCCATGTATCAGGCGAATCTGTCAAAATCGTAGAAGAAACGATTACCGAAATTAAGCCAGACACTATTGCAGTCGAGCTTGATGAACAGCGTTTAGAAGTGTTGCAAAACCGCAAGAAATATCAGGAAACCGATATTATTCAAATCATTAAAAAAAAGAAAGTTCTTTTTTTTATTGCCCAATTAATGATGACCGCGTACCAGAAAAAAATTGCCAAAAAACTAGGTGTTAAACCAGGCGCCGAATTTAAAAAAGCAGTTGATTTAGCCGCAGCAACTAATACTAAATTGATACTAGCGGACCGCAGTCTTGGTTTAACTCTCAAAAGATTAATGGGAAAGATTTCTTTTTGGTCTAAACTAAAACTTTTAGGTTCGCTGTTTTTACTAAAAGACGAAGATTCTGATCTAACGGAAGATAAAATTAAAGAACTAAAAAACAAAGATAATCTTTCCGCTCTTATTGGCGAATTAGGTACTCAAATGCCTGTTATTAAAACCATTCTTTTAGATGAAAGAAATATTTATTTGGCAACCAAAATCAGAGAAAACTTAGGACAAAAAACCGTAGCCGTAGTAGGGGCCGCGCATGTGCCTGGAATTATAGAATGTTTGCAGCAAGAAATTTCACTACCTAGTTTAGTCGATTTAGAAACCATCCCACCCAAATCCAAAGTATCCAAAATTTTGCCTTGGGTTTTTCCAATCATTATCTTGGGTTTGTTTATCTACGGTTTTTTTAGTGGTCATGGCGCGCAGGTCGGGCAAGCTGCCATATATTGGATTTTGATCAATGGTATTCTGACAGCCGTGGGTTGTATGCTAGCTTTTGGTCATCCTTTAACCATTCCCGTCGGCTTTATTGCGGCACCTATTACCAGTTTAAATCCTATGATTGGCGCTGGAATGGTCGTGGGGTTACTACAAATATTTTTAGTAAGACCAAAAGTCATTGATTTTGAGCAAGTCACAGACGATATTCTGAGTATTAAAGGATTTTGGCAGAATAAACTTACCAGAGCACTTCTCGTCTCTACCTTTGCTTCACTTGGTTCCGGTATAGGAACTTTTGTAGCCTTGCCTTTTGTTTTACAGATAGTTTCTTGAATTTTTTCTAACTAAAACATCTAAACATTGTGCGTGACATTATGAGAATTATTTCGCAAGCCAGCTAAAAACTCCAGCCCACCACATTATAAATCTATCTCGCTTGCATGGTTTAGGTCTAGAAGCTGACGGTATATCTGGAGGCCTTATTTTATCAAACTCAGAGTCTAATCCTATAGCGGACGCCTTAATAGCCACAATTTTAGCTAACATCTTATTCCCCCCAGAATACGAAATTAATTATTCTTTTTTTCTTTTTTTTGTTGTCTTTTTTCTTTAAGTGATAATTTAGGAGCTTTTTTTTGTTCTTTTTTTGTATCTTTAGATTTAGTCATTATTCTTTACCTCCGAAATGTATTTGGTTAATAGTATAGCTTAAAATCATAGATTGGGGGAGAGCGGCGGTTAAGGCCAGCAGTCCCCCCTCGCTAGAGCAACTATAGCTTTTTTCCTTGGACTAAGGTAAAATATACCAGAAAATCAAACTTAGCCCCCCCTAAAAAAATCTATATCAAGGAAAAACCTTGGAAAAGGCGGATAGGTGAATAATGAGTTATCAGAAAAAACTTAGAAATATTGCGATTATTGCCCACGTTGATCATGGGAAAACCACACTTGTAGATCAGCTTTTTAAGCAAAGTGGTTTATTTAGAGATAACCAGACCGTAGAAACGCGTTTGATGGATTCCATGGACTTGGAAAAAGAACGTGGTATTACGATTATGTCTAAAAACTGTTCTTGTAAATACCAAGATTATTTAATCAATATTATTGATACACCAGGACATGCTGATTTTGGTGGGGAAGTAGAACGGGTTCTAAATATGGCAGACGGGGTTCTGTTTTTAGTAGATGCCGTAGACGGGCCTATGCCTCAATCGTATTTTGTTTTAAAAAAAGCCGTAGCGCGTTCTTTGCCCGTTATCGTTATTGTCAATAAAATTGATCGGCCACATGCCAGATGTGATTGGGTCGTAGACCAGGTTTTTGATCTTTTAGTACATCTTAATGCGCCAGACCATATTTTGGATTTTCCTATTATTTATGCTTCAGCTAAAAATGGTCATGCTAGTACAGATTATCATCAAGAAAGTAATAATCTGGATATTGTTTTCAAACAAATTATTAAATATATGCCAGCACCTAAAGGCGATGTGCATAATCCTTTACAGTTATTAATCAGTTCCTTAACATATTCTCCCTTTTTAGGCCGATTAGCTATTGGAAAAATTACTTCCGGTAAACTAAAACTCAATCAAAATATCGTCTTAGCTACAGAAAAAGAAGTTTTAAGCACAGCTCGTATCACCAAACTATATAAATATGAGGGCAATAAACAAGTTGAAACCAAACAAGCTTTTTGTGGCGATATTATCGCTGTTGCTGGTTTAGAAAAAGTCGAAGTAGGGCAAACCATTACTGATCCGGACCAGCCGTTACCATTACCTTCTATTCAGGTTGACCCACCTACCATCTCGATTACCTTTTTACCAAATGACTCTCCTTTTGCGGGTACAGAAGGTCGCTTTGTGACTTCCCGGCAACTCAAAGAAAGAATTTGTCGTGAAATCCTTTCTGATGTAGCCTTGGAAATCGAGACTTTTCCTGGCGATAAAGGATTTAAAGTGTCGGGTAGGGGCGAGCTGCATTTATCCATCTTTATTGAGAAAATGCGTCGTGAAGGTTATGAATTCCAAGTTTCACGCCCTATGGTTATTTTAAAAGAAGAAAACGGTAAAACCCTGGAACCATATGAGGATTTAACCATTGATGTGCCAGAAGAACATATGGGCAAAATCATTGAATCATTTGGCCCTCGAAAAGGCATAATGATCAGTATGCATCAAGAAAATGGTAGTGTACGTTTGAAATTCAAAGTTCCTACCAGAGGCCTGCTTGGTTACCAAGCCCAGTTTATGACCAAAACCAAAGGTATGGGCGTGATGAACTATGTCTTTTTAGAATATGCCCCTTATGCCGGCGATATCAAAATGCGTAAAAATGGAGTTTTGATTTCCAAGGACGCATGTACGACTATCGCATATGCACTCGATAACTTACAAGACCGTGGCAAACTTTTTCTTGGCGCTGGTGAAAAAGTCTATGCCGGCCAAATTATCGGCGAACATTGTCGTGAGGATGATCTGGTAGTTAATCCAGGTAAAGGCAAAAAACTTACAAATATGCGCGCCTCAGGCTCTGATGATTCCGTAGTTTTAACACCTTATACAAAAATGAGTCTGGAAGAATGCCTGGCCTACATTAATGATAATGAAGTCGTGGAAATCACTCCCGCAGCTATTCGCTTGCGTAAATTAAAATATAGAACTGATTAGCTTCTTGTATAAATTTATCCATATTATTTTCATAAAAAAATGAAATTTATTTTTCAAGGTTTCCGATAATTAAATATAGGGGGGGATAAATGAAAAATAATATACAGAAAAAAGTTGTGGCTTATATTCCTGAAGTATTATTGCCAGCAGAGTTAGAGACGATAAAAAATACACTAAAAGTTTGGTGGGAAACTCTTCTAGAAGATGATGACATAGAAAGCAGTGTACCAAAGGATCTTCCACTTACAATTTCTGAAAGTAAGGGAAAAATAACCTTAACTGTTTCAATAGAGCCCCAAACGGCTGCTAATAAAAGGAAAAAACCTGAAAACAAAGAAAGAGTCGGAGCTATTATTGTATATGATAAAAATAAACACAGTCATATTTTTTTAAAAGTATTCTTGAAAATGCCAGGATGGGAATATAAGACGTATAATATACTGTTCCAAGCTAAGGAGACTCAAGCACAAATAAAAATAATAGGGCAAGATGGTGCCAATATCGAGCCTGGGCCAGGGGTAAAAATCGCTGGCGCCACAATTTATTATGAAATACAAATTTTGCTGAATTCTATAGCACAAATTACTCAAACAATAAAAGCTAATCTGTATGCTGTAGTACACCCCGCTTATCAAAAGCTTATAGACGATGATGATAAATTGATGAAAACGCCGGCAGAGACAGGTCAATATATGATGACTGAGACTGAAGCTACCTATTGGGAATAGTTCGAGCAAAGATTGTAATTCAAGCGGTATATGATTGTTTTAGCAGTTCATATCAAATTTCTCTAGAAAGTTGATATAATAAAAAAAGTCCCAAGGTATATTAAATATCTACACCAGGAGAAGAAATGCTACCCATCCAACAAGAAATAAGATCATTAAGCGATCCAGAAAAAGCCTGTCATGCACAAAGGTTCTTTAAAACAGCGCCCGGTGAATACGGGGCAGGGGACAAGTTTTTAGGTGTACGAGTACCTGTACTCAGAGCCTTATCCAAAAAATATCGCAACATTCCCTTACCAGATGCTTTTACCTTGCTGCAATCCAAATTTCACGAAGAGCGTTTATTAGCCTTGTTTATCCTGGTACTAATTTTCAAAAAAGCCAAGGACACAGACCAAAAACAAATCTATGATTTTTATTTAGAGCATACCAAATATATTAATAATTGGGATTTGGTGGATAGCTCCGCGCATTTGATTGTGGGACCATATTTGCAACATAGAGATAGAGCCATCCTCTCTGATTTGGCCAAATCAAAGCTTTTATGGGATCGCCGCATAGCAATGCTTTCCACCTTTCACTATATCCGCCAAAAGGATTTTGGTGATGCTTTAAAAATTGCCGAAATTCTCCAGCATGATCAAGAAGACCTGATGCATAAGGCAGTAGGCTGGATGCTCAGAGAAATTGGTAATAGAGATTTAGCCACAGAAGAAGTTTTTCTAAAAAAATATTATCAAAATATGCCCCGTACTATGCTGCGTTACGCTATTGAGAAGTTTGAGGAAGAAAAAAGACTGCGTTATTTAAAAGGTGAGGCCTAGACCTTATACCTTTTCATCAATAAAGAATTACTCACCACAGAAACCGAACTAAAAGCCATGGCCGCTCCAGCAATCATAGGGTTAAGTAAAAACCCGGTAAAAGGGTAGAGGATACCAGCGGCAATGGGGATACCTAATGAATTATAGAAAAAAGCCCAGAACAAATTTTGTTTAATTTTTTTCATAGCATAGCCAGAAAGATGCATCGCTTTAACCACATCCCTGGGATCATCTTTGATCAAGACCATATCTCCGGCCTCAATCGCAATATCCGTGCCACTACCAAGCGCAATACCCAAATCAGCCTGAATTAAAGCAGGCGCGTCATTGATCCCGTCACCCACCATAGCTACTTTATGTTTATTTTCTTGTAGCTTTTTCACTTCCCTAGCTTTATCTTGTGGTAATACTTCTGCTAATACTTGCGTGATCCCCAGCTGTTTTGCAATGGCTTTTGCGGTACGCATATTATCACCTGTAATCATCACCACTTTTTTCTTTGTTTTTTGTAGGCTAGTCACGGTTTCTTGCGCATTTTCTTTGAGGGTATCAGCTACGGCAATTAACCCAAATAATCTTTTAGCTGCCACTAAAAGCATCACGGTTTTACCTTCATTTTCCAGCTTTTCCAGATCAGCTTCTGCTTTGGTAATATCAATTTTATTTTCCGCCATTAATTTTCTGTTACCCAGCAAAACCAGATGCTTTTCTATTTTTGCCGTAACGCCTTTGCCGGGTAACGCCTGGAAATTTTGCACTGGTTTTGGATCTAGCCTTTGTTTCTGCGCACCTCGTACAATCGCGTCTGCCAAAGGATGCTCTGAATTTTTTTCTATGGATGCTGCAAGCCCTAGCACAACTTCTTCTGATTCTTCATAGCTCACAATATTAGTTAGTTCAGGTTTACCTTTGGTCAAAGTACCTGTTTTATCAAAGACTACAGTATCAATACTATGCGCAATTTGTAGTGCTTCTGCGTTTTTGATCAAAATTCCGTTTTGCGCACCCATGCCCGTACCCACCATCACAGCTGTGGGCGTGGCCAGACCCAAAGCGCAAGGGCAAGCAATGATAAAAACCGTGATCATAATAGTTAAAGCAAAAATAAAGCTCTGGCCAGTCCAAAGCCAGAAGATAAACGCTAAAATTCCAATCAATAAAACCGTGGGTACAAAATAAGCAGAGATTTTATCCGCTAATTTCTGGATCGGCGCTTTAGAACCTTGTGCATCTTCCACAAATTTGATGATTTGGGAAAGAACCGTGTCTTTACCTACCTTTGTAGCTTTGAATGTAAAACTACCGGTTTTATTGATCGTAGCACCTATGACCTGGCTACCCACAGTTTTTTCTATAGGGATACTTTCACCTGTAATCATGGCTTCATCCACACTGGAATAACCATCTGTAATCGTACCATCTACCGGGATTTTTTGGCCTGGTTTAACAAGTACCAGATCACCTACAAGCATTTCGGCTATCGATATTTCCTGTTCCTGCTCGTTTCTGATCACAATAGCTGTTTTGGGTTGCAGACCGAGTAGTTCTTTAATAGCCTCACTGGTCTTGCCTTTGGCCAATGCTTCCAGGTATTTACCTAAAAGAATAAAGGTAATCAAAAACGCGGCTGTTTCATAATATAGATTTTGGGGGCTAAAGATACTATAAAGATAAGCAGCTCCTACGCCCAGAGAAACCAAGGTATCCATATTTGCTTGCCTGGTTTTGAAAACCGTAA
>JABGVJ010000090.1 GCA_018646105.1 bacterium
ATTGCTTTTTCACTAGTAAGTACTGAAGAAATTGTGGCTACGCCCTGCTCTGTAAAAACGTACGGAAGCGCCCCTCCCAAATGCTGTTTTGAAGGTATCGCATTTTGCGATACCTTAAGTTCAACTTCTTTTTCCGTAAGTTGAAACATAAAATCAGAGGGAAATCGTTTAATATTTCTTTTTACCTGCTCCCTTAATCTAATAGGCTTTACATCATAGAAAACCGCTAACTCTTTATCCAGTATCACTTGAACGCCACGAATACTATGAATTTTGGTTTGAATATTTTCCTTTGTGATCAATTTTATTTCCTTCATTTTACTTTAATGTCTCCAACTAAATTCTAAACGCGGTTCTTTTACTTTTCTCTATCCTGTTCTATAATTTATAATATATATACTTCTTTTTCTTGATGATACTCCTAATTTTTTAGCCATGCAATATGTAAAGTAAATAGAAAGTTTACGTAAGCTTTTGAGTTTTTGTGCTCATGAAAATTTAACCGCAAGTTTTTTTGTGTTTGGTTTTTTGTGTTTTTAATCCATTCATATGATTTGCGCCAATAATTTTTAAATAAAATAGCTATTAAACTAATGAGAAATGGAACGAAAATATGAATGTGTGATAAAGAAAATCTTAGCAGAACCCCGTTTATATACAGTACGCCAATAAATAAAAAACTATATGCAAGACAACTAATGATCAATAGATAAATAAAAAAATAATAGAGCCTTTTAAAAAGCCTAAATTTATAGGCACTTAAGAGAAAAAACAAACTGATCGACAATGCCCCGGAAAGAGAAATTAAAACTTGCAAAAAAGTAATTTGCCAATCAAGCCACATTTTTGCATCATTCTGGATAAAAAGTTGGGAAATCCATTCTTTTAGCCCAAGAAAAAATACGTTTAAAAAAAGCAAGCAAAGTAATAGATTAATTAAAATTACTAATTTTCTTAATTGTTTGTTTTTGACCACATTGAAAAGCGTGCCTAACATATCTTCCAACTCCCGGATTCTTTTTTTTCCATTTGTATCCCTCCATTATCTCTTCTATTCCAAATTAATCTGTGATTCTGACAATATTTTTATATAATACGCCTGATTTTTTTATTTCACAACATAAGAAATTAGAGCGTTGAAATCTTACGTAAGGTTTTTTTTGTGCTTATGCGAAGCGAAAAATCCACGTTAATTTTTTTTCCACCTATATTCCCCCTCTATATTTATGGGAGAGGGGCTAGGGGGCAAGGGCACTTGTTTTCCCCGGTGCCTTGGCTAAAAAAGCGTCACCATAGTGACAGTTGTGCTCAAGGCGAATGTCACTATAGTGACATTCTTACTAACCAGATCAGCTATTTTTCGCTATAATAAAGAGTATTAAGCATATGGGGAACTCGCAGCATAGTACCTTGTATTTTAGAAACCTGGGGAGGAACAATGCCTGTTAAAAGATCAGCTGAAAATTTAACAACCAAAAAACAAATCTTAAGCATAGAGCCAAAGATCACGCATAAAGATATGGTGGCCTTGCTGGAATTTCAGGCGCAAAAACAAACCAATAAAACTGTTTATACTTTTCTCACAGACGGCGAAAACCAAGAAGAACATCTAGCCTATGATGCGCTAGCCCAAAATGCTAAAGCAGTGGCTGCAACTCTACAAAAACACAAAGCACAAGGAGAACAGGTTCTCCTGCTTTTTCCGCAAGGATTGGCGTATATAAAAGCGTTTTGGGGCTGTCTGTATGCCGGAGCCGTAGCTGTACCCGCATATCCGCCTAGAAACAACCGTAATTTGGATCGCGTCTTAGCTATAGTTTGTGACAGTCAAGCAAAGTTTGTGCTAACTACCGAAAAAATCCGCGATATAATCCTTGGGTCTGATCACAACAACACAAAAACAACACCTTCTAATACTACGGTAGAAACAAATAATCCTTCTCCCATAGCGGCCTTGAAACAAGCTCAGTTTATAACCATCGAAGAAATAAACCTTGATTTAGCCTTAAAGTGGCAAAAACCAAAAATCACGCCAAACACGCTAGCTTTTTTACAATACACTTCCGGGTCAACTAGCGAACCCAAAGGCGTGATGATAAGCCATGCTAATATCCTGGCCAATGAAGAAATGATCAATCAGGGATTTGGGCATAATAAAAACACCGTTGTCGTCGGATGGCTGCCCATGTTCCATGATATGGGATTGATTGGTAATGTTATTCAACCACTTTATCTAGGGGTACATTGTATCTTAATGTCCCCTGTTCATTTTTTACAAAAACCTATTCGTTGGCTCAAAGCTATTTCTAAATATCATGCCACTACTAGTGGGGCCCCAAATTTCGCATATGATCTATGTACCCAAATGATTAAAGAAGAAGATAAAAAAGAATTGGACTTGAGTAGTTGGAAAGTAGCTTTTAATGGAGCTGAGCCTATAAAAGCAGAAACTATAGAAAGCTTTTTTCAAGCTTTTAAAAAACAGGGGCTAAAAAAAACAACGCTTTATCCATGTTACGGCATGGCGGAAACCACGCTATTTGTGACCGGGGCCAAGGCTGAAGAGGAAACGCTGTTTTGGGAAGTAGATAAAACAAAATTATTGCGAGATCAGGTTCAAAAAATCACAAAAAATACAGATTCCCAAACCCTGGTTAGTTCCGGATACTCTGGCCCAAACCAGAAAGTGATCATTGTTAATGCCAAAACTAGAGCTCCCCTCGGTACAGAAAAAATAGGTGAAATCTGGATTAAAGGGCCACATATTGCGCAAGGATATTGGCAAAACCAGTCCCAAACCAAAAAAACTTTTCAAGCTTATACTAAAGACCAAAAAGGTCCTTATTTGCGTACCGGGGACTTGGGTTTCTTAGGTACAGACGGAGCGCTTTTTGTGACTGGACGGATCAAAGAACTACTTATTTTACGCGGTCTAAATTATTATCCTCAAGATATTGAACAAGCGGTAGAAAAAGCTAGTCCTTTATTTAGAAAAAACAGTAGTGCCGCTTTTACCATTAGTGATCCGGCGGGTGATGTTTTAGTAGTGGCGGTAGAAGTAGAGCGCACCGCCAGAGTAAAATTAAAAGAGGGAAAATTGAAGTTGATTGATTTGGTACGCCAGCAAATCGCGCTAGAATTTGACCTAGAATTAGCAGCATTAGTTTTTTTACAACCCTTTTCTTTGTCTAAGACTTCTAGCGGCAAGATACAGCGTTTATTAACCAAAAAATATTATACGCAAAACAAATTAAAAGTTTTGGATAAATGGGAACAAGGCGCATGCGCGAATAATGCGCCTCTGAAAAGC
>JABGVJ010000092.1 GCA_018646105.1 bacterium
TTAATGTTTCCTATTTTCTTTACCGCGAAATTCTAGAACCAGGGTACAGCCTTCAAACCCACCAAAATAGGCACGCATTCTTTTTTCTAAAAAGCGTTTATAATCTTCTTTGACCAAGGCCGGGTTATTTACAAAAAAAACAAAAAGGAACGGGCTTGTGCTGACCTGGGTAGCGTAATAAATTTTGACCTGTTGTCCGTATTTGGATGGTGGTGAATTTTTACGAACCACCTTTTCAATAAATTGATTTAGTTGTGGCGTGGTAATACGTTGATTAGCTACATCTAAAATTTGGGGTATTGTCTTGAAAATTGTATGTAGATTACTTTTTTCTAAGGCTGAACCAAAAATTATGGGATAGTGTTCCAGTTGCGGATACAAGTCCCGCGCTTTTTTTTCTAAAAGTTGGCGATTTTGGTCTGTACGTTCTACCAAATCCCATTTATTTACAAATAATAAAAAGTTTTTTTTGTTCTTGATAACTTCACGTATCAACTTTTTATCTTGATCCACTAAAAAATTAGGCGCTTCCAAAATAATAATTACTAAATCTGAATTGATAATGGTTTGTTTTGTTCTGACAAAAGAAAAAAAGTCTACACCTTGCGCAAACTTAATTTTTTTACTGATGCCTGCGGTATCAATAAAAAGGTATTCTTCTTGACCATTACTAAAATAAACGTCAATCGCGTCTCTGGTTGTCCCTGCTTTTTCATCTACAATAGCACGTTCCTCGTTGATCATAGCATTTAAAAAAGAGGATTTCCCTACATTGGGTCGCCCAATAAGAGAGATATGCGTAAGTTTTTGATAAAATTCTTCAACATTAGCTACCTCTTGTTTTGGGAATCCTTTAATCATTTCATCCAAAAGGTCGCCAAGTCCATTACCATGTACAGCGGACACTGGAAACGGGGTCCCAAAACCTAAACTACGAAAATTATTAATATCTTGCCGATCTCCCGGATCATCAATTTTATTCACGGCCACTACAACTTTGATAGCATAGGGTTGTAGCATACTGGCAATATGTTTGTCTAAAGGCTGTACCCCTTCTCGATAATCTGTCAGGAATACTATTTTTTGCGCTTTTTGCAAAGCTGTTTGGACAGATTTCTCTATTTTGGCTTGGAAAAAATCTTTGGTTTTGCTAAAAAAAATACCTCCGGTATCCATCAATAAAAAATCCATACAGTTCCAAGTAATAGGACGCGCTAAAACGTCTCTGGTCACACCTGGTTCTGGGGCTGTAATAGATTTTCTCACGCCTAAAACTCTATTAATAAGCGTGGATTTTCCGACATTCGGTCTACCAATAATTAAAACTTGTGGTATTTTTTTCATAATGGCGTTTATTATAACTTATCTTGTAGTTATTCGTCACTTGTTCCTATTGCCTTCTCTTAATCCTCTCGCCCGTTTTCTTGAAATGGGAGCGGGGTGGCCTAAGTTTCCGCTTTGAATATTAGCACGAATATACTACAATTTAATTTGTTGAAAGGAATTATCTATGCAGACCGGAGACAATATTAAAGCTCAAAACGCCAATTGGAAATTTGATGAAGCAGTAGCTCAAAATTTTGATGAGCATGCCGAAAAATCTATTCCACTTTATAATATCGGGCATGATCTGATTGTGAAATTATCAGACTTTTTTTTGCAGGATGGGTCTATATGTTATGACATTGGCTGTTCTACAGGTAGTTTACTACAAAAACTCGCTATTCATAATGCGCATAAAAACGTACGTTTTATTGGAATTGACAATCAAAAAGCGATGTTAACAAAGGCGCAAAAAAAATGTAAAAATTTCAAAAACATTGAATTTATACATGGCAATATTGAAGATATGGATTTGGAAAAAGCGGATTTGATTGTCTCCTATTACACAATGCAGTTTATTCGACCAAAATATCGACAAATTTTATTTGATAAATTTTTTAAGGCTTTGAATTGGAGTGGCGCTTTATTACTTTTTGAAAAAGTAAGGGCCAATGACGCACGTTTTCAAGATATGATGACTGCGCTGTATACCGACTATAAACTGGATCAAAATTATAAAGCCGAAGAAATTATGAATAAAACTAAAAGTTTAAAAGGGGTACTAGACCCTTTTTCTACTCAAGCAAATTTGGATTATCTGCAAAGAGCGGGATTTGCAGATTATATAAATATAATGAAATATGTGTGTTTTGAAGGATTTTTAGCTATAAAGTAGAAAGTTCTATGCTCTCTCGGACATAAAAACAAAGGGGATTAAAATTTAATGGATTTAGAAATTTTGAAAGATATGTTAAAGGAAAACCTACAAACTAAAATTGATCTTTTAAGTAAAGATCTAAAAGCTAATGGTTTTGATAGTATACTGAACGTAGCCCATCAATTAAAAGGTAATTCTGGAGCTTTGGCTCTAGGCTACAACAATGTCAATGATCTGGGTAAAAAACTAGAAAAAATTGCAGCAAAAAAAGATCTGCCTGGCATTAAAAAAATTATTAAAGAATTACAAACTATTCAAAAAAATATTCGGTGAATTAATTTACTTTTGAAAACTGAGTCATAATGCTTTGAGCTGCTTTTTTGCCTGCGCCCATAGCTTCGATAACAGTAGCTGCTCCAGTCACAATATCGCCAGCTGCCCAAACATTAGCTAAAGAAGTCTGACCAGCCTCGTTTTTCACGATAATATTACCTTTAGCATTTAATTCTAATCCCGGAGTAACTGTAGTTAATAAAGGATTGGATTTGTTACCTAAAGCCATAATTACAGAATCAACTTCTAAAATAAATTCTGAGCCAGGTATAGGAATCGGACGACGACGACCAGATTCATCTGGTGTACCCAGCTCCATTTTAAGACATTTAATAGCTTTAACGTTTCCTTGTTCATTACCCAATATTTCAATTGGGTTAGTTAAAATTTGGAAAATTATTTTTTCTTCTTGGGCATGATGTGACTCTTCTGTTCTGGCTGGCATTTCTTTTTGGGTACGACGATAAATAAGGTAAACCTCTGCTCCCAATCTTTTGGCGCTACGAGCCGAATCCATGGCTACATTACCGCCGCCAACAACTGCTACTTTTTGCCCTATTTTGACTGGAGTATCATATTCTGGAAATTTGTAGGCTTTCATTAAATTAACACGTGTTAAAAACTCGTTTGCAGAATATACACCGCCTAAATCTTCGCCTGGAATATTGAGAAAAGAAGGCAGGCCTGCTCCAACCCCAATAAAAATTGCTTGATATCCTTGCTGAAAAAGTTCTTCAATATCTACGATTTTCCCTACGACCATATTGGTTTTAATTATAACGCCTAATTCTTGTACTTTTTCTATTTCTTTTTGCACAATAGATTTTGGTAAACGGAATTCCGGTATACCATAAACCAGTACACCGCCAGCCTGATGAAAAGCCTCAAAAACAGTGATTTCAAAGCCTTTTTTTGCTAAATCTGCGGCACAGGTAAGGCCCGCTGGACCAGAACCAACAATAGCTACTTTCACATGGTTACTTTTTACTTGAGAAACTTTTTCTGTACTATGTGCTCTTTCATAATCAGCCACAAATCTTTCTAATCTACCAATAGCTACGGGCTCGCCTTTAATACCTAAAATACATTTTTTTTCGCATTGACTTTCCTGGGGACAGACTCTACCGCAAACCGCGGGTAAAGCATTGGTTTCTTTAATTTTTTTGGCAGATTCCAAATATTTTTTTTCTTTAATCAATTGGATAAATTTCGGGATTTGGACTTGTACCGGACACCCGGAAACACAAGGAGAATTTTTACATTGTAAACAGCGAGATGCTTCTAATAACGCTTGTTCTTCGGTATATCCTAAAGCAACTTCTTCAAAATTTTTGATCCGTAATGCTGGTTCTTGTTCTGGTATCGCTTGTCTTGGTGTTTTATTCATTTTTTTCCTTATTTTATATTATCTAAACGACACAGATGCTGTTTTTTAATCGCAACTTTTTCTTCGTCTCGATAATAATTTAATCTTTTAAAAAGATTATCAAAATCTACGTCTAACCCTTCAAATTCCGGACCATCCACACAGGCAAACTTCGTCACTCCCCCAACCTGTACGCGGCATCCGCCACACATTCCTGTACCATCAATCATAATAGAATTTAAAGATACGATTGTCGAAAGCTGGTGCGGCCTAGATGTTTCTACTACAAATTTCATCATAATCGCCGGGCCAATCGCAAAAACCTTCTGAATTTTTTCTTTGTTGATCAGTTCTTTTTGTACCTCGGTCACTAACCCTTTACGGCCAGAGGACCCATCGTCTGTAACGACATAAAGCTCGTCACTAACAGCTCTCATTTTATCTTCCCAAAAAAGCAGTTCTTGGTTACGAGCGCCGATAATAGATAATACGCGGTTACCGGCTTTTTTGAGGGCTCTGGCAATAGGATAGATAGGGGCTATGCCCAAACCTCCACCTATACAAATAACCGTACCATAATTCTGGATATGTGAAGCGTAGCCCAAGGGACCAATCAAATCTAAAATCTGGTCACTAGTTTTCAAAGCTCCCATCTCTTGCGAAGTCTTACCTACTTCTTGCACAACTAAAGAAATAGTACCGGCTTTAGCATCAAAATCAGCAATGGTGAGTGGGATGCGCTCACCTTTTTCATGTAATCTGATAATCACAAATTGTCCAGCTTGCGCTTTTTGCGCTAGTTGCGGATGTTTGATCACAAAAAGTTTGGATACCGGGGTTAAGACTTGTTTTTCAATTATTTGATACATTTATATGCTCCTTTAAAAAAAGTTATTTTATCAATAAAAAACTATTTGCGATAGATATAGGTTTGCAAATCAGGAAAATTATTTTGGAGAGTGTTATCAACATAAATGGCGGTAGACAAAACATCCGCCTGTATAGCGGTAGGGGCGATAACCGTGACTGAGCCATAAGCTAATACGGGCATACCTGTTTTCGGATTGAGGATATGCGAATACTTTTTACCATCTTGATGAGTATAACGTTCGTAACCGGCACTGGTAGATATACCCTGATCAACTAATTCTACAGTACGAATAACCTGGGTAGTTTGATGTGGATTTTTGATACCAATTAACCAAGGCTTGTTTTCTTCATTAGTACCTAAAACATAAATATTTCCGCCACCATTAATCAAAGCTTTTTGAATCTTATGTTCTTTTAAAATGGTCACAATTTCATCTATGGCATAACCTTTTAAGATCCCGCCTAAAGTGATTTGAGCCTGATTTTTTAAGCGTACTGTTTTAATTTTAGGATCCAAAATAATGTTCTGATAATTCACTTCTTTTAAAAGGGACTGGGGGACTTTAGGTATAGTTTTTTGATTTTTTGATTGTTTATAAAAATCTATTAAGGGTTGTACAGTAATATCAAAAGCACCGTTGGTATCCTGCCCCATTTGTTGCGCGTATTTAAGAATTTTAAACAAATCCGCATTGATAGGCACATTATCTTGATGTGCTGATTTATTGATTTGACTAAGCTGGCTTTGCGGGTCAAAACTATTGCCCCATTTCTCAATTTCCTGGACACGTTTGATACATTTGGCAAAAACCTTTTTATCTAGAGTGGTGGTGGTATAAACCGTAATCGCAAAATAAGTGTCCATGGCCACAAATTTAGTAGATTTTTTTTTGTATTTAGCAATGTTTTCAGAGGAATTAGTTGTGGTTTGTTTTGATTTTAATAAGACTGGGGTTGCGGAAGTTTTAGGAGTGCCTTTTTTTGGTAAAAAAGCTATCCCGCTATTAAAATAAGTTGTGGCAGGGATAAAAGCATAAAGCTGGTTACCCCCTAAAAAAATTAATAGTAAAACAATTATTATTTGACGGTAATAATTTTTCGTGGACATTTAGTAGCTACTTCCCTTAATTTTTCTAATGAAACTTTCTGAGAATTTTGATAATCAACGGTTGCTAAAAAATCTTTTAATTGAAAACTACCTTGTTCTTCATTTTTGACACAAATACCACAACCAATACACGATACGTCACAAACCTGACGCGCGACTTTGCCTGGGTCTTTAGAAGAACATAAAATAAATACTTCCTGATTTTCAGGAACCATTTTAATGATGGATCGGGGACATTCCAACACACATTTCTCACAAGAAATACATTTTTGTTCGTCCACAACCGGTAATCCGTCAGAGTTCATAGCAATAGCTTCTACGGGACATACTTTGACGCAATCGCCATGTCCCAGACAACCATAAGTACAGGCTTTAGTGCCGCCACCGGTAATGTTTTCTACGGCGCAAGATGGATAACCATTGTATTTTTCAGCTCTTAATTTAAGATATTTTTTGGAGCCTGCGCAATGAACTTTGGCTATAAGCTTAATTTGGTTTGGGTCTTTGACAATCTTACGGCCCAGCATTTCAGCGATATCTTCTTTGGTTTGATCATTGCATACCGGGCAAATAGTAGGAGATTCTTTTTTAGTAACAATGGCGTCTCCACAAGCTCCACAACCAGCAAACCCACAAGCTCCACAATTAACGCCGGGTAAAGATTCGATTACTTTTTCTACTAAAGGATCTTCTTTAACAAAAAACTGTTTATTGGCAAAAACTAAGACTAAGGCCCAGAAAAGACCCAGTATACTCATACCTAAAACAGCGATCATAATATTTTGCATAATTTCTCCTAACTAATTAGACCGGCAAATCCCATAAAAGCCAGGGCCAGAGATCCCGCGGTCAAAAAAGCAATGGGCACACCCTGAAAATATTTTGGCACATCGGCAAATTCTAATTCTTCACGAATACCAGACATAATGACCAAGGCTAAAGTAAAGCCGAAACCGGCTCCTAAAGCAAAAAAAATGTTTTGCATTAAGCCATAGTCTCGCAACTGTCCAAACAAAGCCAAACCAAAAATCGCACAATTTGTAGTAATTAAAGGCAAATAAATACCTAAAATATTATATAAAGGTTTACTGGTTTTTTTGACAAACATTTCTACGACTTGAACTAAACTGGCAATAACCAGAATAAAAGCAACATAGGTTAAATAAGTTAAATCAAATGGTTTGAGAAAATAAGTGTTGAGTAAATTAGTTACGATCGCGGTAATAGTCATCACAAAAGTTACGGCTAAACCCATGGATACTGCGGAACTGGTTTTTTTGGAAACCCCAAAAAAGGGACAGATACCTAAAAAATAAGATAAAACAAAATTATTAATTAAAGCTGCAGAAATAAAAATCAAAATATATTCAACCATTTTTACGCTCCTTAATCTTTTGCATTGCTGCGATTAAAAAACCCATGGTCAAAAAAGCGCCGGGCGGTAAAATCATAATTAACCAAGGTTGAAACCACTCACCTAGTATAGGTACTCCTAGCCAAGTACCGTTACCAAGAATCTCTCTGATAGAAGATAAAACAATTAAACCAAAAGTAAATCCTGTCCCCATACCTAAGGCATCAAAAAAAGATTTTACAACCGTATTTTTAGAGGCAAAAGCTTCTGCTCGGCCTAAGATCAGACAATTGACCACAATCAAAGGAATAAAAGGTCCTAAAGCTTTAGAAATACTTAAAAAA
>JABGVJ010000093.1 GCA_018646105.1 bacterium
AAAAGGTAGAGCTGAATTGAGAAAAAAGATTTTTGCAGGTAACTGGAAGATGCATAAAGCCAGAGAAGATGCGGTAGCTTTGGTGGAAAGTTTAGTAAAGTATATAGGTAACTATGAAAACGCAGATATGGTTTTATGTCCTTCTTTTACAAATTTAGATGCAGTGCATAATATTACTTCCAGTTCTAATATTGAGCTAGGGGCTCAAAATATGTACTTTGAGCCACATGGGGCTTATACGGGGGAAATTTCGGCGGAGATGCTTAAATCTGTGGGGTGTGAGTATGTGATTGTTGGACATTCTGAGCGACGTCGGTATTTTGGTGAGACTAACAAAACGGTTAATAAAAAAATCAAGGTAGCTTTAGAAAATTATTTGATTCCGATTATGTGTGTAGGAGAAAAGCTAGAAGAACGGGAGCAGAACAGTACCTTTGAGGTGATTGCTCAACAGTTGAGCGAAGGCTTGGTAGCTTTAGGGGCTGAGGTTGTAGAGCAGAGTAAAGAAATTATTATTGCTTATGAGCCGATTTGGGCGATAGGAACAGGAAAGGTCGCAACTCCTGAACAAGCTCAGGAAGTACACGTTTTTATCAGAACTAAATTAACGGAAATTTTTGGGGAGAAAAGAGCCCAGGAAATACGTCTTCAATATGGGGGTTCTGTAAAACCAGAAAATGTCAAAGAACTTATGGCACAGCCGGATATTGATGGTGCTTTGGTTGGTGGGGCGGCGCTGAAAGCGGATTCTTTTGCGAAGATTGTTAAGTATCAGGATTAATTAAGGAATCTACTTTTTTTACAAATTTTTCAGGATAGTTTTCTGGTGAGGTGATATGTTTTCCTTTGAATTCCCAAAAAGTTTTAGGAGGACGAGCTTTTTTAAATAAAGCTTTACCCATATAAAAGGGTACGGTTGTATCTTCTTTACTATGGATAAATAGTTTTGGTAGGGTAATTTGATCGATGACATCAATACCGTCATAGATTGATTTGATGAATAATTGAGGGATTCTGGCAGGAAGAAAATATCTTTTTCCATTATAGCTAATAACGTCTTTGTGTCTGGTAAAAGCGCTGTCAATAACAACGGCATCAAGTAGGTTTTGAGCCTGGCTTGCGGCAACAACAGCCATTTGACCGCCTAAAGATTGGCCAAAAAGAATTTTTTTGGTGTTTTTGATATCTGGTCGATGGGCAAAATAGGTGATGGCGCTGAGACAATCCTCTAGGATATTTTTTTGAGAATATTTACCTTTTGATTTACCATATCCCTGATAATCAAACATAAAAACCTGATAACCGTGCGTCACGAGAGGAACGATGAAAGAATAGTGATAGGTGAGGTTGCCGGTATTGCCATGAAAATGAATGATAGAACCTTTGATTTTTTTTTGGTTTGGTTTGAAAAGTTCGGCATATAAAAGTTTTTTGTTTTTAGACGGGAAATAAATTTTTTCGGGATTTTGGAGTTCTACTGGTATTTCTTTGACCTGGGTACGAGGATTATACATTACGTTGATGGATTTTTGAGCAAAAGTGGTGAGAAAAAGTATTAAAATCATAGTTTAATATTAGCTTAATTTTATTTTTTTGATAAGTTGTGATATCTTAAATAGCTATATGAATAATAAATGTTTTACTTTTTTTTATGCTTACTTTTATTTTTGGTGTTTTAAACACACCAACTAAAACCCTGTTATTTATACTCAACCGCAATTAGATTTTCGGCGTTTTGTTTTTTTTAAAAAGCCTTTCTTATGTATAGAAATACACGGCGACGTCTTTTTAAAATCGTAAATCTAATTGCGGTGATGTATAAAATTTCTATATTTTTATTAATTAAAAAAAACCTGTTATTAAAGGAGTGTTGAGTAGTGATGAAAGAAATAAATAATTTAAACATTGAAGAGATTCAGGCTATGGCTTCGCCTAGAGAAGTGATTAATGAATTACCAAATAATGAGAAAATTAACCGAGTAATTTATGAGAGTAGGGAAGTAATTAGAAATATTTTAGCGAAAAAGGATCCGCGATTTTTGGTAATTGTGGGACCTTGTTCGATCCATGATAAAGAAGCAACACTAGAATATGCTAAAAAGTTGAGCTGTTTAAGGAAAAAATATTCAGATAAATTATATATCGTAATGCGAACTTATTTTGAAAAACCCAGAACTACGACGGGATGGCGCGGTTTGATCACAGATCCGAATTTGGATGGTACCTATGATTTTAATCAGGGAGTGAGAATCGCCAGAGAAATATTGATGGATATTGTAGCTTTTAAATTGCCTACAGCTACAGAATTTCTAGATCCGATTATTCCTCAGTATATTGCGGATTTAATATCCTGGGTAGCAATTGGGGCGCGGACGATTGAATCTCAAATCCATAGAGAATTGGCTAGTGGGGTTTCTATGCCGGTGGGATTTAAAAATAATACAGACGGGAATTTACAGTTAGCTGTAGATGCTATGAAAACGGCACAATGTGCGCATAGTTTTCTGGGCATAAATTATGCTGGATTGACTAGTATTGTGAAAACTAAAGGGAATAAGGCTAGTCATCTTATCTTGCGAGGAGGGACGACGGGCCCTAATTATAGTGCGGTTTATGTGCAGGAAGCGCAAAATATGCTAGCTAAAGCCAATCTTTCTATCTCAATTATGGTGGATTGTAGTCATGGTAATTCCGGGAAAGATCCGCGAAAGCAGAGAGAAGTGTTGAATAGTGTATTAGAGCAAAGATTGAGCGGCTGTGATAGTTTGATAGGTGTTTTGCTGGAGAGTAATTTGAAAGCTGGTAGGCAAAATATTTCCGATAAATTGGAATATGGGAAATCTATTACAGACGGATGTATTGGCTGGGAAGAGACAGAAGAGATATTGGCTGGTCTGTATAGAAGCTTGTAATAGGATATGCTAAAATTAGCCTATTAAAAATAGGAGGCTGTTTTGATGATTTTAGCAATTAGAAATTTTATTAAAAAACCAATGGTTAAAGATATTTTGATAATAGCGACCATTGGTTTTTTGTTTTTTATGTATGGTAACCAGAATTTTACGCTTTATGATGAGTCTGAGGCTTTATATTCTCGCGTGGCGCAGGAAATGGTGCAAAATCAGGAATATTTAACTTTGACTTTGAATGGTGCGAATTGGTATGTCCATCCACCAATGTATTTTTGGATGGTATCTCAGTTTTGTGAGACTTTTGGCTGGACAGAGTTTAATTTGCGTTTTTTGCAGGGTTTTTTTGGGATTTTAACTATTATAGCGACATATTTGCTAGGAGGGGTGTTTTTCAAGAGAAGGATAGCTTTTTTTGGGGCTTTGGTGCTAGGGACTTCATTTTATTTTTATCCAATGTCACATTTAGCAGTATTTGATAACTTGCTGAATTTTTTTATGTTGTTTTCTTTGTTCTGTTTTTTCAAGGCATTTTACGAGCGAGATAAAATTAATTTGTGGTTGCCGATAGCTGCGGTTTCAACAGCATTGGCGGTGCTTTCCAAGGGACCGATCGGGTTGGTGCAGCAGGGTATGTTTATTCTACCGTTTTTGATTTATAAAAAAGATTTGAAATTTTTGGGACAATGGATATTTTTGGGTAGTGCGGCGTTATTTTTTGTTATTGTAGCGCCGTGGTATACGTATCAGTTGATGGTGAATGGCAAGCCATTTTTTGATTTAGCGTTGCGTGACTATACCTGGTATCGGTTTTTTGGCGTGGTGGAGAACCAGAGCGGGCCTTGGTATTATTATTTTCCAGTACTGTTGATGTTTTATCCCTGGATATTTTATTTGCCGGGAGTGATTGCGAAGTCCCGTAATGTGATGGGGGACAAAAAAATTAAGGATTTTTATGTTTTTTCTTGGATGGCTATGATTATCACATTTTTGTTTTTTATGGCGGCGCAGACCAAGTTACCGCATTATATAATCTTGATGTTTCCTTTTTTGTCTATTTTGACCGTGGATTATTTGCTTAATAATTGGCAAACCAAAGCTACTAAAATTATGACGGGAGTGATGGTAGCATTTACGGGATTGCTTTTTATGATTTCTTTGTTAATAAAAATTCCAGCCGTAGCAGGGTTGGCTAATCATAATTTGGTTTGGATGTTCTTTTTAATTCCTTTTATAGCAAGTGTTTTTTATTTAATTGCTAATTTTATCAGGGAT
>JABGVJ010000116.1 GCA_018646105.1 bacterium
CTCTTGAAATGCAAAATAACGTGTCCTTTAAAAAGCGTTCTTTATTCAAATAAGTTGCTGCGTTATCTGGATGGTCTTCCCCCAATCCTGCAACAGCGACTCTTGAAATGCAAAATAACGTGTCCTTTAAAAAGCGTTCTTTATTATTATATCCCTTGAAAAGGTATTGATCACTAGGAAATCGGTCTAAATAAACCTTCTCGCAAATTTCTCGAAGCGCCACAGGGAGGAAAAGACTACCAAGTACGTCGTGAGCCCTACAGATAGTCATTATTCTTATGAAATAATAAGAATTGACACCTTCGAGTCTCTCTTGATTAAAAGCCCTCAACCACTTTTCATCTGCATATGATAATTTTTTTGAACCAACTGTTAGCGTATCTAGTATCTCTAAAAATCTATCTAACTCTGGATTATTTTTTCTATTTTCTATACGTACAGCTATTATCTTTTTATTTACTTTCATTACTATTCCCCTCTTTTTATTACTCAAGAAGAAGACTAAATATTGTCTTCATTTTTTTTATTTAAATTGATTTTTTTGGATTTTTTTCGTTTGTTCGTGTATTCAAGCCAGGAAGAGTCAGAGCTATAAAACAGCTAGCTTGTGAACAATTATAGGGAAATTAGGTGTAGCAAAGCACCGCGGTCTGTACTACGGGTGCGTTTTTTCCAAATGGAAAATATTCTTTCGATAGTTGTTATTTGTTGTTTTTCACTCATATTATTAGCCTTTAAAATACGCTATTATAATAATTATCGCAAGTTTCAAAAAAAGATTTCACTTTTTTATATCATAAACTTTCAATTTTATAAATGTCGTACTGCGAATACAAATTTATTTTGGATTATAATAACATACGATAAAAAATATTTCACTAAAAGGGTCAGACCCCGACGGTTAAAAGGTGCCAGAGAAGAGGTCATTATTTGACATTTGCAATAAAAAAGAGTATTATTTCTGTAAATAATATAATTTTATTATTTAGGGAAACAATATGAAATATCAAGATTTTAAAAATAAATTTAAAAACACACCTTTTTTCAGATCAGCCAACCTAGCTCAATTGCCCGGTTCTTTACAAATGCTGCGTAATCAACTTCATAAATGGAAAACTCAAGAATTAGTTTTTCAATTAAAAAAAGGGCTTTACACATTAAACTCTAACGATAGACACACAAAGCTTGATGCTTTAGTTCTTTCTAATACGCTGGTGAGTCCATCATATATTAGCCTTGAATACGCCTTGTCACTTTATGGACTGATCCCCGAAAAAATTAAAACCATCACCGCTGTTTCAACTAAAAAAACACAACAATATTCCAATGTTATTGGTCATTTTACTTATCAACACCTCAAGCAGTCCGCTTTTACAGGCTACATTCAAAAACAAACAGACTCTTATTTTTATTTTATGGCTACCAAAGAAAAAGCTCTGCTCGATTTTTTCTATTTAAATATTAATCAAATCACGGATTTTGAAGCCTACCGCTTCCAAAATCTTGAGACCATAGACCTTAAAATTCTAAAAAATTACCTTGCAGTTTATAATAACAAGAAGCTGGACACCACCATCCTAAACTTTATCAAATATATAAAACAACAGGAGTATCAAAGCTTATGAAAGAAGTGCTACAAGATAAAATTTCAAAATATAAAACTAATTCTGAAAAATATAATTATTTAAGAGAATATTTACAACTTCTTATTTTAAAAATAATTGAAGAAAAAGGCTATTTTCAAAACATCGCCTTTGTAGGTGGGACTGCGGTTAGAATCTTATATGATCTACCAAGATTTTCTGAGGATTTAGATTTTTCAAGCATAAAGAAATTAAATTTTAAAGATTTCCTTACAAACATCAAAAAAGAACTGGAATTATATGGTTTTGAAATTGAAATAACTTTTAAAGAAACCAAAACTGTAAAAAACAGTTTTATTAAGTTTAAAAACATCTTACAAGAGCTCAATATTACAAATCAAATAGATCAAAAACTTTCTATTAAAATAGAAATTGATTCAAACCCACCAAAAGGATATGAGCTTGAATCCACTATTATTAATAAAGAATTTTTAATACAGATTAGACATTATACAAAATCTTCTTTATTTTCCGGAAAGTTACATGCTGTTTTATGTCGAAAATTCACCAAAGGCCGTGACTATTATGATTTACTATGGTTCATAACCAAAAAAATTCAACCAAACTACGCCCAGCTAGCAAATGCCTATTTTCAAACTGAAAACAAAAAATTAAATTTTACTTTTCCTATTTTAAAAACAAAATTATTAGAACGGCTTACAAGTGCAAATTTCTCTATAATCAGCAAAGAAATTCAAAAATTTATCATCAACCCTCAAGAACTAAAATATTATCAAAAAGATATTTATATCAATCAAATTAAAAATTGGGACTAGAGCAATGTAGTGAGGCTAAAAGCGTAGGATAAGGGGCAAGGAAAATATTTACAATCCCCCCCAATGAGATTAGACTGAATAAATGAGACGCAAAGATAAAGAAATAACGGATATCAAGGCTATTGAAGCCATCCTCAACCAAGCATATGTGGGGCATTTAGCTTTAGCCCAAAACAACCTCCCCTACCTCGTACCTATGTGTTTTGGCTATAAAAAAAATACTTTATATATCCACTCTGCCAAAGAAGGTCAAAAACTAGATATTATTAAAGATAACCCAAATATCTGCTTTGAAGTAGATATGGATGCTGAACTAGTCCAAAAAAAACTTGCTTGTAGTTTTGACATGAAATATAAAAGCGTGATCGCCTTTGGTAAAGCTGACATTATTGAAAATAATAAAGAAAAGAAAAAAGCGCTCAACGTTATTATGGACCATTATACTGGTAAAAAAAACTTTTTCTACCCTGATATCATGCTCAATAAAATTGTGATCATTAAAATTAAAGTAGACAGTTTAACAGGAAAAAAATCAGGCTATAATTGATAGGCTAATGGTGGGCGATACCGGAGTCGAACCAGTGACCTCTTGCATGTCAAGCAAACGCTCTAACCAACTGAGCTAATCGCCCCAAACCAATAAAATTGTATATAAAAACCTTAAATTCTACAACACAACAATTTTTTGGGTAGAAATAGTTACGAAGAACTAGCTACACTTTCTTGAAGCTGGCTTCCTAGAGTTCTAAAATGTTTTTGGACCATTCCCAAAAAAACAGGATCATCCCAAGTGAAAAAACCAGAAACAGCGCGACGATTTGCTCTGTTAGGATCAAAAAAAGGCTCCCCTGTCAAAGGCGTATATGTAAAATCTCTTCTTTTTAAAGAATCACCTGGCAAAAAAGCCTCTATCTTTGGCGCTGAAAGCCGGCCTAAATCTTGGCCCTCATTCTTCTGTGCATAAGCTCGTGCTATCATCAAAAGCTGCCCCCATGCATTTAATCCGTATCCACCATCGCCACTCCCCAAATACAAACCTTCTTGTTCAATTAAAACTGAATCTCCTGTTGCCAAAAGAGCCTCTTTAAATGGCTGATCACACTGAATTCTACGCCATAAAGCATTCAATAAAACCTGAGCGGCTTGCCCAATAGCCCGCATACGCCGGACACCAAGCAAACATATTTTGTCACTATATTTTTTCGCCCAATCTCCCCAACTATCTTCGCTTTTTTTTTCATCTAGAACTTTTGGGTCATCACTAAGCCGATCTAAAATAACACCATAAAAAATATCAGCTACGCTAGCATAAAACAGGTCAGAAGAAAAATCATACGCACAAATAGCTCTTTCTGCTTGATAAACCTGTTCAATAGACCAAAAATAAACAATTGTGTTATTAGACAATTCAACGCCCATCATTAAGGTATTTGGAATATCCGCATATCTAGACAACAAGCCACTAACCACGTGCCTATCTTTACTTAAACAAAACGTTTGCTCAGGACAAGGAACTACTTTCCGTGAAAATATTTGCCTCCATCCTCTTTTTTCCTGAGCATCTCTAGCCACAACCGCCACAATTTTAAATAACAATTTCTCTACCACCCCTTTTTAAAATCCCATCAACTCTCGAGGCTAACCATTAGAGATAAAACCGCGAAAAAAAAATCTTTTTAGCACTATTTAATTATCGTACCTAAACTAAAAAAAAATTCACTTTAAAAACATGCAG
>JABGVJ010000095.1 GCA_018646105.1 bacterium
GGGTTACCAGACATTTCTAGCCCCACATCAAATCCTTCTTTCATCCCTAATTTTTTCATAGCATTTTCAATAGAGTCCCGCTCCACATTAATCGCTAAATCTGCGCCTAATTTTCGCGCCAAATCTAAACGATATTCATTGATATCGGTAATCACGACATAACGAGCCCCTGCTTTTTTGGCAATGGCCGCGGCCATGATCCCAATAGGACCGGCGCCGGTAATTAAAACATCTTCGCCAACCAAATCAAAGGATAAAGTAGTATGCACAGCGTTCCCAAGAGGATCAAAAAAAGCCAGGATCTCCATAGGAATAGACGGGTCTGCTAAAAAAACATTGTCTTTGGGTAAAGTCAAATATTCGGCGAAAGCACCTTGACGATGTACGCCTAACCCGCGGGTATTAGGACATAAGTGACGTCTACCCGCCAAACAATTTCGACAAACGCCACAGACAATATGCCCTTCTCCACTAACTATTTGCCCTACTTTTAAACCTTTAACCTGTGTACCAAGCTCGACAATGGTACCGGCAAATTCATGGCCAATGATCAAAGGTGTTTTGATAGTTTTTTGAGACCATTCATCCCAGTTGTAAATATGCAAATCCGTACCGCAAATAGCGGTCTTGTGTACTTTAATTAAAACATCGTCTGGACCGGGAGTCGGGATCGGGGCTTCACTCATCCATAGACCTGGTTCTGCTTTTGTTTTCTCTAAAACTTTCATAGTTTTCATGATAATCCCTCCTGAAATTTTGATAGAGTTAAACTTAAATTATAACATAAAAAGACATAATTCAACTTATATCTAGCTCCATCACAAACTAGGTGCTAAAATGATTTTCTAAAAATAATTAGAAGGGGGTTATCTATGTTATTACAAAAAAAAGTAGTGAGTCTAATTCAGCAACACCCAAAAAAATCGGCCCAAAGAGAATGGGTTGAAGGGTGGAGTATTGAGGGCTCGTCTTATGAAAATTATGTCACGAGCACAATTATAATCTTAGGCTATATTGGTTTTACTTTATTGTTATTCAAGGGACAAGAATGGGCGGATAAATTGTTAGATTTTTTGCTCCTTCAAAATCAGCATTAAGGTAAAAAATGTTTGGAGAGTTATGTGACTAAAAAAATCAGGATTAATCTCAAACTTTTAGCGGCATTTAACTTTTTTACGGATTTTCGCTTATATATTCCGATCGCGATTTTATATTTTGCTAAAGTATCGGGTTCCTTTACTTTGGGTATGAGCGTTTTTACAATTATTGCTTTGGCACAAACGGTTTTTGAGGTACCTACAGGTATTTTATCGGATAAATTTTTGCACCGTAAAGGGTCTATCCAATGCGGAGCTTTGGCTTCTTTTATAGCCTTAGCGTGTTACGCATATGCACCGAGCTATACATGGTTGGCCGGCGGTGCTATTTTAGAAGGACTGGCCCGTTCATTTTATAGCGGCACGAAAGAAGCTTTATTATATGAAACCTTAAAGGAAAATAACCAGGAAAATGAGTATCATCATTATCAAGGTAAAGTAGTAGCGATGTTTCAATTCGCCGCTTTTGGGGCTTCTGTTTTAGGAGCTGGAGCGGTCTTGTATTCATATAAACTAGTGATGTGGCTCTCGGTCATCCCTCAATTGGTTTGTATGATAATCTCTTTGTTTTTTGTCGAGCCTAAAATGCATACCAAACAAATAAATCATAATATCTGGGCGCATATACGAGAGTCTCTAAAACAATTTAAACATAATAAACGTTTAAGATGGTTGGCTATTGCTAATACAGTGAACTGGAGTTTTGCGGAAACGTCTTATCAATTTCAATCTGCTTTTGTGAAATTGATAGTGCCGGAATGGGCATTGAGTCTTATTCGTTCTTTAAAAAGTCTAGCATCAGCTTTAGGATTTTGGTTTGCAGGAAAAATAATTAATAAGTTTGGTTATTTTAAAATATTCATCAATAGTCATATCATAGCTTTAGCTTTAAACTTGACTGCGGTATTGTTAAAAAATATTTTTTCACCGTTTTTATTGGTGGTGAATTCGGTTTTTTTCGGGGTTACCTCAATCGCCAAAGACACCTTATTGCAAAAAGAATTCACCCACAGAGAAAGAGCGACGCTGGGATCCTTTGTTTCTTTAGCACAAAGCCTGGGGTTCGCATGTGTAGCTTTGATGATCGGCTATATTGCGGACATTACTAATCCAGCTATCGCGTTGTTCATAGCTTTTGCAGCCCCTAAATTGATTATTTTACCTATATATTGGAGATTACTCCGAAAAAAATAACGTGGCTATTTAGGCAGAATACGTTACGTCCAACACGTCTCCGCCTGAGGTTATTTTATAGTAATAAAGTAAAATTTCCCTTAAAACAGTATGTTATAATGTCCTTGTATGAAATCTCCTAAATTAAAGGTAATGGAAAATTAAAAAAACAATGGCGCTAAAAAGAAAAATTGAAGTTTTAGCCTATACCCCTGAATGGGCCAAAATGTTTGAGGCTGAAAAAAAGAGTCTCGAAAAACTTTTTGGTAACCAAGTGGTGCAGATTCATCATATTGGTAGTACGGCTATTCCTGGGTTAGCGGCAAAACCGATTATTGATGTTTTAGTGGAAGTACAAAATATAGAGACGATAGATAAATTTAATGAAGAAATGAAAAAACAAGTCTATCTTCCACAAGGCGACTTTGGTATTTCTGGCAGACGATTTTTTATCAAAGGTACGAAAATTCACCGAACTCATCATATCCATATCTTCCAAACAGGGAATCCGGAAATTCAAAAGCATCTTAATTTTAGGGATTATATGCGACAAAATCCTGAGGAAGTGGTGAGATATGCGAAGCTTAAACAAAATTTAGCGCGTCGATTCCCACATGATATAGAAAAATATATGGCTGGTAAAAATGATTTTATTTCACAAAAAGTTTTCTGAAATTCTCTAAAATTTTCGTAGAGGTGGCTTTTTCATGACGTTGCCATTTTGTTTTTCTATTTTGTAATTCGGAGGCATCAAGTAACACATTGATTTCTTTTTTGGACATATCAATCTCTATTTGGTCACCATCTTCAAGCAACGCAATCGTACCGCCAAGATAGGCTTCTGGTTCAATATGGCCAATACAAATACCTGCTGTACCACCGGAAAATCTACCATCAGTCAAAAGAGCGACTTCTTTATCCAAACCTAATCCTTTAATAGCAGAAGTAGGATAAAGCATTTCACGCATCCCTGGTCCGCCAGCAGGGCCTTCGTATCTGATCACAATAACATCGCCTGATTTTACTTTGCCGGCTTTAATATATTTGGTAGCATCACTCTCATCATTAAACACGCGCGTGGTACCTTTGAAAAGAGAAGGAACATCAGGATCTACGCCGCTTTCCTTCATCACTGAACCTTGTGGAGCTACGTTTCCGCGGTAAACAGCTATACCGCCTGTACTAGAATGTGGTTTTTGGACAAGCTTTATAACTTCGTCAGTGTTATGATCTTTTACAGACTGCATTCTTTCGCTAAGTTTGCCGGTTACGGTCATAACTTTGGTGTCTAGAAGTTTTTCCAATCTTTTCATAATAAGCGCAATACCTCCAGCTCGGTCAAAGTCATTCATACGAAACTCGCTGGCAGGAGAAAGCTTTAAAATATTAGGGGTTTCGGCACTGATATGATTGATTTTTTCCAGATCAAAATCAAAACCGGCTTCTTTGGCAATGGCTGGTACGTGTAACACTGTATTGGTAGACGCGCCAATGGCCATATCCACGATTAAGGCGTTATGAAAAGCAGCTTTGGTCAGGATTTTTTTACTAGTAATTCCTTTTTTAATTAAGGTCATAATCTGTCTACCGCTTTGCGTTGCCAAACGATATTTACGATTATCTACCGCATGCGCTGTAGCCATGCCTGGCAAGGTTAACCCTAAGGCTTCGGTTACACAGGCCATAGAATTAGCGGTAAATAAACCAGCGCAACTGCCTATGGTAGGACAGCTTTCTTCCATAATGGTGTCGTATTCTGTCTGAGAAATTTTGTCTAAGGCATATTGAGCGTCAGCGGCAAAAGCTGTGACTACGTCTGCGCCTTTATTATTGACTTGGCCAGGATACATAGGGCCCGCGGTAACAAAAATGCTAGGCATATCCATACTGGCTGCGGCCATTAAATAACCGGGAATATTTTTATCACAAGCACCAATATAAACTACACCTTCAAAAATACCGTGCGCTTTGATCATATCTACTACAGAGTCACGATTTAATTCTCGAGAAGGCAGACTGTATTTCATACCGTCATGGCCCATAGCAATCCCGTCACAAACCCCTACGCCAATATTCATTTTAATACCAGTACCTCCAGCTTCAGCGATTCCTCTTTGGACAGATAAAGCTAAGCGGTCAAGATGGACATGACCGGGACAAATTTCGTTTTGAGCATAAACGATGGCGACACATGGTTTATCGATTTGCTCTTTATCAATACCTGTACCGTAAAGGCAAGCGCGTGCAGCTGGCAAATTTTTGACTTGTTTTGGGTTCATTTGTTTGCTCCTTTAAATATGAAAAACGTAAAGCCTTTTTATTATAACAAAAGATATTTACTCTATCAAAACGAAATCAATGGGATAAAAGATTTTGACTTTCACGGGTTGGTTGTTTTGGATAAAAGGTTCAAAGCGAAGTTTTTTTACAGCTGCAAGCGCGTTTTTTTCAAACCCATAGTCTTTGGTATCTCTGTCTGTATTTACTATGGAAGCATGTATGACCCGGCCTCTTTCATCTATGACAATCTCTACAATCAGCTTACACTCTATACCGGCCTTACGCGCTACTTCCGGATATTTGGGGATCACTCGCTCAATAATCACGGCATCATTATCCACGTCGGAGATATCGGCTATTTTTTCTTTTGGAGGATTTTTCTCTTCCTCTTTGGGCGTATATGTTTCGTCGGTTTTTTGTAGCGCGACTTTTTTGGGAGCTATAAGTTTTTTCTTGGGAATTTTTTGAGCTCTTTTGACTTTAAAAACCTTATAAAAAGTGGTGGGTTTAAGATGAAGGTTTTGCAAAGAAATCCTTGTCAGGTGTGTTTCTGCTAAAAAATAGAATAAAAGCAGGATAAGACCAACTGCTAAAAGAAAAGAAAGGAGGTGTTTTTTCACTCTTTTGTTATTTCTTCCGCGATGGAAATGGACTCCACGCCAACTTGTTTACAAATATCCATTACAGTCACAGAATGTTTGATATACGAATCTTCGTCAGCTACGATAACCACGCTTAATTTGGGATTGGCCTGATATTTTAAGGCTATTTTCTCCTGAAGTTGGTCTGAGGTATATTGTTTTTTATGAACATAAAAATCACCGGCTTTGGTAATACCTATTAATAAATTATTAGGCGGTAACTGGTCAGTGACTGTAGCGTCTGGCCGATTGATTTTGATACCTGGTAGTTTGCTAAAAGTGGTAGTTACTACAAAAAAGATCAAAAGGATAAAAATCATA
>JABGVJ010000096.1 GCA_018646105.1 bacterium
AAGACCGGTAGTAATTGATTGCAAAATTGAACGGGAAGAAAATGTGTACCCGATGGTTCCTCCAGGAAAAGCGCTTCAGGATATTATTATCGCGAATGAGGAGTGCGATACTGGTTTTCAACCAGGGGATTAAAGACTCGCTCCGGTAATTCGTGATAGCCGCTTCGTTTCAGCCGAGCATCTAGTTATTTTAAAAATGAATAGGCGTATTTGGTATGGTCTGTGTATTTGTGTTCTAAAATAGCTGCTACATCTTCGATAAATACTTGTTCTTCGTTGGTAGGAATAACATAAACCTTGATTCTGGAAGCTGGGGTGGATATTTCTATTTCTTTAGGGTTTCTAAACGCGTCCTCATTTTTTGCGGAGTCTAAAATAATACCCATTTCCTCTAAACCTTCTAAACATTTGTCGCGTAAAAGTGGTGAGTTTTCGCCTACTCCGCCGGTAAAAACCAAGGCGTCCGTATGCCCTAAGACGGCCATGTACGAACCTATATACTTTCTCAAATAATAGGCTTCAATTTCAATAGCTAATTCGCATAGTTTGTCGTTAGCGGCAGCGCCATCTTCGATGTCTCTACGATCCGCATATTTGGTAGTAATACCTAAAACGCCACATTGTTTATTTAAAATGCCATCCATTTCTTGAGGGGTAACACCTAATTTTTCTTGCATTATTAAAGGAATAGCCGGATCTATATTACCGCTACGGGTACCCATCACAATACCTTCCAAGGGAGTTAGTCCCATAGAGGTGTCTACAGAAATACCATTTCTAATAGCACACATAGAAGCCCCATTTCCTATATGCGCCGTAATAATATTGCAATTAGCTGCTTTTTTTCCGAGATTAACGGCTGCTCGTTTGGATACATATAAATGGCTGGTGCCATGAAAACCATAACGACGAATAGCGTGGTCATGATACCAATTATATGGAACAGGATAAATATAAGCTTTGGGCGGCATGGTTTGATGAAAAGCCGTATCAAAAATCACAACCTGCGGTACATCTGGTAAAATCTTTTGAGCGGCCTTAATACCAATAAGATTTGCAGGGTTATGTAACGGAGCTAAATGAGAAACAGCTTTAATCGCCTCTAAAACCTGATCTGTAATAAGTTCGCTTTTAACAAAATTTTCGCCTCCATGTACTACACGATGGCCTATAGCGCTAATTTCTTTTAGATCTTTAATGACGGCTAGCTCCCCTTTAGCTAAAACTTTTAAAATTAAGCTAAGTGCTATCTCATGGTTATTACAAGCATATTCTATTTTATGTTTTTCATTAGTTTGACTATTTTCATGGACAATTAGTGAATGATCTAACCCTATTCTTTCCACTACACCTTTAGCCATAACTACCTGATTAGTCCAATCATATAATTGATATTTGACTGAAGAACTGCCACAATTTAAAGCTAATATTTTCATTTGAAGCTCCTTTATTTTTTTTATTTTTGAATAGCGGTAATCGCCGCAACATTAACAATATCCTCAACACTACAACCACGAGATAGATCATTCATTGGTTGCGCTAACCCTTGAATAATCGGACCTATGGCTTTGGCATCGGCAAATCTTTCTACTAATTTATATCCTATATTGGCGGCATCAAGATCTGGAAAAATTAAAGTGTTCGCATAACCAGCTACGCTACTATGAGGGGCTTTTCTTTGAGCAATGGCAGGAATAAGTGCTGCGTCTAACTGCATTTCTCCGTCTACGAGCAAGTCTGGTTTTTTGGTTTGTAAAATCTTTAAGGCCTGAATTATTTTTTCAGTATCAGGATGCTGCGCGCTACCTTTAGTAGAAAAGGATAGTAAAGCTACTTTTGGATCTACATTTAAAAAAGCAGCACAACTTTGGGCAGAAGAAATGGCAATATCGGCTAATTTTCCCGGATCCGGATTAGGGTTGACGGCACAATCAGCAAATACTAAAAGTCCTTGCTCTCCAAATTCTTTCTTGGAAGTTTCCATAAGAAAACAACTAGACACGACCTTTAGGCCATGTTTTAAACCGATGACCTGAATAGCGGCTTTTAAAACATCGGAACTCTTATTTTGAGCACCGGCAACCGCGCCATGGGCAAAGCCTTTTTTGACAAGCATGGCCCCAAAATAAAGAGGGTTTTGCATTGTAGATAAAGCTGTTTGTGGCGTAATCTCTTTACCTTTGGCTTGACGCATTTGGTAAAATTCCGTAGCAAAATCAGCTAAATAAGGATTTTCTTTGGGATCCATAATCTGACAATTAAGTTCTATCTTTTTTTCGGAAGCCATTTTTTTAATTTGATGAGGAGTGCCCAGGATAATAACTTGAGCAATTTGATTTTGCGTGATTTGGGAAGCAGCTTCAAGTGTTCTGAAATCAGCGCCTTCCGGGAAAACCAAGGTTTTCTTTTTTTGTTTAGCTTTTTTACTAATAATTTCTATGAACGACATTATATATAGACTCCTTTATTTACCAACACAAAATCTAGAAAAAATACCGTCTAAAACTTCTTCGGTAATTTCTTCGCCTGTAATCTCCCCCAAATTTAAGATAACATTTTTTAAATCAATCGCCAAAACATCGTCCTCAAAACCCTGGTTTAAATGTTTTTTTAAAGAACGCAACTGTTTTTCTATTTTTTGAAAACAAGCTATTTGCCGAACATTACAAATTAGATCTAAATCCTGATACGCGTACTTTTTTACAAAATCATTTAATAACTTGGCCTTGAGTTGATCGATACCCTGATTATATTTAGCAGAAATGGGTAACACATCAACATCCGGCAATGTGACATACTGAAGAGGGTCCTTTAATTTATTGGTTTTAAGATCAGTTTTATTAATCAAAAGATAAGTTTTTTTATTTGCGGCTTTTAGCGCTTTATGAAGATGCTGATCTTCTGCGGTAAAGGCGCGGGTTTGATCTAAAACCCAAAGTACGATATCTGCTTTTCGGATTAAGGGGGCAAGGTATTTAATACCGGTTTGTTCGACAATATTATGAGCTTTACGGTATCCCGCTGTATCAAAAAATTCAAATAAAATCCCGTCTAGTTCTAGCTGGGCGTTAATAAAATCGCGCGTTGTGCCAGGTAGCGCCGAAACAATAGCTCTGTTCTCACCTAAAATCATATTTAAAAGAGAAGATTTACCAGTATTGGGTTTGCCTAAAATAAGCGTCTTAATACCATCTGAAACATAAGCCCCGTAATCTTTATTTTTTAAAACTTGGTGTACAAAACTCTGGGTATCTTCTATAACTTTAAGAAAAAAAACATGGTCTAGTGCTACAACTTCGTCTGGAAAATCAATAGAAGCTTCGATCTGTTCTAACAAGACTATTAGTTGGCGACGAACTTTAGAAATATGTTGAAAAAGTTTTCCTTGTAAATGATTAAGAGCAACTAAATGAGCTTTCTCACTTTTAGCATGAATAAGATCAATAATAGATTCTGCTTTGGTTAAATCGATTTTACCATTAAGAAAAGCTCTTTTAGTAAATTCTCCTTTACCTGCTAAACGACATCCTTGAGCTAAAACCAAATTTAAAACGGATTTAAGAATAAGATAGCCACCATGACAATGAATTTCTACAACCTCTTCACCTGTAAAAGAGTGGCCTTTAGTAAAAAAAACTACACATACTTCATCTAAAACATTTTTGGTTTTAGAATTTACAATATGCCCATGATAAAGATAGCGCGGAGTTATAAGATCTGGCCCCTGAAAAATATTAGTAAGAACAGGAAAGGATTTTTTTCCGGAAAGCCTGATAATCCCTACCCCGCCTATGCCGGGAGGTGTAGCGATAGCGGCAATAGTATCAGAAAAATTAGCTTTCATTTAGAGCGTCAATAACGATATGGCGTTCTCTTCCTTCTCCAACACTAAAAGATTTTATTTCTTGATCGTCTTGAAACAACATATGAATTTCTCGTCTTTCCGCCGCATTCATAGGTTCCAATTCTACTTTGGTTTTATTTAACTGGGCGTATTTAGCACTTCTTAAGGCATTGCTTTTTAAAGATTCAAGCTTACGGTATTTATAATCGTTGGCATCAATTTCTAATCTAATAGGTTGGGCGTATTTTTTGTAAGCCATCGCGTTTATAATAGTTTGAAAAGCGTGTAAATGAGCCCCGTCTTTACCAATAATTCTACCTGTTTCTTTTTCGTTAGTAATCTCGAGATACATTTTCCCCTGTTTGTTCTTAGCTATAATCTTGCTTCCTGAAATACCAGAAGCCTCTAACATCTGCTGCATTTTTTCCTGACAAAAGCTGACAATTTCCGGACTGTATTTAGTACTGTCCTGATCTTCTGATTCTTCTGTAGTACGGGTATCTTCATTTTGTTTTTTAGATAAAGCAAATTCTCTTTGTTTTACATCTTCGCTAGTATCATAATTTTTCTCGGCTCTCTTAAAAAAACTAAAAAACTTTTTCTTATTTTTATCTTCCATTGTTTTCCTTTCCAATCTATTTATGTGTTTTTAGAATATACATTTGCTGTACAGTAGAAATCATCTGAGACACAGCCCAATAAAGCAATACGCCAGCTGGTAATTTAAGACAAATAACAAAAATTACTACGGGCATAATAAAGAGCATGGTTGACTGATGCGCCGCAACGGTGCCTTGCGTCATAGATATTTTTTGAGATAAAAACGTAGTGATGGCGATAACTAATGGTAAAAGCCAAGTCCCGTCTGGTTGACCTAGATTAGCAAGCCAAAAAGAAAACAAGCCGGGATTAACACCCTCATGACTAATCATGACATTAAAAGCCTCACTGTTCATCGTGTAAAACAAAGCAAATAGAAAGGGAAGCTGAATTAAAAGTGGTAAACAACCACTTAAAGGATTAACTTTGTTTTCTTTCCAGATTTTCATCATTTCCTGTTGAAGTTTATCTGGTTCTTTTTTATGTTTGGCCTGGATTTCCTTGATTTTAGGTTGTAGTTTCTGCATAACGTGCATAGCTTTAAATTGTTTGTGTGTTAAAGGATAAAATAAAAGCTTCACGATCAAGGTAAGTAAAATAATAGCGATCCCATAATTAGGGGAAATATTATTATAAGAAAAATTTAAAAACGGCATCATGAAATTATCTACTAAATATGTAATTGGATTCATTTTTGTTCCTTTCTAGAACTTATAGATTTAGATTCAACCAATAGGTCTACCCCTCCAGGATGAAAAGGATGACATTTGGAAATTCTTTTTAGACCTAACAAAAAACCTTGTTTTAAGCCAAAGCCTTCTACGGCTTCTACCATATATTGAGAACAAGTAGGATAAAAACGACAACGTGGTTTCAAAAAAATTGAAATATATTGTTGATAAAATTTAATTAATAGTATAAAAAGCTTTTGCATTTTTTTAAGACTGTGTAAGTTGTAAACAGTTGTATTTCCTTAATAATTTGATAATTTCTTCATTTAATTGATTGAAATCGGCTTCGCCTGTCCTTTTTTTTGCCACAAAAATAAAATCATAATCATTTACTATTGCATATTGATTGTGCCTAAATATCTCTCTTAATCTTCGTTTACAATAGTTGCGGTAAACTGCTCCTCCTATTTTTTTACTAGCAACTAAAGCAATTTTTCTTGTCCCACAAAAAGCTTTAGCATAATAAATACGTACATAACTATTTTCTATTCTCGAAGAGTTAGAAAACAAATATTCAAAATGTTTTTTTAACTTTATATTATACTTTTGTTTTAATGTAAATTTTTTAGTCAACTTTATTATAAGGCTAACTTATGACGGCCTTTTCTTCTTCTAGCTTTAATAAGTTTTCTGCCCCCTGGTGTTTGCATTCGGTGTAAAAAACCATGGGTTCTGCTGCGTTTTCTGTTGCTTGGTTGATATGTTCTTTTCATGCTCTTATTCCTTCTTATGAGTCTGGCGTAAAACTACCGTTCCGCCCAAATTCGTGATTATGAAACAACCTGTTGTTGTAACCTTTTTAGACTTTTAGTTCCTTAGTATTATATAGTGATTGAATAGGGAAATCAAGGTTATACTGGGATGATAAAATTATTTTATAATCACCTGGGTTCTAGCTGCTAAGATGCCATTAAAATAGACTTCCAGATATCCTCCTGTCTCTAACTCATACTCTAATTCAACGGTTTCAGATGGCAACAATGATTGTTGATATAACGAAGTAATCTTTTGGTCTTTAAGATACGAAATTTCAATATTTTGGACAGGCCAGGTCGGTAAAACTGATAAAGAAATAACCACCTGCTGTTTTTTGAGTTCGGAGGGAACCTGACTATCCAATAGTGACGGAAAAAATAATTCTACCGGGAATCCTTTGCTAATAACCAACGAAACTGATTCGCTACTTTTAATAAAATTATTTGGGGTGGGTGTCTGTTCCAAAATTAAACCTTTTTGTGAAACATAAGAATATTCTTCCTGTTCTACAACTAAATCAGCCTCTGGTAAAATCACTTGCGCCTGAGCTAAAGATTTACCCTTTAAATCCGATACCTGAATTTCGGACTGGCCTTTAGAAATAAAAAGTTTGATTACCCGGTCTTGTTTGACTTCCCGTAAAGGAGCGGGCTTTGTATCAACGACAAAATTAGCTGAAACTGTAGGATGGGGCATCTCCCCGCCCAGAATGGCTTTTAATTTATGGTCACGTAAAACAGCTACGGCTTTTTCCTGAGATAAATTACGTACGTCCGGAACTACGGTCAATGGAATAGCATTTAAATATTTAAGAGACATCACATACATAAATAAGAAAACAAAAAAAAGAGTCAAAATCAAAGCAATGGTTTTAAACCTAATAAAAAAGGCTTGTTGTTTTTTCTTTTCAAGATCTTTTTTTAAGGCTTCTAAAACCACGTTTTCTAAAGCAGGATCATATTGAGCGGAAAGTTTTTGTAAGTCATCCGGATGCGCGTAAATTTGAGCTAACTCTGTAAAAGTAGAAATACGCTGTTGCGGATTTTTTAATAAACAGAAAAAAATAAGTTGACGCCAAAATTCAGGCATGTGCGAATAGTGAGGGGGAGGGAAAACAAAATCTTTTATAAGCTCTTTTTTCATATCAGAGATAGTTATTTTTTCTAAATAAGGTAGCTGTTGGGTAAACAGAAAATAAAGTATCACGCCAAATGCATAAACATCACTAGCCGTAGAATATTTTTGATATTGCAAAAACTCAGGGGCAAAAAAAGCAAGGTTGTCCAAAACATTTACTTGGGCAACATGGGATTTAATGATTTCTAAAGGTAAAAAAGGATGCGCTATTTTTAAATTAAGGTTTTGATCCAGATAAATATTAACTAAATTAAGCGAACCGATGATAAATTGTTTTTCGGCTGTAGCCTGCCCTGCCGCAATCAACTGCGTAGCAAGAGTCGCGATTTGCGAAGTTGCCAGCGGCGCTGCTGTGGCCAAAAATTTATCTAATCTTATAAACTCTTTGGAAAAGGCATTAATCACAAAAAAACTTTGCCCATCATAATGGCAATCCAACACGGTAAAAAAACGGGGATCTGTAAAAGCAATCAATTTTTCCGTAGCGGCGATAAGCCTGGCTACTAAAGTGGGTGTTAAATATTCGGTTTTATATTGTTTAATAAGTAAGACTTGCTGGTTTTGAAGGTTAAGCCCCTGATAATTATAGGAAATAATATCTTCGGATATGAGTTCTGTGATTTGATAGGTATCTTTAATGATGTTTTTCATAGTTATTTATGAGCTCCTTTATTGGTCAACTCAAAAAATTGCGCTAAAAACTGTCCTGTATAAGAGGTCTTGATCAAAGCCACTTCTTCTGGCGTGCCTGCTGCTATGAGATAGCCTCCTGCATCTCCGCCTTCCGGGCCTAAATCAATAATATAGTCTGTGGTTTTAATAACATCCAAATTGTGTTCTATGACAATAACCGTATTACCGGTATCAACTAATTTATGTAGTACTTTAAGTAATTTTTTAATATCCTCAAAATGTAACCCCGTAGTAGGTTCGTCCAACAAATAAAGGGTTTGACCAGTACTTCTTTTACTTAATTCTTTAGCTAACTTAATTCTTTGCGCTTCTCCCCCACTAAGTGTGATTGCGCTTTGACCAAGTGTGATATAACCTAAACCAACCTCTAACAAGGTTTTTAACTTATTAGCTATCTGCGGGATATGCGTAAATACTTCCGACGCTTCTTCTACGGTCATGTTTAAGACATCATTAATATTATATCCTTTATATTTCACTTCCAAGGTTTGTTCATTGTAGCGTTCGCCCTTACAAACATCACAGGTCACATATACGTCTGGTAAAAAATGCATTTCGATTTTGACCGCGCCTCCTCCTTGACACGCTTCACAACGTCCGCCTTTAACATTGAAACTAAAACGCCCTGGTTTATAACCACGTATTTTAGCATCTCTGGTCATAGCAAAAAGCTCGCGAATAGGTGTGAAGGTATTCGTATATGTAGCAGGGTTGGAGCGCGGGGTTTTACCAATAGGCGACTGATCAATAGTAATTACTTTGTCTAAATATTCCAAACCTTCTATTTTGACAAATTTACCAGGAATATGTTTTCTTTTATAAAAATGTTTAGTTAAAATTTTATGTAATACATCATTAACTAAAGAGCTTTTACCTGACCCGGAAACCCCGGTAATGCAAATAAATTTACCTAGAGGAAAAGCAATATCCAAATTTTTCAAATTGTTCTCATGTGCACCAAATAATTTTAAATATTTTTGTTTTTTATTTTTTCTTCTGGTACTTGGAATTTCGATTTGTTGCGTTTTGTTCAAATATTGACCAGTTAGAGATTGAGGCGCTTGCAAAAGATCATCTACGGTTCCGGCAAAAATGATTTCGCCACCATGCTTACCTGCTCCCGGGCCAATATCGACAACATAGTCTGCGCAACGGATCATCTCCTCATCATGTTCAACAATGATCAGAGTATTGCCTAGCTCTTTTAGCTTTTGCAAGGTGGTAATCAAACGTAAATTATCGCGTTGATGCAAGCCAATACTTGGTTCGTCTAAAACATAAAGCACGCCGGTTAAGCCTGACCCGATCTGCGTAGCAAGGCGTATACGCTGAAATTCCCCACCGGATAAAGTCAGAGATTTACGGGACAAACTAAGATAATCAAGACCAACGTTTTGTAAAAAACCAAGCCGTTCTATAATTTCTTTTAAAATAAGATGCGCTATTGCTTTTTCTTTGGGGGTTAATTTTAAATCCCGTATAAACATCGATAGAGCGGAAATGCTCATATCGCTAATGTCCGCAATATTTTTATCCGATATTTTAACGGCAAGCGCTTCTTTTTTGAGACGTTGTCCCTGACAATCCGGACAAATATTAGCGCTCATTAAACTACGAAAATACATACGCATGCCTTCCGATTGAGTCTGATAATACCTTCTTTTTAAATTAGGTATTATGCCTTCCCAAGAGTATCCGCTGGTACCGTCCTCGTAATTGCCATACATTAAAAGATCAAATTGTTTAGTGGTCAATTTTTTAATCGTAGTCTCTAAAGAAAAACCATAGCTATGCGCGACCTCTTCGAAACGGTGACCATAATAAGTATCGTCCAGATTAAAGCTTTTTCTGGTCGCTGCTCGAATAGGCAGTTCGTAATCTTCGATAATAAGATTAGGATCAAAATCAAAACGTTCTCCTAAGCCATTACATTTCTCACATGCTCCATAAGGAGAATTAAAAGAAAATAATCTAGGACTAATTTCCGCGATACTTAAATTGCAATTTGGACAATTGAAATTTTCAGAAAATAAGACCGCGAGTAATGTGTCGGATATCTGAACCTGGACCAGGCCTTTGGTTTGGGTTAGCGCGGTTTCCAGGGATTCAAAAATACGTTGCTCGTTTTCCGAATTAATAGTTAAACGGTCAACCACGATTTCCAAAGTATGTTTTTTGTTTTTGTCTATTTTCTCGTTAAATTCGTCTAAACGGTAAACAGTACCGTCTAGTCTAATACGATGAAACCCATCTTTTTGAATTTTACTAAGTAGATCTTTAAACTCGCCTTTTTTAGATGCAATCACGGGCGCTAAAATAGTTATAGGACTTTCTGCTGGCATATTCATTACCTGTTCAAATATTTCCTGCAAACTTTGGCGCTGAATGAGCCGGCCACATTGATAGCAATGCGCCTGGCCAATGCTGGCATAAAGCAAACGCAGATAATCCATAATTTCGGTTACTGTGCCCACGGTAGAACGCGGGTTATGCGAAGCGCTTTTCTGATCTATAGAAATGGCTGGGGATAAACCGCTAATACTTTCCACGTCTGGCTTGTCTAATTTATCCAAAAACTGACGGGCATAGGCGCTCAAAGATTCTACGTATCTTCGTTGACCTTCGGCATAAATAGTGTCAAAAGCCAAAGAACTTTTGCCTGAACCGGAAATGCCGGTAAAGACAATCATCTGGTTACGCGGTAGTTCCAAATTAACGGATTTGAGGTTATGCACCCGGGCATTTTTGACAATAATTTGGTTAAGCATTAATAGTATTCCTTATATTTAAAAAGTAAATTAAATTTTATAGGAAAAAGCGCATTTGGGCTAGTTTTGTTAACCTGTATGGATTCGCGGGGTTTATGGGAAGGTCAAAGGGGTTTTTTGAATCTGGATAGCAGCTAATAACCACACTAGGTATCAAAAAAATATCCGTGATATAATAATATTAATAATAAAATTTAGAAAGTATTTATTAAAATCATGCCCTTAAAAAATGCGAAACCAGTAATAGAATTAATTGATGTTTGTAAAATATATCCTTCTGGGCCAAAAGACCTTTTTTATGCCTTGAAAAATATCAACCTTACTTTAAAAGAAGGGGAATTTGTTTCTATTATTGGCAAGTCCGGTTCTGGAAAATCTTCCATGATGAATATTTTAGGGTGTCTTGATCCGGTAAAAGTAGGGACTTACCTTTTTAGTGGGGAGAATGTAAGCACTTTTCAAGATTTTGAATTATCGGAATTGAGAAGCCAACAAATTGGATTTATTTTTCAAAGTTATAATCTATTAGATAAATATAGTTTATTAGAAAATGTAGCTTTACCTCTTAGTTATAACAATATTGGGCGTAAGGAAAGATTTAAAATTGCGGCTGAATATTTGAAAGTAGTTGGTTTGGAAGACAGAATGAATCACAAACCAGGTGATGTTTCGGGTGGACAGCGGCAAAGAGCCGCAATTGCGCGTGCCCTGGTAAACAAGCCTAGAATTATTTTGGCAGATGAGCCTACCGGAAACCTGGATTCTAATACAGAACTGGAAATTTTAAGTCTTTTAAAGGACCTGCATCTAAAATACAATACAACTATTATTATCGTAACCCATGATGAAGCAGTGGCCCTGTATGCGGATCGCATTGTGACGCTTTTTGACGGGCTTGTGTACGCGGACGTTGATTTCACCAAAGTAGAAGCGGAATTAGAAGTTGAAAACCCAAAAGCAGCGGTCAAACCTGACCTTGAAAATAAAGAGGAACCAAAGGAATAAAAAATGGTCTTTAACTGGTTATTTAAACAAAAAATTAAAACAAATACAGCTCCAAAAAAAAGTGAAGTGCCTGTTGCTGACCAAAAAGAAAAACAACAAAAAAAACTTCCCTTGCAAATTCTAGTATATTGCCAACCAAAACAAGAGAAAATTTTACAAGGGTTTGATCCAAAATATTTTGCTTTCACTTTTGCTAATACAAAACATACAATTATGGAAGAACTTGCTAAACCAGAATATAGTGGGTTTTTATTTGATGGCGAATATGCTGTTGAAGAAGCTTATAATGTAGTAAAACTAGTACGTGAAAAGAAAAAAGAACCTGAGTACAAACTAATTCTTATGGCCTCTCAAATTAAGCGTAGCCACTGGCTGGAATTCTTGAAACTGAGAATAAGCGATATTGTAACCATGCCCCTAACAGAACAAAAACTAAAAGTCTTTTTTTAAAACTGTTTAAACTCCGAGTTTTCTGATTTAAAATTTAGGCCTCCCCTCTCACTAGCGTCCAGGGGGAAACCTTGTGCCGTGAGGTTTAAAGATGCCTCTCAAATCTGAATGGATACCAAAAGTTATATTAACTATTATATTTTTTTAGGTTTATAATCTATATAATGAGTTTAAGACTCAAAAAATCTAGGAAAGGAGCCGAAACTAAATGAAAAAAATAAAGTTATTAGCTATCATCATGGTCTTTTTTGCTTTGATTGTAGCAGGTGGATGTAGTAGTACTAGTTCCAGCAGTGGAAGTAGCTCTACCAGTACTTCTAGCGGTACAATTTCCGGTAATGCTAAATAAAGAAAGGAAGGAGGCTTATATATAATGAAATCTTTTAAAACGAAAATCTTTTTATCTTTTTTAACTCTTATATTAGTGGCGTTTACAGTTTCGCCTATTATGGCAAGTTTGACGCCAGGAGAATCCTATACAGTAATTTTAGAACAAGTAAATAGTGATGGAACATTAACTGAAAAAAGCACGAGTTCGGTAGCAGCAGATGCTAATGAAAAAATAGATTATGCTTTTACAAATGTGCCTACGCATGACGGTGACGGCGTGAATTTTTTAGTTATTACTGTTAAAACTGAGGCAGGAACCGTATTAAGTAAAGGGTTAGTGCCTGCGCCAGCGCAAAATACGACTACTAAATTAGGGGCTAATGCTTTATCTACAACTCAAACTAAATCAATTTTAGAGGGTTTTGCGGCTAATAGTACAGACGATCCTATTTATGCGTCTTTTGGCTTTGTAATTACCAGAAGTCCGGAAATAACCGATGCTGATATTACTAATATTGCTCTAGGTGGTGGCGCGGTTATACTAGGTACGGGTGGTTATGTAGCTACCTTAGAAGAATTGTGTACAACGGCACAAATGACCGCTTTTAAAAGTGCCTTGATTTATAATGCTACAGAAGGTACAAGTTCTTTGGCTAATTATACAGAAGCGTTCAACGATGCTGTAGCTCTTACGGATACGACTGCAGCTGACAATGAAATGGCTAAAGCCAGCGGCTCAATTATGGCCGACATTTTTATGGATGCGGCGGAAAAAGCAGGTGTAAAACTTGAATATATTTTAATTGCTTTTGATGCTACTGGTTATAAAGTAGAAGATAATGAAAATATGATGGCCATATCCACTGCGGTAATGAATAACATGAATGCCGCTGTTTCTTCTTTTATGACACGAATTGCAGCAACTAAAGTCCAAAAGAAATATACAGCAGCGCTAACCGTTCTAGAGGCTAGTGGTACGCAAGTAACCAACTTTAATGCAGCGGTCAGTACAATGGTTAGCTCTCAGGAAGACATAGACACTGAATATAGTGGTTATTTTATGGATCCAGAAGGATATTTGGATGACCATCCTGAACTAGATGCTACAGCTATTCAAACAGCGTTAAACACAGCTTTTACAAGTATTTTCACTACTTTCCAAGCTGATATTGAATCTAGTGATGCGGAAATTACCAGCATGAGAGCAACAATGGCTACTGCATTTAATATCACGGTAGCCGAGTTGATTAGTTCTTCTGGGAACCCACCAATTGGCAGAACTTATAAAATGGAAATGACTGCGCCTGGTGAAACACCGGATCTACAAAACTGGCCTATTCCAATCACTGTAGTTCATAGTTGGGTAGCAAATATTATTGCTAATGGCGGAAGTATTTCATATACTAGAGATACTTTGGCTATTCCTAGCATGATGCAACAATGGATGTCTACTAGGCATGATTTCACGGAAGGTGGAACACCTGCTTCTTTTGCGGCCCTTATGGGAATCAGAGAAGATGTGGAAATTATCCAAATGACTAAATTCAGCTTGTATGAAGAAGGCGGCAGACCTGATCAAGCAGTAGAAAAAGCAGGTAAAGAAGCATTCGTCACTCGTCTAGTAGCTACAATGGCTCGAATCACTGGAACTACTGATGGAACAACTGAAATTAGCGAAGCGCAGAAAAAAGCGTTGATTGCTTTGATGGTAGAGCCTAATCTACATTAAGCTTTAATTATCATCTTCCCGGCTTTAGCTGGGAAGATGATAATTAACAAAACTAAAAAGGAGTAATAAAATGACAGCAGAAAAAAAATGCGGAAAAAAAACAGAAGTATATTCTAGAGTAGTTGGTTTTTATAGACCAGTAGAACAATGGAATAAAGGCAAACAAGAAGAATTTACAGATCGTACAACTTATAAATGTGAAGTTGTATAAAACTCCTAAATAGTTTAATTTCTGGAGGATAACGCTTAAAAGGTTTGAGTTTTTATCATCTAGTACAAAGGCAAAATAATAATTAAATGAAAATAAATAAGAAACAAAAATATCGTAAAAAATGGTGGCAAAATAGCTTGATGTATATTGCGGTGACTTATGTTTTTGCATTATGGCTAATCTTACTCGGTCTCTTAGCTATTAATCTTTTGGGACTTGCCTCTCAAGATAGTTTATAAGAATATGTATCTACGGATACCCCCCCATTGAATTAGAAGATATTATTCTGTTATAATGATACGGATTTCGTAGTAAGCTGCGAAATATTTAAATTTAAAGTTTAGGCTAAAGTATGGCCAGATAAATAAAGGGAGCTCTATAATGGTAAAGAAAGAAACAGATAATAAGGATAAAAAAGTGGACCCTAAAAACAAGGGTGCCAAGCCAAATACAAATAACAAACCAAAAAAAGAAACCAAAAAAAACAAAATTAAAACAACAACATATCATAATATAGTGGCTACCTGTGCTTGTGGTGCGGAATTTGAAATGGGTTCTACTTTGGATAAAATCAGAGTTGATATTTGCTCAAATTGTCATCCTTTTTACACTGGCGAAAATAAAATTCTGGATACTGAAGGTAGAGTAGAAAAATTTAAAAAACGTTCTCAGTATCAAAAAAAAGCTAAAGCTTAACTTTTTTCCCTTACCAATGTATCGCGTGAAAGCTTGTGAGTCATCAAAAGTGCATCTTGGTATGATGCGTATGCTGTGAGGATATTCAAATGCTAGAAAAATTTATGGGATTAGAAGAACAATTTCAACGCTTAGAAGAAAAAATGAGCGATCCTGATTTAATGCGAGATAGAAGTGCCTATCAGAAAATAGCAAAACAACATGCTGATTTAAAAGAAATTATAGAAGAATTTCGTAAATACAAAAAAATAGAACAAGATATTACAGAAGCCAAGCAATTACTTAAAGACCCAGACTTTAAAAATTTAGCGCAAGAAGAATTAGATACCCTGGAAACAGAAAAAGAACGAATTAAAAACGAACTCACGACCTTTCTTCTTCCTAAAGATCCTAATGATGATAAAAATGCCATTCTAGAAATACGCGCTGGTACGGGGGGCGAAGAGGCCGCTCTTTTTGCGTATGATTTGTATCGTATGTATATGAAGTATGCAGAATCCAAAAACTGGAAACTGGAAATATTATCGGAAAACATAACCGGAATCGGAGGGTTAAAAGAAGTAATATTTATCATATCTGGTAAAAAGGCTTATGGAAACCTGAAATATGAAAGTGGTATTCATCGGGTTCAACGCGTTCCTGAAACAGAATCTTCCGGGCGTATTCATACATCAGCGGCTTCTGTGGTAGTTTTTCCTGATGTGGCCGAAGAAATAGACATTGAAATTGATCTAAAAGAATTACGTATTGATACATATCGTTCTTCCGGGGCAGGTGGCCAGCATGTCAATAAAACAGATTCTGCGGTTAGAATCACACATTTACCTACAGGAGTGGCTGTAGCATGTCAGGATCAACGTTCACAATTTCAAAATAAAGAAAAAGCAATGCGTGTTCTAAAAACCAGGCTTTATGATAAAAAACTACAAGATGAAAAAGGGTCTGAAGCAGAGGCACGCAAAATACAAGTAGGGTCTGGGGACAGGTCTGAAAAAATTAGAACCTATAATTTTCCGCAAGGCCGCGTAACTGACCATCGTATAAATTTAACTTTACATGCTTTGGATAAAATTCTGAACGGGTCTTTAGATGAAATAATCGAGGGATTAGCAACTGCGGAAAAAATAAATAAAATGAAAAACCAGTGACAACTTATTTTGATTTGTATAAAAAAGGAGAAAAACTTCTTTTAGCTACAAAAAATGAAGAGGCTGCGTTAGAAAGTAAATTATTATTATTAGATACGTTTAATTTTTCACAGACAAAATTTTTAGCTAAGCTCAAACTAACAATTACAAATAAAACCCGCCTAAATATATTTTTAAGTAAAATTAAACAACGGCAAAAGAAAATCCCTTTAGCTCATATCTTAGGAAACGTTCATTTTAGAAATAACGTTTATAATATTAAGCCAGGGGTTTTTATACCGCGACCTGAAACAGAACTTTTGGTAGAAAAAATTACGCAAGTCATTCATAAAAACAAGCTTGATCCATCTGAAACAAACTTTTTTGAATTCGGGTTTGGTTCAGGCGTGATCAGCATTGAGGTGGCTTTGGCCTACCCTCATTTAAAAAATATGTACGCCTGGGACAAAAGCAAAAAAGCCTATAAAACAGCGCACGAAAACGCTCAAAGATTAGGGGCCCAAAACATAAATTTTATTTATAAAGATTTTTTTAAGGATTGGGATTTTTTTAAAACAATTGCGCAAAATGAGAAGCTTAATATTTTTGTATCAAACCCGCCTTATATTCCAGACTCGCACATTAGGGATTTACAAACAGAAGTTAAAAAACATGATCCTAAAGCTGCGCTTAAAGGGGGGGATGACGGTTTGAAAATTTACAAACGTCTTTTTAAACTTTTAAAATCAGTTGAAGGTTATTTTCTTTTTGAGTTTGGTATCGATCAACAAGAAGGATTAACCCAATTACTGCAAAAATATGGTTATGCTAATTTTACATTTTCTGATGATTATAGTGGGATTCCCAGGGTGTTGTTGATCCAAAATTTAAGAGGTCAACAAAAACCTGAGTCTTTGGAAGCAACTTAAATCTGCTTACGCAGCGGCGTTAGCCCAGCGAAGCCCCCCCTAACATAGACTCTATTGAGCTGCTCTTTTCAGATGTTTTTGTAGGAATGGTAGTCCAGATATTAAAATCTTCCAAGCCAGTTTTACGACGAATTAAATCTAAGCCTATGCTTTCGCTACCGGCTCTTTGATAATATTTTTCTAACGTGCCACTAAGTTCAAAGCCTAATCTATGAAAAATGAGATTGGACCCAAACACGGTAGCCCGCGCCTCGGCAAAAACCAAATCTATATCAGCTTCGATATCCACTGTCTCGTAAAGACACCGAGTCAAATGAGCGGCAAGATTTACACCTTGATGCTTTTTATGCGTAGCAATCCTGCCGATCTCACAAACGGTTAACTTTTGTGACCCAATAGGGATAGACGCTCTTTCCTCAGCGGCGATAGCTACAATGTGTTTAGATTTGCTCTCACGCGCTACATAAACAATAGAATTTTGAAAATTACCTTGAAAATTCTCTGGTGTAATATCATAGCTTTGGTAAACGCTAGTATAAATGTCGATAATATCCTGGATGTCTTGAGGCGTAGCCTGAACGGCTTTTAAGCGCTCCACTGTATAACCGGAATCTATGGGTCTGATGGTGCAATTCTTAGCCTGCACGTCCTGCAAAAGGGATTGTCTTTTCTCTAATATATTCCGGTCATTTGCATCCGCCATTTCGTCCCGCATAATTCTAACATAAATAAGACTCTGGTGAGCAAATGCGTCTTGCAGATTGATACGAGCCTCGATAACAGCGGAAACACCGCAATCTAAAGCCAACGTATCTCCTAACTGATAATCTAAGCTAGAATCTATAATATACCTCCCCATTAACCGAGGCATATTATGAGCATTCAATTGTTGAAAGCCCTCCTCTAGCACAGCTTTTAAAGCTACGGCATTAGCATAAATGTCCGTAGAAAAATAGCGAATATGCCTATTTCCTTTATCAACCTCATACTTCCCAATTAAACCAATATTACTAATACATTCCTGTGGCGGTCTTAACGCTACTATTTTTAAATTCAACATTGAATTATGGCCCCCGTTTTTGTATACTTGTTTTGTTATTTTAGCAACACATTGTTTTTCTAATAACAATTTGGTTAGTTTAATAAAAAAAGCGTTACTTGTCAACTATGGGATTTTAATGGAAAATAAAGGTTATAATATTTTCGACGTACGCTTAGCTACGAAACATAGAGAGAAAAATATGAAATTAGAAAAAATTTCAGATTATGTAAACCAATATTTAGAAAAACAGCCTTTTATAGAAGAGGCTATGCGGAAAAAAATCATTAATTATGCTAACTTAGCGCAATTAATAAAACCAGAATTGGAAAAAGAATTAGCTAAAAAGGCAGCGCCCGCAGCAATCGTGATGGCCTTAAGACGTTATGCTCAAAAAACAGGTCGCGCTACAAAAACTTTTCCTCAAGTACATTTTGAAGAAGATACAGATATTAGAATGCGTTCTGATCTCCTAGAAATCACGCTTATTAAATCCGAAGAAATGCAAAATGAGATAAAAAAAACATATAAATTAATTGATTTTAAAAAAGAAGATTTTATTACCCTAGTTTATGGTTTACACGAAATAAGCATGATTACAAATCAGAAATATGAACAAAGATTATTAAAGGTATTTGCCGACCATAAAATTAAATTTATTTTAAAAAACTTGTCTAGTTTAACGATTAATATTCCAGATGACTCCTATGAATCCGTGGGTTTATTTTATCTTTTTACACGCGCCTTGGCCTGGGAAAACATCCAAATAGTAGAAATAATTTCGACTTTCAAAGAAATGTCTTTTATTCTTAATACACCAGATATTCCACAAGCTTTTGCGGCGATTAAAAAGGTGATTAATGAGTATCGTAAGTAGGTCGTTCTGCCGGAGTTAAAAGCTGCCCCTTATTTACAAATAGGAAAGGCGATAACATCCCGAATAGATTGTGCACCGGTCAAAAACATCATCATCCGGTCTATGCCCAGCCCTACACCACTCGCCGGAGGCAAACCGGCTTCAATAGCTTCCACAAACCGTTCATCCATAGGCGTTGCTGTTTCTAATCCAGCACGCAGTTTTTGCGCCTGATCTTCTAATAGGCAACGTTGCTCAACCGGATCATTGAGTTCGGAATAACCGTTACCAATTTCAACCCCCTTAACAAAAGGTTCGAACCTCTCAATAAGTTCTGGATTTTGACGATGCGCTTTAGAAAGGGGGGAAGATTCTTTGGGAAAATCAATTACAAAAGTAGGTTGAATAATTAATTTTTCACAGAATTCTTCAAAAAGAAGTATAATTAAGCTATCTTTACTAACTTTACTGAAATCTAAGTCTTCTTCCAGAGTAATTTTTTGGACTTTCATTTGGGCTAAGATTTCGTCTTTGGTTAAATTCTCAACATCAATTTCCAGTTGTTGTTTGATAAAATCGGTCATTCTAACCCTAGGCCAAGGAGCCTTGAAATCTAATTCTTGGCCGTCATACACAACCTTAGTAGTGCCGTTTACGGTTTTAAAAACATATTCATATAAATCTTCGGTTAATTTCATGGTATCGTGATAATCAGCGTAGGCCAGATAAAATTCCATAGAAGTAAATTCCGGATAATGAGTACGATCTATACCTTCGTTACGAAAAGATTTGCCAATGTTATAAACACGTTCAATGCCACCTACCATAAGTCTTTTTAAATATAATTCCGGAGAAATGCTTAAGTAAACTTGCATATCAAGCGCATTAACTTTAGTGCTAAATGGTTTAGCTTCCCCACCCCCATATTTTGTGTCTAATAGTGGGGTTTCGATTTCCACAAATCCTTTTTGATCCATAAAGTTACGAATGAGCTTAGTAGCCAAAGCTCTTTTTAGAAAAGTTTCTTTGACTTCTTTGTTCATAATCATATCTAAAGAGCGGTGCTTATAGCGTAATTCTTTGTCCACAATACCATGAAATTTTTCAGGTAACGGGCGGATCGATTTAGTTAAAATAGTAAAATTTTGCGCTCTGACTGTAATTTCCTCGGTCCTGGTTTTGAAAACAGTACCTTCTACGCCAATAATGTCGCCTACATCTACTTTTTTGAATAGCTCGTAGCTTTCTTCTCCCACTTGTTTTTGGCCAAAATAAATCTGAATATCGCCGCTTTGATCAGCCAAGTTTAAAAAAGTGGATTTTCCCATATTGCGTAAAAGCATGACTCTTCCTGCTACTTTTACAATATCTGTATCTTGATATTTTGCGAAATTGTCTTTTATTTCTAAGGCTTTATGTGTCGGATCGTAGGTATAGGGATAGGGATTAATACCTGCTTTTTTTAAGGCGTTAACTTTCTCGATTTTTTTCTCGATAATACTATTGGTAGTAACTTCAGTTTCTGCTTGATGATTTTCCATTTTTTATCCCCTTTTCCAGATTGAGTTTGCCATAAATCCTGCTATTTTGTCAAATTTGTAGATAGCGTTCTGCTTCTAGGGCGGCCATACAGCCTGAACCCGCGGCCACAATAGCTTGGCGATAAACATGGTCCTGCACATCGCCGGCGGCAAAAACCCCGGGAATATTAGTCATCGTAGAATTGGGTTTAGTAACAAGATAACCTGTCTCATCCATTTCTAACTGACCTTTAAACATTTCGGTATTGGGTTTATGACCGAGAGCATAAAAAAGCCCGGCTACGTCTATGGTTTCCAGTTTATTGGTCTGATTGTTTCTGATTTTTAAATGAGTTATTTTTTTGCCGTCACCTAAAATCCCGGCTAATTCTGTATGCCACATAATTTCAATTTGAGCATTATGAAATGCTTTGGCCTGCATTGTTTTGGAGGCTCTGAAAACATTTCTTCGAACAAGCATAGTTACTTTGCGGGCAAATTTAGTTAAATATAAAGCTTCTTCAATAGCTGTATCTCCGCCGCCGATCACGACCAAATGTTGATTTCTAAAAATGGGTAAACCGCCGTCACAAACCGCGCAAGCAGAAACTCCTTTTTGCCAATACTGATCTTCACCTTTGGCTCCTAATCTTTGCGCAATAGCGCCATTGGCGATAATTAAAGTTTTGGTTTCGTACGTGCCGGAACTGCTAACAACCCGAAAAGGATTTACGTCCAACTCTACTTTCTCGACGGTTTCGGTCAAAATTTTAACGCCACTTTTAAGGGTTTGTTCTCTCATTTTAAACATTAATTCCAGACCACTTACCCCATCAGGAAAGCCTGGAAAATTGTGAATATCCGTAGTTGTTGTTAACTGTCCCCCCGCAGCAATACCGCCAGCCATTAATCCTTCAAACATTAAGGGTTTCAAATTAGCCTGACCGGCATATATGGCAGCTGTCTGGCCCGCTGGTCCAGATCCAATAACAATTAAATTTTCCATGAAAAATACCTCATTACATGTTAAAAAAATCTAAAATCGTATTTTCTGATTCTGTATCTTTTTCTTTTTTAGTTGTAATTTTTTTATAATTTTCCCGAGTATCTTGAATAGTAGGTTCGGACCCTTTCCAATATTTTTCAGTAGTCACATATTCTGGATTACTAATTTCTGAAGCCAAATTACCGGTTTCCCAGTTAACTTCTTTTGAAACCAAACCATGTGGTCTAGGAAAATCCTGCGGCGAGATTTTTTTCAAAGCTTCACGCATAAAGTTTTTCCACATAATAGCTGGTATCCAGCCGCCGGTAACGTTGCGCATCGGAGTATTATCATCATTACCAACCCACGTAGCACAAACCAGTTGCGGTACATACCCTATAAACCAAGCGTCTTTATAGTCTGAAGTGGTGCCTGTTTTTCCAGCCATAGGACGTGGTAGTTTAGCCCCTTTACCTGTCCCATAGTTCACGACGCCTTTCATCATTTCCACTAAAACGGCAATTAAATTTTTATCATAAACTCTAGTTTCTCTAATGCGATGTTTATACAAAGGGATACCGTCACGATCCTCAATTTTAAGAATACTAATAGGTTTTACTCTAATACCATTATTGGCAAATACGCCGTAGACGCTGGTGATCTCCACCATCGTGACTTCTTTGGCACCTAGGGGAAGGGACAAGATAGGCATCAAAGGAGAGGTAATACCTAATTGACGGGCAGTTTCTACAACTGCTTTAGGAGAAACCATATCGTTTAATTTAATAGCGACAACATTTATAGATCTTTCCAAAGCTTTTCTCATAGGAATATTACCTAAAAACTTTTCGCCATAATTATGCGGAGCATACGGACCTTCGGTAGTATTGAAAGTTATCGTGCTATCTTCAATAAAAGTACCTGGCGAAAATCCTTTTTTTAAAGCGGTTAAATAAACAAACGGTTTAAAAGTGGAGCCTGGCTGGCGTTTAGCTTGCAAGGTACGATTAAATTGGCTAACGGAAAAATCCGCGCCTCCTTGCATGGCTTTGATGTAACCGGTCCTGGGGTCAAGCGCCAACAAGGCGGCTTCATTATAATTTAAACTAGGTACCTTTTCTCCTTTGATCCAATAAGGACGATTACCCAAATCAATAGCTTCTTGAACTACTTTTTCGGCTTGTTCTTGCAGATGGTAATCTAAGGTTGTATATACTTTCATACCTGAAGTATAAGTAGATACTTCTCCATACATATTAATCAATTGTTCAATAATATGGATAGTAAAATAAGGAGCTTTGTATCTAAATTTTTTACGGCCAATTAATTGTAATTTTTCCTCGTACGCTTCTTCAACTTGTTCTGGTGTAAGAATGCTTAGTTTGGCCATTCTGTCCAAAACCAGTTTTTGTCTTTTTTTAGATAAAGTGAAGTTTTTTAAGGGGCTATATAATTCAGGTCCTTTTAACATCCCTACCAACATAGCAGCTTCGGCAGTTGACAAAGATAGAGCATTTTTACCGAAGTATAAATGAGCGGCTGACTCTATCCCATAAGCATTATGTCCCCAATAAACCTGGTTGAGATACATTTCCAAAATTTCTGATTTAGTATATTTTCTTTCAATTTGAATAGCCAAAATAATTTCAGCTAATTTACGAACTAATTTTTTTTGTCTGTATAAAAAGAGATTTCGGGCTAATTGTTGAGTTAATGTACTGCCGCCTTGAACAAAGCTACGCGCTTTAATATCTACCCACAAGGCCCGTAAAAGGCCTTTAATATTAATACCATGATGTTCATAGAAAGCAGTGTCTTCCATAGCAACAACGGTTTTTTTAAGATTGTCTGAAATTTTTTCTAAAGGAATAAGAATCCTGTTTACTTCCTGATGTAACTCAGCAAGAATAACGCCGTCTGCGCTATAAATTTTGGTGGTTTCTGCAGGAATATAAGTACTAATAGTATCAACAGCTGGAAGATTTCTAGATATTTGAAAAAGCAAAATCCCCATAATCGCACTAGAAACAGAGCCTACTAGTAATAAAACTATTAAAACTTTTTTAGCGTAAAACCATAATTTTTCTCTCTGCGACCTTTTGGCTTGATAGGAAGCGCCAACAGATCTTTTTGAGGAAGATTTGGATAATTTGCCAATACCTCGTCTAGATCTAAATATCAGTTAAATCAACTCCTTTTTGTTTTTTTTAAACAATTTTGTTTATTATACAATTACCGCGGTTTTTTTTTAAGTCTTTTTATACTTTACGCAGACTTGCTTGTCATATCTGGTGTCTCATAGTATATTTATGTCCATAAAAAAATGCCGAGATGGTGAAATTGGTAGACACGACAGACTTAAAATCTGTTGCTGTTTTAAAGCAGCGTGCCGGTTCAAGTCCGGCTCTCGGCACCACCACCTATATTGGTACAAATTAATATGAAAATAAAAATCCAAAAAAATCTAGCTAATTTAATTACTTTGACTAGGATTTTAGGTGTTACGCTAATTTTCTGGGTTACCCCTTATAAAACAAATTTCTGGCAATTGATTGCCGTTAGTATTTTTGTCCTCATTTGCACAACTGACTTTTTGGATGGATGGGTAGCTAGAAAATTAAATATCGTAACTAACTTAGGAAAAATACTAGACCCTTTGGCAGATAAAATCCTGGTCTTGATTTTTTTGCCGCTCTTAGAAATGCAAGTCATTACTTCTTTCCCGGTTTTTATTATTTTAGCTAGAGAATTGGCTATAATGGCTCTGAGAATAGCCTCTGCAAAAGACGGCACTATTATCGAGGCAAAACTTTCTGGAAAAATTAAAACCGCGATCACTTTACCTGTATGCGCATTGCTTTTTGCTCGCGTACCTGTAACAGAAGTAAGTAACTTACCTTTAATTTTAACCCCTTTAAATGAGTTGCGTCGTTTTATTTTTATGTGGCCTAGCTGGGTTTTTAATACGTTAATTTGGTTTACCGTATTAATTACGGTTTGGTCTTTTCTGGATTATTTTGGTAACTTTATGTGGCAAAAATTTGTACGAAAAACAGGAGGCGATGAAAAAAAAGCTAAACGCCTTCTTTTTGCAATTATACCGAATACTTTTACTACCCTTAATTTAATTTGTGGCATATCCGCTGTTTTTTTGGCTTGGATAGGATTCTATCATTTCGCGGTCCTTTTAGTTATTTTGGGGATTTTGTTTGATGCCGTTGATGGTTCTTTAGCCAGAAAACTGGATGCTGTTTCCAAATTTGGAGCTAAACTTGATTCTAAAGCTGATTTTGTGAGTTTTGGGATAGCTCCATCCATTATAATTTATAAAATATTATCTGAAACTAATGGGATCCCTTTATTCTGGGGGATATTTTTGGCTTTAACTTATTATGGGGCCATACAATATCGATTGAGTCGTTTTGATAAAGGTGGTCATTCACCTTATTTTGAAGGACTGCCTTCGCCGATAGGTGCCTCTTTGGTTTTAATTGCGGCAGTATCTAATCTTTTGTCCAGTGTTGTCTTTTTTGTACCTATTCTAATTCTGGTAGAAATATTAATGATATCGCGTATTCCATATGCTCATTTTGAAATAGCTAGTAAAAAAACTTTTTTTAAATTTTTAAAAATCCCGCTAATTATTGTGCTGTTATTAACAATATTTAATCTCTTAAAAGTAGATTATGTGCGCTATATTTATATTTATGAAATATTGTTCGCCCTAATTTGTCTTTATGTTTTAACACCAGTATTTTCTTATTTTGTACCTACAGAAAAAAAATAATTAACGCCAAGACTTAAAAAATATTTTCGAGATGATCTACGACCTGTCTGTTTTCCACAATAACAAGATCAAAGCGTGCTTGTGCATTATCTAAATGATGACGTGCAAGATACCAAAGTGCGGTTTTGCGTAAATGCTTTTTTTTAGAAGGTGTAATAGCTTCTAATGGATGAACTAAACTATGCGGTTTGTACGTTTTAACTTCTACAAAAACAATAGTTTGATCCTGGGCTTTTGCAACAATGTCAATTTCACCAAAATGACTATAGTAATTTTGAGCTAGAATAAAATAATGTTGAGCGCGCAAATATTGAGCCGCTGTTTCTTCACCGGCCCGGCCAATTTCTCCTGATATTTTCCCCATTAAAACAACTCCAGCTGTTTGGTTAAATTAAAAGTCCGACGATGTATTGAACTTTTACCAAATTTTAGAATTTGTTCATAATGAAACGCGGTCCCGTAACCTTTGTTTTGCTGAAATTGGTATTGGCTAAAATGGGTGTGTAGTTTACACATAATCTGATCACGAACTACTTTAGCTACAATAGATGCCGCAGATATACAGGGCACCTTAGCGTCTCCTTTAATAATAGTTTGAATATCTTCATAACCGGGTATTTGTGGTTTTCGATTGCCATCAATTAAAATTCTGTCCGGAGATACTTTTTTCAAAGAGAGAACAGCTCGCTTGATAGCCAACATCGTGGCATTTAAGATATTTAAACGGTCAATTAAAACCTGATTGACGATACCAATCCCTATGGCCCTAGAATGCTCCTTTAAATGCAAATAAAGGTGGTGTCTTTGAGTTTCTGACAGAGTTTTGGAATCTTTGTATAATGAGCTTTCCGGATGGTCTGGGTCTAAAATGACAGCGGCAGCCACCACAGGCCCGGCTAAAGCTCCTCGTCCAGCTTCATCTACGCCTGCAATTAACATCTATTTTTCGACAGGTTCATTACGAATAATTCTTGAAAATAATTACCGCGTTATGCCCTCCAAATCCCAGGGAAGTTGATAAAGCATAATTGATTTTTTTAGTTTTAGCCTTATTCGGCGTATAATCCAAATCACATTCAGGATCTGGGTGCTCATAATTAATAGTGGGAGGAATAAGTGAATGTTGCATGGCTAAAACGCAAGCAATTCCTTCCAAAGCACCGGTTGCTCCTAAAAGATGCCCGGTCATTGATTTGGTGGAACTAATGCTTAATTTATAAGCATGAGGCCCAAAGGAGGTTTTTATAGCCATGGTTTCATATTTATCGTTAAGCTCTGTAGATGTACCGTGGGCATTAATATAATCTATATCTTGTGGTTGAATACCAGCATCTCCGATAGCCGCCGCAATAGCACGTGAAGCACCTTCTCCACCAGGAGCCGGAGCTGTAAGATGATGGGCATCACCGCTGGCACCAAAGCCTACTACTTCGGCATAAATTTTAGCTTTTCTTTTTAAAGCATGTTCAAGTTCTTCAAAGATAAGTATAGCCGCACCTTCGCCCATGACAAACCCGTCTCTCTCGGCATCAAAAGGACGCGAGGCTTTCTGGGGATCGTCATTACGTTTGGATAAAGCTCTAGCAGCACAAAAACCCGCTAAACCTAAAGGTGTAACAGCCGCTTCGGCACCACCTACAATCATAGCTTGAGCATCGCCACGCTGTATGGTCTTAAAAGCGTTACCCATAGCATTTGTAGAAGAAGCACAAGCTGTAACCGTACAACTATTAGGACCTTTAGCACCTGTTTTGATAGAAACAATACCAGCTGCCATATCTGAAATCATCATTGGGACCGTAAACGGACTAACTTTGGAAGGGCCTTTTGCCGATAAGGTTTTAGCTGTTGCTTCCAAAATTTCAATACCACCGATACCGCTACCTATTTCAACACCGATGTTTTCAGCTTCTGGGGCAATGTCTAATCCTGAGTCTTGTACAGCTTCCACTGCCGCGTTTACTCCAAACAAAATAAAACGCGCTGTTCTGCGAACTTCTTTTTTATCAAAACAATCTGCGGGTACAAAATCTTTCACACAACCTGCAATTTGGGTAGTGTATTCTGAAACATCAAACGTATTTATTTTGTCTATGCCTGATTTGCCTGCTTTTAAAGCTTTCCAAAAATCTTCGACATTGTTGCCAAGTGGGTTAACAGTACCTATGCCTGTAATAACTACTCTATTTTTAGCCAAAACCCGTCCTCCTATTTTTTTAGTGCGTTTTTTTTAGCTAGGGTGATTAAAGATATAGTCTACAGTCTGAGCGACAGTAGTTAGTTTTTCAGCGTCTTCATCAGCAATTTCCGTGCTAAATTCCTCTTCTAAAGCCATAACTAATTCTACAGTATCTAGAGAATCAGCGCCTAAATCTTCTGTATAAGAAGCTTCTTTAGTAACTTCGTCTGCGGCAACGCCTAGTTGTTCTACTATAACTGCTTTTACTTTTTCAAATACTTCCTTTTCTGATAATGCCATTATAAATTTCCTCCTTATTTTTTTTCATCTTAACTTGTTTAAAAAATGTATCAAAGATTCTATTCTTAATCAAGGTTTTTTACATTACCATGCCTCCGTCAACCTTAATAACTTGTCCTGTTACATAGGCTGAAAGGTCGGCCGCTAAAAACAACGCTATGTTAGCAACATCTTCGGGTTCGCCTAGTTTTTTTAACGGAACTAGATTCAAAAGGTTATCGATATACTCTTTAGGCAAAGTTTCGATCATTTTGGTATTGATAAAGCCAGGAGCGATAGCGTTACACAAAATTCCTTTAGAACCGTATTCTTTAGCAATGCTTTTGGTAAAACCAATAATCCCGGCTTTTGAGGCCGCATAATTAGATTGCCCTGCATTTCCCATCACGCCGACAACTGAAGCTATATTAATAATTCTACCACCTTTGTTTTTAAGCATTGGTCGTAAAACAGCTTTGCTGCAATTAAAAACAGAATTTAAATTTATCTCAATAACTTTTTGCCATTCTTCCGGAGTCATTCTTAATAAAAGATTGTCTTTAGTAATTCCGGCATTATTAACCAAGATATCAATTTTACCAAACTCGGCTATAACGCGAGCTGCTAATTTTTGAGTTTCCTCAAAGTTTGAAACATCTGTTTTGACACCTAAAGCACGTACTTTATATTTTTCGGTTAAACTTTGAGCTGCCTGGACACTGCTTTCTTCTGAAATATCGCAAATAACTACGTGACAACCTTCCTTGGCAAATTTTTCAGCAATGCTATAACCAATGCCTCTTCCTGCTCCTGTAATGAGCGCAACCTTGTCTTTTAACATAGATTTCCTCCTTTTTTAATTAATCTAACTTCTGCGCGTCTTCCAAAGTAGACACGCTATAAATTTGAGTATCTGACAAGGTTTTTTTTATTAAACCTGTTAATACTTTACCTGGCCCACATTCAATAAAAAAATCTACTTTGTTTTTTAAATAATGAAGAGAATCCACCCAAAAAACAGGCGACTTAATTTGTAATGATAAATTTTCTTTTAGTTTTTGGGCCTTAGTTTCCGGCTGAGCTGTACGATTAAGAATAATCGGGATTTTACTATCTTCAAAAGGAATATCTTCTAAATACCGGGCGAATTTTGAGGCTGCCGAAGACATTAAAGGCGAATGAAAAGCCCCGCTTACAGGTAAAGGAATTACTCTTTTAGCGCCTTGTTCTTTTAAAGTTTCACTAGCTGCTCTAACCCCTTCTTTTTCACCAGAAATTACTATCTGGCTTGGGCTGTTGTAATTAGCAATAACGACCGGATAATGCTCATATGGGGTCAAAACTTCCTTGAGCTTAGCACTGTCCATACCCAAAACAGCGGCCATGGCAGATCGATCACTAGCAAAAGAAGCGGCCATAAATTCTCCACGTGCTTTGATAATCTTTAAAGCATTTACCAAATCAAAAGCGCCGGCGATATAACAAGCTGTGACTTCCCCTAAACTGTGTCCGGCCACAAAATCTGGTTGATATCCTTTTTTGGCTAAAAACCTAGCTAAACAAACAGAGGTTAAAAAAATACCGGCTTGGGTATTTTCGGTTTTTTTCAAGTCTTCTTCCGGTCCCTGGAAACAAAGTGCTGCTATATCCCGACCCAGTATCTCTTGGGCTTGATCAAAAATAATTTTGGCCTCAGGAAAATGAGTGTAAAGGTCCTGCCCCATACCTACGTATTGGGACCCCTGTCCTGGAAAAACAAAAGCTTTTTTAGACATTTTCTGTTTTATCCTTTCTTAATACCGCCCCATCTGATAATATTCGAGGCCCATGTAAAGCCTCCTCCAAATCCGACTGATAACAGTAAACTATCTTCTTTTATTTTACCTAAACTCACGGCTTCTGCCAAAGCAATAGGAATAGAGGCGGAGGAAGTATTGCCGTATTTTTGAATATTAATATAGACCTGATCTTTTTTGAGACCAAGTTTTTTGCGAGCATATTCAATAATTCTTAAATTGGCTTGATGTGGCACCATATAATCGATGTCTTTGGAGGTTAAATTAACTTTTTTCAAAGTATTTTCAATCGTGGGAATGATACTATTAATAACTACTTTATAAAGAGCCTTACCATTCATAAATACAAAATGGGATTTATCTTTTAACATTTCGGCTGAGAACGGTTTTTTAGAACCGCCTCCTTTGGTGATTAAGATATCTCCTTCTGCACCATTAGCATTTAAATCCGAAGCTAAAATACCGTAACCTTCACTTACTTCGGACACTACCACAGCGCCTGCTCCATCGCCAAAAAGGATACAGACAGAACGGTCTGTCCAATCCACATATTTTGACAAACAGTCAGCGCCAATAACTAAAATGTTTTTAGCAAAACCCGTACCAATAAACTGAGCCGCTGTTGTAAGGGCATAATTAAACCCTGTACAAGCTGCCGAAACATCAAAAGCACCAACTTTTTTTATACCTAATCTATCCTGCACTAAACATGCAGTAGAAGGAAAAAGAGGATAATCAGGAGTAGTAGTGGCTACAATAACCAGGTCTATTTCTTGAGGAGTGAGACCGGCATTATCTAAAGCTGCTTGACCAGCCTTGACGGCCAGGTCAGCGGTTCCCATACCAGGCTCAGCGATCCGGCGTTCTTTAATACCAGTTCTTTCGGTAATCCATTTGTCAGACGTGTCCAAGCCTAGCTTAACAAAATCTTCGTTAGTTACAATTTTATCAGGTAAAGCTTTACCGACACCAATAATACCCGCTGATTTTAAAATTGTTTGTTTATTCTGCATAAGCAATCTTTTCTACCATGTTAGTCTCAACTGCTTGTTGAGCTATTTTGATAGCATTTTTAATAGCCTTGGCCCGGGATTTACCATGCGCAATAATGGTTACCCCATTAATGCCTAACAGAGGTGCTCCGCCAATTTCTTCATAATCAACATCTTTTTTAAATCTTTTTAAGGCTGGAGCCAATAACAAAAGAGCGATTTTAGCTATTACCGAAGTTTTCCATTCTTTTTTAAAAAAATCAAAAACTAAGCCAATTACGCCCTCGCCAAATTTCAAGAGCACATTACCCACAAACCCGTCACAAACTACAACGTCAGCTTTATTACATAAGGCTTCTTTGCTTTCAATATTGCCAATAAAATTTAAAGATGAATTTTTTAAAAGATCATAAGTAGCTAAAGTCAAGGCGTTGCCTTTATCTGGTTCTTCGCCAATATTTAACAAGCCAACTCTAGGATTATCAATACCTAAAATTAATTTACAAAAAAAAGTTCCCATAACAGCAAATTGGTAAAGAAATTTAGGTTTACAGTCAACATTAGATCCCATATCTAACATTACAAAAGGTTTTTTATGAATGTTGATCACAGTAGCAATCGCAGGTCGATCTATATTCTTTATTCTGCCTAATACTAATGTAGAGGTTGCCATCACAGCGCCGGTATTGCCGGCTGAAACAAAAGCGTCAGCTTTTTTTGCTTTTACTAAATTAAGTCCTACCCTAATAGAAGAATCCGGCTTTTTTTTAAAAGACTGCGCAGGAGACTCGCCCATTTCCACAATCTGAGTGGCGTTTTTAATAGTAATTTGAGGATACTTAAAAAAGTCGCCTATAGACGCTATCTTCTTTTTAAGAAGAGTTTCCGGGCCAACCAAAATAATTTTTACTGGGAAAGCTTTGACTGCTTCTAAGGCACCCTTAAGGATTTCCTCTGGAGCGTGGTCTCCGCCCATAGCATCTAAAGCTATTGTTATCAAAGTTTACCCCTTTTTCTGCTTTTCTGTTTCTGTTTCTTTTTCTTTTATCTTCAGCGCTATGACCTGACGGCCTTTATATTTACCGCAGTCTGGGCAAGCTCTATGAGGTACAATAAGGCTACCGCATTCCGGGCACGCCTGTAGATTAGGGGCCTCGATTTTAAAATAGGCTTTTTTAATTCTTTTTTTAGACTTAGATCTTCTTTTTTTAGGAACTGCCATATTACTTAATCTCCTCTTTGTTAAACTTCAAATGCAATTCAAAATATGTGAGTTTACATATACGTTATTTTTTTACGTTTGCTTGAAAACAAATCAAATAATAAATAGATACACGGTTTTTGTCAAATCAGTTGGGGCTTGCTGTCTCGCTCTTTTCAGAGGGGAAGGAGCTCCCCACTAGCGTCCGAGAAAACGCCCTCTCCCCCTAGCCCCCTCTCCCGTGGAGAAGCTATCGAATTTCTCAGTAAGGCTATAGTCGGGAGAGGGGGAATTTATAATTTTAAAATTATGCTTGTACTAGGTGCAAAATCAACTTTATCAACCTGGTAAGGCATGGTATAATTTTTAGTTAAAAAAAGGAGATAAAAAATGAGTACACTTATTGATGTTCATGCTAGACAAATTTTAGATTCCAGAGGAAACCCTACTGTAGAAGTAGAAGTATTAACAGACTCCGGTGCTTTTGGCCAAGCTATAGTTCCTTCCGGTGCCTCTACAGGGTCTCGCGAAGCTTTGGAATTAAGAGATAAAGACAAAAATATTTATATGGGCAAAGGTGTTTTAAAAGCAGTTAAAAATGTAAATGAAATTATTGCTGAGGAATTACTAGGTATAGATGTTTGTGATCAAAAATTAATTGATGCAATTATGATTAAGCTTGACGGTACTGCTAATAAAGAAAAACTGGGTGCTAATGCAATTCTAGGTGTTTCTATGGCTGTGGCTAGAGCGGCCGCTAACTTTTTGGGGCTATCTCTATATAGATATCTAGGCGGGGTTTATGCGCATACATTACCGGTACCGATGATGAATATTTTAAATGGTGGTGAGCATGCGGATAACAACGTGGATATACAAGAGTTTATGATTATGCCTGTGGGTGCGAAAAATTTCGAGGACGCATTACGCATGGGCGCTGAAATTTTTCATCATTTAAAGAAAGTTTTAAAAAGCAAAGGGCTAAATACAGCTGTAGGTGATGAAGGTGGATTTGCGCCAGACTTA
>JABGVJ010000029.1 GCA_018646105.1 bacterium
CTTGAGCGCCACAAGCGTGGGCTTTTTGACAAAAATTTTCAACTCCATAATTAAAAAGAATATTATAGTAGCTCATAAAAAGTAGCGGGATATTTACTTGAGCGGATAATTTTTTCATTAAAGTAAAACAGTCCTGAACAGTGGCGCCATTTTTGAGAGCCTGGTCATTAGCCTCCATAATAGTGGGTCCGTCAGCCAAAGGATCTGAAAAGGGGATTTGGATTTCGATAAAATCTACGCCTGCTTTAGCCATATTTAGAACTAAAGTTTCGGTAGCCTTTAATGAAGGGTAGCCGGCGACAACGTGAGTCATGAGTTTGATTTTTTGTTTATTTGATTTCATTTTTTAAAAAATCCTTAAATGATTTGTCTTGAAAAGCTTTGGCTAGGATAAAGAGATCTTTATCACCGCGGCCAGAAATATTGATCACGATAATTTTGTTTTTGGCTAGTTTTGGCGCGAGTTTTATAGCTTCGGCTACGGCATGCGCGGATTCTAAGGCGGGGAAAATACCCTCTGTTTTGGCTAAAAGGTCAAAGGCTGCAAGTACTTCCTGATCTGTGGCAGAAGTAAAAGCGATGCGTTTGGTATCGTGTAGGTAGGCAAGTTCTGGGCCTATACCAGCATAATCAAGGCCAGCGGAAATGCTGTGTGTGGGTGCGATTTGTCCGTCTTTGGTTTGGAGAAAATAGGATTTGTAGCCTTCTACCACGCCTACTTTACCACCTTGAAATCGGGCTGCATTTTGGCCTGGTTTGCGGCCGGCACCACCCGCCTCTACGCCGATCATTTGTACTTTTTGGTTTTTTAGAAAAGGATGAAATAAACCAATGGCGTTACTACCACCGCCTACGCAGGCGATGAGGATATCGGGTAATTTTTTTTCAGCTTTTTTGATTTGTTTTTTGACTTCTTGACCAATAATGGATTGGAAGTCTCGGTTCATTTCCGGATAAGGATCTGGGCCTAGGGCAGAACCAATCACATAATGGGTGGTGTCTGAATTGGTCATCCAGTCTTTGATGGCCGCGTTGACCGCATCTTTAAGAGTTTTGGCACCAGTTTTAACAGGGACAACTTCGGCGCCAAGGCGTTCCATATAAAACACATTTGGTCTTTGGCGGGCGATATCAATTTCGCCCATATAGATAGTACACTTTAAGCCAAATTTGGCAGCAACAGTCGCGGTAGCAAGGCCATGCTGACCCGCGCCGGTTTCGGCGATAATACGTTTTTTGCCGGTGATTTGGGCTAGTAAGACCTGGCCCAGGCAGTGATTTATTTTATGCGCGCCAGTATGGTTGAGCCCTTCATTTTTGAGGTAAATTTTAGCGCCGTTTAGCTTTTTGGTCAGGTTGGCGGCAAAGGTGAGAGGTGTGGGTCTGCCACTATAAGTTTGGTAAAGTTCGGTAAGTTTTTTTTGGAATTTAGGATCCTTTTTGGCTTGGTAATAGGTTTTTTTTAGTTGTTCAAGGGCAGGGATAAGCATTTCGGGAACGTAGCGTCCGCCGTAAGGACCAAAGTGTTTGGTTGTAGGTAAAGAAGGTTTTATTTTTGAAATAAATTTTTTTAGTTTAGTCATATTTTTTATACCTGGTTTAGTTTCAACGCCGCTGGAGACATCCAGTCCCTTTAAATTTTGGTCGGTTTTTTTAAGGATAGATTGTATATTATCTGGATTTAGACCGCCTGCTAAAAAGATATGATAATCAAGGACTAAGTCTTTTACTTGCCTTAGATCTACGATTTTGCCTTGCCCTTGTTTAGGGCGATCGATAAGGAAAAAGTTGGGTATGTTTTTATATTTAGCGATATTTTTTTTGGTTGCGGCAAGTGTGTTTTCTAGTCGGATAGTTTTGATGGTTTTGCAAGGGATTTGTGTGCAATATCTAGGTGATTCGTTTCCATGTAATTGAACATAATCAACTTGTATGATTTTTAAGATTTTGAGAACTTCATCAAGCAGCTGGTCTTGAAAAACAGCCACGGTTTTTGTTTGGTTTTTTTTGGCTAGAGCTATTATTTTTTGCGCGGTTTTGATAGTTACTTTGCGAGGAGAAGAAGGTACAAAAATTAAACCGATAAAATTTGGTTTAAAATGCAGTGCAGTTTTATCAGAGGCTATAGTTTTGATACCGCAAATTTTTAGTTGCATATTATTTCTTTCAATTTGTCGCCAGGGTTTTTTGCTTTGAGCAAAGAAGTACCAATGAGGACTCCTTGAGCCCCTGCTGCAAGAGCGTTTTTGAGGTCTTGGTTGGTTTTGATACCGGAAAATAAAAGAGTTTTAATATGTTTAGGAATTAATTTGAGTGTTTGCAATGCTTTTTTTTGGTTCATTTCCAGGGTTTTAAGATTTCTGGCATTGACACCAATAAATTGTGATCCAGCTTCTAAGGCGATTTTAAGTTCGTTTTGATCAAAAATTTCTACTAGCGGCACAAGATTAAGGTCATTAGCGTATTGGATAAATTGTTTGAGTTTTGTGGGTGTGAGTATAGAAACAATTAGGAGTATTGCATTTGCTTGGGCTTGAGCGGCTTCTGTGATTTGGATTTTGGAGGTGATGAAGTCTTTTCTTAGGATAGGAAGAGAGGTTGTCTTTCTGATTTTTTTTAATAATTCCATACTTCCGCCAAAGCGTTTGGGTTCTGTTAGGACAGAGATAGCATCAGCACCATTTGCCTCATAGATTTTAGCTAGATTAGGGAGACTTTTTTTATATAAAATACCTTCGGACGGTGATTTTGGTTTGATTTCAGCGATGATGACAGGCTTTTTTTTCGTGAAAAGTTGTGTAAAAGGATTGGGTAAGATTTTGCCGGAGGCTAGAGCGGATTTGATGATAGGTATATATTTTGCAGCATCGTGGAGGTTTAGATTGTTTTTATCTAAAGCGATGAAAAGAGCTATGGCCGCATTTGCAATAATGGCGTTGCGGATAGCGGATACTTTTTTATTTTTAATTTTGGGGTTAAGGGTGTCTAGAAATAATTTTAGGCTTTCATTTTTATCTGAAATTTGGAGTAAAGATAAATCAACAGGTTTGATATTAAATATTTTTTGGCAATCAAGGATGCCTTTTGTGATTTTGCCATTTTCTATTAAGGAATATTGGGTTTTGCCTTGACCGGTGACAGAGATTTCGTCTGTGTCATCCAAGCCGTGGACAAGAATGCAGCGGATATTTTTTTGTTTCTGATAAATGTTTTCGATCTGGGTAAAAAGATTTTTTTTCGCTAAGCCAAAAACGAATTTTAAGTCGCCTTGGATAGGTCTGGCTAAAGGAAATAAAATATTAAAAATGGTTGCTCCTTGTACAGCGGAGCGGGCGGGTCCTACAAATTTGCCGCCAGGATAGACGGATCGCGCGAAAAGAGGTGCAAAGTGCATGTTTTTTAATTGTTGTTTGATTTGTTTTTTATTGAGGTCAATGTTTAAACCAATTTTTTCCAAAATATCCATGCTGCCACAAAGACTGGTGGCTGAACGGTTACCGTATTTAGCTACGTTGACGAGTCCGGTGGCAGCACAAGTCAGCGCAGAAAGCGTGGAGAGGTTGATCATATTTTTCTCGTCTCCACCGGTGCCGGCGAGATCGACAATAGGTTTATCAAAATTTTTGGTCTGGATGGTATATTCAGCGCTATCTTGGATGGCTTGCAGAAAACTATGCATGGTTTCAGGACTAGGTTGGTTTTTTTGAAATTTTTTTAATAATTCAATTAATTGACTTGTTTCATAGTTGCCGTGCATGATGCTTTCCATGAGTTGGTAGTCATTCATTATCAAGCCCTTTCTAAAAAATTGCGCAACATCTGTGATCCGGCTTCGGTCGCAAAAGATTCTGGATGGAATTGTACCCCTTCAATAGGATACCGGGTATGACGTAGCCCCATGATATCGGTTCCAGCGGTGGCTGTGATTTTAAGGCAAGAGGGCAGGTTTTCTTTTTTGACGATTAGTGAATGGTAACGCATTACTTCTAAGTTTTGAGGTAAGTTTTTAAAAACGCCTTGGCTGTCATGGGTTATAAGGCTGGTTTTACCGTGCATAGGGGTTTTGGCGGGCGCTATTTTACCACCATAATAATGAGCTAATCCTTGCATACCAAGGCAAATGCCTAGTACGGGTGTTTTTTTACCGACTTTTAAGAGGACATCTTTACAAATACCAAAATAACGGGGATCGCTGGGGTTGCCAGGACCAGGGGAAATGATGATACGATCAAATTTTTGTTTTTCTATTTCCGGGATAGTAATTTCGTCATTTCTTTTTACAATCAATTTAAAATTTTTTGATTTTTTCATCAAGATTTCACCAAGATATTGGTAAAGATTAAAGGTAAAAGAATCGTAATTATCAATAATGAGAATTTTCATATGATTTTCTCCGCTTTGGGGGTGAATTTATTTAGGACTTTTTGCATGGCTGCGAGTTTGCGTTCAATTTCTTGATATTCGTTTTCTGGTTTAGAGTCATAGACAATGCCGCCAGAAGTTTGTGCAAAAGCAGATTCGTCACTTACAAATAAGCTGCGGATAGGGATGGTGAAGGTACAGTCTCCGTTTAATCCGAAGAAACCAACTGCTCCACCATAAGGCCCTCGTGCTTCTGGTTCGTTGGCATCGATGATTTTAAGAGATTCAATTTTGGGAGCACCAGACAAGGTGCCGGCGGGAAAATTACTGGCTAAAGCAGAAAACATATCTTCGCCGTTTTTAAGTTTCCCTACAATTTCGCTGGAAATGTGTTGTACGTGGCTAAATTTTTTGATTTCCATGAGACGTCGGACACGGACGCTATTGAATTCAGCCACTCTGCCAATGTCGTTACGATGGAGGTCAATAAGCATATTGTGTTCAGCTCGTTCTTTGGGGTCGCTTAGCAATTGCCGGGCAAGCTGTGTGTCTTCGAGATCTGTTTTGCTACGATTTATGGTGCCTGCTAAGGGATATGTTTCCATCTCTTCATCCTGAAGCTTGAAAAGTAGTTCCGGGCTGGCTCCAAGTAATTGTTGGTTATCAAATTTAAGGTAATACATATAAGGCGAAGGGTTTATTTCTCTTAGTTTTTTATATATTTGAAGACAGTTGCCTTCCAGATGATAATAACTTTTTAGACCTAATTGGCATTGAAAGGTGTTGCCTTTTTTGATTTCCTGCTTGATTTTTTGGACACCTTTTCGGTGCTCGGTTTTGGTTAAATTATTTTTCAGAAAAGTAGCTTTTAGGGTTGGTTCTTTTTCGACTTTGGATTTTAGGAGTTGTTGGACTAATTTAAAGCGGTTTTTTTCGTAATAAAAATAAGAGACTTCTCCGGTCATTTTATCTAAAACTAGGCCGTCAGTGTAAAGTCCAAATTTGAATTGATCAAAATTTTGATGGGTTGTGAGGTTCAAGGAAGGTTCGAAATAATTTACGGCATCATAACTGAGATAGCCAACCAAGCCTCCAGCATAATTTGAAGAGATAATGTTTTGAGGGATGATTTGGCGTAGTTCATAATATGGATTTTTTACTTTATAGCTTTTTTTATCAATGGTTAAGGTGTTTTTTTTACCGGAAAAGATGTGTTGAGGGTCAAATCCAATAATGGAATAACGAGAAGTATGACTATGCTCACCTAAAGATTCAAATAAAAAACAATTTTCAAATTTTTGATCTATTTTTTGAAATAAGGTAAAAAAACCAATGTCTGAAGCGCATTTGATGTGAGTTGGCTTTTGAGGAAGGGTAATTTTGGGAAATTTCATTTTGGTACCTCGATATTTTTAAAATGGTTGCTTTTAAGCTCTTTGGTTCCGCGGGTAACAGTAGCAATTCCGACATTTAGTTTTTCAGAAATTTCTCTTTGAGGGAGGCCTTGTTTAAGCATTTTGATGATTTGGATACGCTTGGGAAGTTGTTCTGATTCCTGAGGTGTAAGGAGGGCGCTAAGAAAGGCGGACATTTCGGCTTCTGTTTTTATTTTTAATAAAATAGCAATTAATTCGTCAAAATATTTTTTATGTTTCATTGTACTAGTACGGTAGTGTATCAGGGAAGAAAAGGGATTGTCAACAAGACGTGATAAAATATAATTATGCGTAAATATCAACAAATATTTTTTATGTTTTTGGCGGTTTTTTTGGTTGTTTTTTTAAGCTCTTGCGCGTCACAAGTGGTAGGCCAAAATGATGATTCAGATGGAGATGATAGTGAAATAATTCAAATTAGTGCTCCAGCCGATAATGCTACGGTAAGCGGTACGATTAAGCTTTATGGGACCTATACGCAGGAAGTGACGACTCTGACTTTAAAAGTAGAGGATGGTGCTGAAAGTAATATTGGAGTTTCTTCCGGAAATTGGCAATATTATTTGGATACAACAGAATATGATAATGGAGAATATAATATTTTGGTCAACGGCTATGCGGAAGGTGATTTGCTAGCTTCTGGCAATATTTTAATTAATATTAATAATGAAAGTGAAGCAGAAACAAGCTTGACCATTAGTTATCCTGCGGCGAGCCAGGAAGTTTTTGGGATTATTGAGGTTTCAGGAAATTATACAACAAATTTTGATTCTATTAAGATTAATTTTAATAATCATTATTTTATAGAATATACGACCACAATGAGTGAAGGAAGTTGGAGTAAGGACTTTGAAACAGATACTTTGGTAGATGGGACTCATAAAGTAGTGGCTATTGGGAGCTTGGATGGTGATGAATATTACAGCAGGGTGGTGTCGTTTGTAATTGACCAGCCACTGCTGTGGTTAGATATTACAAGTGATGAAGATCAGGGAGTTGTTTCTGGTGCGCTTACGGTTATCGGAACATATATTGGGAGTTTGGATGCGATAAAAACAATCGTAGATGCCGATGATGAATTTAGCGCTAGTTTTAGTCAGAAAAATTGGAGTTGTGATATAGATACAACGGCGTTATCTAATGGGGATCATCAATTGAAAGCAGTTGCTTATTTGGACGCAGAACAATATGAGTCAGCGGCGGTAGATTTTACGGTTAATAATGATTCAGACCCGTTTACACTAGGAATTTTGCAACCAAATGAAAATCAGGAAGTTTCGGGTACTATTAGTATTTCTGGTACATATAGCGGTGGTGCGAGTTTAATAAAAGTGATTATTGATGACGATAGTGAAAAAGAATACGCGGCTGCTTTTAGTAATGGAACTTGGAGTTTGTCATTTGATACGACTACATTGGCTAATGGTGTTCACGAAATTGCCGCAGAA
>JABGVJ010000062.1 GCA_018646105.1 bacterium
CTAATATCTGGAGAAACTGTTCTTTAACCTTTTCTCCGGATATTTTTTTATATAACTTACCTTTAATATATACCGGACAAATCGGCTCTTCCTGATTTCCCGGCAAACTAATCCCAATATCCGCATGTTTGCTTTCTCCAGGCCCGTTTACCACACAACCCATCACCGCAATAGTCAGTTTTTCCACGCCAGGATATTTCTTTTTCCAATCATCAAGATGCTCATCAACATATTCATTTACTTCTTTAGCCAACGTGATAAACCTTTTACTGTCTGTCCGGCCACATCCTGGACAACTCGTTACCTGGGGTCTGAAATAGCGTAACCCCATAGACTGCAACAAATACTTACACGCTTGCACTTCCAAAGCTCGTGACGCGCCAGGTTCCGGTGTCAAAGAAACCCGAATTGTATCCCCTATTCCTTGCTGCAAAAGAATCGCTAAACCAGCTGCGCTTGCCACCGCCCCGGCCATACCGCCTCCCGCTTCTGTCAAACCAAGATGTAGTACATAATCACATCTTTTAGCTAAAAGCTCGTTCACCCGTACCATATCCTGCAACTTAGACATCTTCACACTTAAAACAATTTTATCTTTTCCTAAACCCAATTTTTCCGCATGTTTCGCACTATTCAAAGCACTTCTGATCATTGCTTCATAAACAATCTCTTCCACTAATTTAGGGTTCTTCAATGTCTTGTTTTCCACCATCAGCTCATTGTAAACCCGCTGATCCAAAGACCCAAAATTCACGCCTATCCTTACTGGTTTAGCATATTTAATCGCCGTCTTTACCATTATCTCAAAAGCGTTATTTTCTCCTTTTTGCATTGTATTTCCCGGATTAATTCGATACTTATCTAGCAATACCGCGCTCTCCGGATACTTAGTTAAAAGCAAATGTCCGTTATAATGAAAATCTCCCACCAAAGGCACTTCACATCCAAACTTTAGCAATTCTGTTTTAATTTCAGGAATCGCCTGCATCGCAGCCTCATCATTAATAGTCAATCGCACTAATTCCGAACCAGCATCCGCTAATTCCTTAATCTGAGCTACGGTCTTTTTCACATCTGCCGTCAATGTATTAGTCATTGATTGCACTACAATTGGATGCCCGCTTCCCATTAATACATTACCAATCTTTACAGTTAATGTTTTTCTTTTGCTCATAACCGCTCCTTTTAGCTCTTGATAGTCCTTTTATTACATCACTTTTATTTTAACATAAAATAGTCTTACTAAAATATGCTTTGATGTCTGTCTTGATAAGATTATCCATAACCAATTCCCCTCTCCCGAATATAAACTAACTGAGTAATTTATTCTATTTCCACGGGAGAGGGGCTAGGGGTGAGGGCACTTGTTTTCCCCGGACGACAGGGGGGGGTGTTAATCTACGTAATCTGTGATTTAATCGCCGCAAATGTCTCGTCACTCAAATGATGTTCAATTGCACAAGCATCTTTTTCAGCTATTTTGGAAGCTATCTTTAAAACCTTTGTTAAAAACTCATATAAAGTCCGGTGCTTATTAATAATAGTTTGCGCTATTTTCTTACCCTTTGGCGTTAAAGTTACTGGTCCATACTTCTCATAATTCACCAAACCAGCCGCTTTTAATTTGCGCACAATTTCCGTCACACTCGGCATTCGAATCTTTATTTTTTCAGCAATATCCCGCACATGCGCATGCCCATGCTCTTTTTCCAACAAATAAATTATTTCCAAATAATTTTCTTTATTTTCACTTAAACTCATATAAACATCCTTTAATTCCCCCTCTCCACAAGTGGAGAGGGGGTTAGGGGGTGAGGCCTATATAAATAAATTCCCAACCCTATACACCACAAATGACACCAGCCATGCCAATCCCGTAGTATAAAAAACATAAAAAGCAGTCCAGCCAAAACTCCCCGACTCTTTATAAAAAACACTAACTGCCGCCAAACAAGGTACATATAAAACTATAAATACCATCAAAGTATATGCCACTAACGGATTAAATGTATTATCCTGTTGTAAAGCGCTTCTTAATTGTTTTGTAGTCTCATTTCCTTTTTCAATACTATATAGTGTACCTAAAGTTGAAACCACCACTTCTTTAGCTACCACCCCGGAAACCAAAGCCACGCCAATCTTCCAATCAAATCCCAAAGGTTTTAACGCCGGCTCTATCAATTTTCCTGCTTGTCCAATATAACTATTTTCCAAAAGTGGCGCTTGAAAACCAGTCGTTGGTTGCGGATAATTCCCTAAAAACCAAAAAATAACCGAAGCCGCCAAAATTATCGTACCGGCTTTTTTTATATACATCCAAGCTCGAAACCACATATGAAATAAAATACCTTTTAGGGCCGGTACTCTATACACCGGCAACTCCATTACAAAAGGCATGCTTTCCCCTTTTAAAACAAACTTCTTTAAAAACTTAGCCGCCAACATCGCTATCAAAACACCTAAAATATAAATAGAAAACATCACATTACCCGCTAGTTTTTTATGAAAAAAAGCCCCGGTCAACAATACATATATCGGCAATCTAGCCTGACAACTCATAAAGGAAGTTACCAACATCGTGGTCAAACGATCTTTTTTATTTTCCAATACGCGTGTCGCCATCAAAGCAGGTACCGAACAACCCAGCCCCAAAATCAAAGGGATAAACGACTTACCATGCAACCCAATTTTATGCATTAATTTATCCATAATAAAAGCCACCCGCGCCATATAGCCAGTATCCTCCATAATAGCGATCGCTAAAAACAACAATAAAATATTGGGTAAAAAAACCAAGACTCCGCCCACTCCCCCAATAACGCCATCCACAATCAATCCTCGCCATAGACCTGGGGGCAACGTCACACTAACCATATTCCCAAACCATCCAAATAAATTTTCTAACCAAGTTATAGGATACTCCCCCAGTTTAAAAGTAAATTGAAAAACGCCCCACATCAACAACAAAAAAAAGGGAATACCTAAAACTTTATTTAATACAAATTTATCAATTTTATCAGACCATGATATTTGTTGTTCAAAAACTCTTTTCACACCTTCTTGCACAGCTCCACGCACAAACCCATATCTACAATCTGTAATTAAATTTTCAGGTTTCTCATCATACAGACCTAAAATTCGCTGCTCACTACTTTCTATCTGCACCTCTAATTCTTGCTTAAAACTTCTTTTAAAACATAGCTCATTAACTAACTTATCTTTTTCCAACAACCTTACCGCTAACCAGCGACTATTGTATTCTTTCACAAACTGCTTATCTTGCTCCAAAATTGCTTGCAGCTTAATTATTTCTTGCTCAAGCTCCTTATTATATTGTATCTTTACTTTCCTTACCCTTGATCTTCCTTCCAGCATTTTCCAGAGAACTTCTTTTAATGTATCCATTCCTAAATTCTTATTACCAACCGTAGTTACTATTTTTACACCCATTAACTGCTCTAAAATCTTAAAGTCAAACTCATACCCTAGCTTTTTCGCAAAATCATTCATATTAAAAACCAAAACCATCTTGAGTCCTAGTTCTATCAACTGTGCTGCCAAATAAAGATTTCTTTCCAAATTTGAGGCATCCACAACATCAATAATCAAATCCGGCTTGTCTTTCAAAATAAAATCGCGCGTCACAATTTCTTCCATCGAATACGTCGTCAAACTATACGTTCCAGGCAAATCAATAATCTCGACTGTTTTATCCTGATACCGAAAATTTCCGACTTTTTTCTCTACTGTCACCCCAGGCCAATTTCCAATATGTACACGCGTACCCGTCAAATTATTAAAAATAGTAGATTTTCCGCTATTAGGATTACCGGCTAACCCTATAATATATTTACTTTTTTTCATCATTCTCCAACCTACGCACCAATACCTTGTGTGTTACCCCATACCCTAAAGCAATACGCGCATTCTGCACTTTTACCAAAAAAGGGCCATGAAAACTATTGCTCACAACTTCTATTTTCTGCCCGGTCTGCAACCCCATACTCATTAATCTATACTTTAAATTATCACCGGCATTCAACTCTACAATTTCAACTTGTTCTCCTGGCAAAATCATACTCAAAGGTAATATCTTTTCTTTTTCTATCCCCTTATCTTCTTTTTGCTCTTGAAATCTTTTTAGGATATTTTTTTGTTTCTGACATTCCAGACATAGTCCCACAATTTGCATAGAATGCTTTAAAAATTCATAATGCTTTTCTTTAGCTATCCGTCGCTGTTCCTTTTCAATAAGATCATCTTGAAAAGCTTCTATTTTGCCACAATTAATACAAATTATATGATCATGATGCGCATGCCCATAAACCTGTTCATAATACACCCTATCTTCAAAATATATTTTGCGTATCAAACCCGCGGCCACTAAATCACTTAGAGTTGCCTCTACAATATCTTTAGTTATCTGTTTCTCAACCAGCTTTTTTTCCAAATCTTCATTTGTAAAATGACCATGAATTGCAAAAACCTTTTCCAGTACAACCTCTATTTCTCGAGCATAAGCTTTCCCAACACTCTGTAAATATTTCTTAAATATTTCTTTATAATCTCTCATTTATAAACCGTCCCTTATTCTATCTTAAACATACCCCGTCATCATGTTAGGCATGCCTAACAATTTTAATTGTATGGCCACTGCTTATCTTTGTCAATTAATTTTGTGCCCATACGCTCTCATAAACAAACTCTCTTTTCTAATCCCGTTAATCATAGTAAAAGCCTGTCGCAAAACGTCAGCATTTCGTTCAGAGACATGCACAAACCGCAGCAATTTTGTGCTAATACGCTCAATTAACGGGATTAGAGCTTTGCTTTTTTTTAAAAAGCCCCTATAATTTACCTTAGTCTTATAACAATAATATATATGGAGGAAATTATGAAAAAATATTTATTAATCTTTAGTCTTGTCGCTTTGGTTTTTATTCTTTCCGGCTGTCTTGCTGACGAAGAACTCAAAAAAGCCGTTAATGAAAAAACAAAAC
>JABGVJ010000053.1 GCA_018646105.1 bacterium
ATAAAATCCTAATCATCGACGACAACAATTGCATACGAACCATGCTAAAATCCCTTCTAAACGAACACGAGGTTCTAGAAGCAAAAGATGGAGAAACAGGCGTCACAATCCTGAAAAAAGAAAAAAATATTAAATTAGTAATCACAGATTACCAGCTTCCAGGCATTGATGGTCTAGAAATCATCAAATGGTTAAAAGTATACCGGCCAGAAATGGCCATTATCCTCATCAGCGCATGTACAAAAATCATCGTTGGTGCAAAAAAGCTGGAGATTGAACATGCTTTCCCTAAACCGTTTCAGGATACCGACCATATTTTAAAAGAAATTAATAGGATTATGGGGAGATAGGGGAGGCGCCTTTAGTTTTTTCGAGCCGCTTGCAATAACATACTTAATTCGGACTGTAATATTTTTTTATCTGGTAAATAAAGTTGATATTTACTGACAAAAAGCTGGTTAGAAATTGAACTCAAGGCATATTCCACAAAGATAGAGTCTTTATCAGCGCCCAGAACTATTCCAATGGGGGCATTATCATTTTTAACATTTTCTTCTGCTTTAAAATAATTAAGATACAGGTTCATTTGTCCAATATCCTGATGATTTACTTTCCCAATTTTTAAATCGATTAATACAAAACATTTGAGTATGCGATGATAAAAAACAAGATCAACAAAGTTATGTGTATTATTTAAGGTTATACGGTATTGACGACCAATATAGGCAAATCCTTTCCCGAGTTCTAAAAGGAATTGTTCCATATTATCAATTAATTTTGATTCTAATTCTTTTTCGCTATAGCGATGTTTTTCAGGGATGCCTAAAAACTCAAAAATATATGGATCTTTAACTATATTTTCTCCCGATGTTATCATTTGACCATTTTTAGATAATTCTAAAACTCCTTTTTTATCTTTACTAAGCGCTAATCGCTCAAAAAGCCCTGAGTTACGTTGCCTTTTTAACTCTCTAACGGACCAGTTTTCATTTACACATTATTTTTTATAAAAAGAACGTGTTAAATCATCAGAAATTGTTAGCAACTCTACATAATGCGACCAACTCAATTTGCCAGACAGTGTCTGGCATTTTGGGTATTTAATAAAAATTAACCGCATATACTGTATGTTAGACCGGCTAAATCCTTTACCATAACTAAGACTCAGATCTTTAGATAATTGTTTTAAAAGTTTAGAACCATATTCAGCTTTTTCATTGCCTTTTTGCTCAAACTCAACAATCCTTTTGCCAATATACCAATAAGTTTCAACTAAAATATTATTAACATACTGAATAGTCTTAGTTCTGTTTTTATGCAGCAAATTTCCAATATCATTTATAAGATACTTATAACCACTTTTTGCTAAAATATTCATTATTAAACTCCATTTCGTCAATATTGGCCTGGGATTTTATCACGTTAACTTTATGATATATAGCATAATTTATTTACCAATAGCATCATATTTTATCTAAATAAAATCATTTAGGCAAGGGGTGCTCACTTAAAAAAGTCGACCACGTATTCCCCAAACCTTTTGAGGATATAGATTATATCTTAGAGCAGATTAAGAGGATTATGGGTGGGGGTAGATTGTTCCCCCTCGACATTTGTTTAAAACGCTTTACCGGGCACATTGAAAGAGAGCGAACCTAGCGGCTTTAGCTTGGTTTCCTTTTGATAAGATCGCAAAGGCATAAGCCTTTGCATTCCCCCTGGGAAGGTAGGTGGGATTATTCATACCACGCACTAGTAACAACATTCATTAAATCAGAATTAGATTTAATTTCATTTCTATTGGTAAAATCAATACCGTCATCATCGCCATAATTGATCATTAGATCGCGGTTACGGTAATAAAAATATGATAAAATAATATTACAAAATACAATAAAATAAATTTTAAAAAGGAATTTGTAAAATGTCTGTTATCAAAAAAAACATATTTGACGAAAATAGCTTAAAACAAGAATTTGCAAAACTTGCTATTCCTAAAGGGTCTAATATAGAAATGCATTCAAGTTTAAGTTCTTTTGGTTTTATTAAAGGAGGCTCAAAAACACTAATTAAAATAATAAAAGAAATTATTGGAAAAAATGGACTTATATTAATGCCAGCCCTAACATTGGAAACTGAAGTTTCAAAAGAATTCAGTGAAACCATTAATTCAGAACCAGAATCTTTAGATGTAGAGAAATTAAAGAAAAAGCAAAAATATTTTGATGAAAACATGCCAGTGTCTAAAGAAATTGGTATTGTAGCTGAAACTTTTAGAAAAGATAAAGAGACGTATAGAACAAACCATCCTTACTTAAGTGTTTCATTATGGGGTGCAAATGCAAAAAAATTAGCTGAATATTATTCAAATAAAGATACTAGCATGAGTGAGCACAGTCCTATTGGTGAAATACTAAAAAATGATGGCTATGTATTAACATTAGGTACAGATTTTTCTACGATATGTTTATTACATACAGCAGAATATCTTGCAAAAGTACCATATACCAAATACAAAAAATTTAGTGCCACAAAAATTAATCATAAAAAAATCATTAAAGAGCTTTACAGCACCGGCCATTCCATGGAATTTAGAAAACTAGAAGGCTTTTTATACACAGATCAAATCTCTAATAAATCTATCCAAATAGGTGATTCAACGGTTCGTCTTATTAAAGCCAAAGATCTAGTAAATTGTGCCGTAAACATCTTAAAACAAGATCCTTCTTTTTTTCTTTGTAAAGATTTAGGCTGTATTACTTGTCAAGCAAGAAGGCGTTACCTTAATTAAAGGTAGCTTAAAGGGAAGTCTTTCAAATCCGTATAACTTCATCTCTTTCTGGGGTAGCTTCTTCATGAAGAATGTCAGTAAGAAATTTAGCAATTTCATCTTCATGCAAATCAGAAGGGAGGATAATATCTTCAGCTAACCGTTTTTTACCTTCATTTCCAGCCCAAAATACTATCCATCGTTCTTGAACCCGTTCCACAAGCATTATTCTACCAAAAGCATTGAATTTTAAAATTTTTTGCATTGCTATTTTCCTCTAAGACATACTACCTATAATCACTGATTATTTAAAGAAATTATTAATGAAATTTCCAATAGCGTATTTAACTGATTACCAACAATTTACAAAATCATTCTCGGTGCTCATAAACTGGAGATTGAACATGCTTTCCCCAAACCGTTTCAGGATACCGACCATGTTTTAAAAGAGATTAATAGGATTATGGGGAGGTAGGGAAGGAAGGCCTAATGGGGGGGCGGAATAGCCGGAATTATTACTGAAACTCCCAAATTTTCTTAGTAGTACCATTATTATATTCAACATAAAGATCGTGGCCACTAAAACCAATCTTAGTAGGGTAATCCTTTGCTGTCCCAAAATCAATTTGGTTTATTTGCGTCTTAGTTGTTAAATCCCAAAATATAATTCTCGATCTGTCCTGAGAAGTATAAATACTTTTGGCGCATCTATAACCATGATTGGTCTGTTCTCCTTTTTCCCGTGTAAATTCAAAAGGATTTGACCTTAGACAAATCGCCAAAACAGAGCCTTTAATATCAAATGATAATGGTTTATATGTAAACCGATGCCCTGAAAAATTTGCGCTTAATTCAATACTTTGCGGGTCAATACCTTCTTGAGAAACTTTAAACTCAGTTTTTGCCGGAATTTGAATATAACTACGTTTTGAGGTGTTATGTTTATTTCCTACATGCCAGCCTTCTCTGTGTATAAAACCAGCAGGGGCAGGGCCGGCAAAGTCTGGGTTATTACCTTTATGAGACATAAATGTAGCAGTAGTAGGTGTGTTAGGAACTGCTTTTTGAGCTATAGTCCATTGTCCAATAACCCGTTCTCCTGCGCCGTCAATCCTAGTTATGTGAGGCACAACATCTCCTTGTTCACCAGAAAAGGCTCTTTTCCGAGGTTCTGTTCTATAGATAGCTGGATCAATAACTTCTGGTGCTTGAATTGCAACTTGAAGAATAGGCCCTCTCTGCCCGATCATTTCTGGGTCCCAAAAATCTTCTACTTGTGTATTCCATTCTTCATCACCATCTCTTCTAGAATAATATTGCTGACCAAAAGCGCAAAGTTTACGCATTATAAATCCAACTAAACCATAATCATCTCTATGCTCGCTAGTCGTCTCATCAGTGGGCAGAGCCTCCATTTTAGCAAAGACCATTGTGTTTAAGGCTGTAACTTTATTTGATAATTCACTTAATACTCTTCCTGAATGACCTTGTTGCACGTCTGTTCTTTGAACCATAGTTCTGATATCATCTCTGCCTATCAATCTGTGTCCGTAAAACACATCGGGGATAAATAATGACCTGAAAAGATGGTCTGTCATATAGGAAGCATTGAATCCAAAATACAACGCTAAATTTAAAAGAAGATAATTTTTTTCTAAGTCTTCTAAGGCCGCATTCAGTTCAGGGTTTGAATCATTTCCACTTAATGCAGCTTGGATGTTTGAAGCAGAATAACGAGATATTGTCTCCGCAGCTGCTCTATAATCAGTAAACAATCTTTCAAAAAAAGTCCTGTTTAGTTGTATTCTTTTAATAAAAGCGCGTAATTGAGTTCCCGTAGCTAAAAGATTTTTAAATTGTTCTAATCCTTCTGCATTTAAATATATAGCACTATGGGACTCAGGAGATAATTTGACGGACCTAATTTGCATAATAGCATCCGCAGCCATAGCCCAAGCTGTCGGATTGGCGGGCAGTCTACCAGTCATTCCCATTAGTTTTGCTAAATACCCAATTCTACTTTCTAAATTATGCTCGTTGTTTTGTAATTCTGTGACAATCTGACTAGGCGTTGAAAAAGACTTATCTGCACCAGTAATTAAGGCATTAAATGCGTGTGTGGTAGCCCATGTTTGCAGCCTTGTAATAAAACCGATTATTTGATCTCGCATTACAGCAGGTGTATTTAAAGCGTTTCCTATACCATCTGCAAGATGAAACTCTACAGCACCTCTAATAGCTGTATCAATGGCTTGATAAGACGTAATAACATGCTGATCAACTATATCTACTTTTGTTTGTAGTTGCGCAAATCCTGTTAACATATTTTGATGGATAGCACTTAATAATTGTTCACTTCTATCAAACCTTTCATGCATTTCTTCTCTAACCGTTGAGATATGAGCGGTTAGCGCTGTAATGATTATTTTCTCAGAAGAAGGCCCTGAACTGCGTGCCAAACTAGCAATGGATAAAATTGCAGAAGCAATATCGCCTACATAAGGTACTACTTGAAGAATTTTTGATAAATTACTGCTACGAGTAGTTACTGAAGATAAGCTTGATTTCCATAATTTGTCTCCAGCATCAAATATTTTTAATGTATTCCCGCCTACAACACTAACCTTATAAGCTAATTTAGGTTTTCTACTAAAAGCAGCTATCTGAGCTGTTAGATCAACAGCCGTATGTGCCGCGACCATAGATAATTGAAACAATGAATCACGACTCTGCCTTGCCGCTTCCGTTACAGCCTCTCTCTTATCCGTATCCGCTTCTATGAGAATAGAAGCTAAATCCTCCATTCTTTCCATAGCAGTTTGCTCTGATTCAGTACTAGGGGAATCACTTATTTCATTTTCTTGGTCCTGTGCCATTACAATAACTTTTTTTGTTAATTTACTAGCCTTTTCAAATATTAAATCTTCATCGATGTCAGGTCTACTTTTCAACTCTTCTATTTCGCTTGATAAAGATGCTATTTCAGAATCGGTTCTTATTGCTTGATAACAAGCCCATGCTAACCCCCCTGCTATACCTATGCCTTTAATTAGAGGATGCGGCCCCCAAGTCGCCAATCCAGTAAAAAAAGCTGGGATACCTACATTGTCGATTGCTTGCTTTACAAAAGTTTCTTTATTTTGGGCTAGATCTCTATTCCAATTTTCATCAAAATCATATGCAGGTGTAAGGGTAAGATCAAAGGGGTCTAGCGCCCCAATCTGGATTTGAGGAAATTGTTGGGCTAACGTGGGGAACTGTTCATAAGAAGCTTCTCTTGCCAGTGGCGCGCCCCCACATCCCCGTACATGTACTTGTATATCACCAAACTGACGCTCGAACCAGCAACCTTTTTCTAACTCTTTTCTGGATATACCTACAGGAAAATCTCTCACGCCTACAGGCACAAAAATCCCATCCTGCAAAACAGTTCCACGTTTACCATCAGGATGAATTTGGATTTTTTGCCCTTTAAAAGTTTCAGCTTGATAAAAGGCGAGGATTTTGTAAGATAATTTTATGCCTAGCACAATAATTCTCCAGATTTTGTGTAAAAGTAATTACTTATATTTTTACTTATTTTTAGGTATTTGCAAAGCCTCATTTTCCTGATCAAAAAAAATAATTTCCAAATCCAAACACCCATAACCTCGGGGTATATTGCCGCGGCATTTGTTTTGAGCGTAAAAGCCAAGGAAGGTTTGAAAAAGGAAACCTAGCGGCGAGCTTGGTTCCCTTTTGATAAAGGATTTTAAAGGCCGTTAGGCCTTTTAGATTAAAAAGCGTTAAAAACATAGTCAGTTAATAAAATATCATAAAATATCCATACAATTTACATATAATAATATCCGATAATTAGATAGGAAGTTAACATATGTGTTTACTTTTAAATTTTAATTGTGTATAATTCTTAATATGATACGAAGAGTAGAATTCTACACTACAATAAACGGGAAGAGCCCAATCAGTGATTTTTTACGATCCCTGAAAAAAGAAGTTCGAGAAAAAGTATTATGGGTTTTAAAAATTATTCAGGATATGGACAGAGTTCCTATTAAATATTTTAAAAAACTAACAGGAACTGATGGTATTTGGGAAGTAAAAGTGGAATATGAATCTAATATATATAGATTATTTGGATTCTTTGAAAAAAACAGGTTAATAATATTAACCAATGGTTATCAAAAGAAAAGCAATAAGACAAATCGAAAGGAAATTAAGTTAGCTGAGAATTATAGAAAAGAATATATAAAAAACAAATAATACTAAACGAAATACGGAGGTATTAATAAATATGAAAAACATTACATTAAACGAATTTATTAAAAAAGAAAAAGTAAGAGACCCTAAATTCAAAAAACATTTTGAAAAAGGCTATGAAGAATTCAAGCTTGAAATTATAGGTGATTTAATAAAAGAAGCTAGAAAAGACAAAAAGCTTACTCAAGAAGAATTGGCTAAAAAACTCCATACTAAAAAATCTTCTATTTCTAGAATGGAAAAACATGCTTCTGATGTAAAACTTTCTACGTTAGAAAAAGTTTCACATGCTTTAGGTAAAAAATTAGAAGTTAGGTTTGTATAGTAAAAAAACAAAAAAATATTAAATTAGTAATCACAGATTACCAGCTACCAGGTATCGATGGTCTAGAAATCATCAAATGGTTAAAAGTACACCAGCCAGAAATGGCCATTATCCTCATCAGCGCATGTACAAAAATCATTGTTGGTGCAAAAAAGCTGGAGATTGAACATGCATTTCCCAAACCGTTTCAGGACACCGACCATGTTTTAAAAGAGATTAATAGGATTATGGGGAGGTAGGGATGTGCTTTTAGCTTATCCGCAAGTAGATTCGTTAACAGAATGTGATGACAGAATAATACGGGGATTTAATAATATAGAACTTAGGTTATTGATAAACAAAGCGATGAGTTCTCAGAACAAAGAAGAAGAATTACGCGCATTGGGAACAAGTCTTTGTAAACTTGAA
>JABGVJ010000079.1 GCA_018646105.1 bacterium
CAAACCGGAAAAATCAGTTTCTTTTTGCTGTTTTTCCAAAACAGGGGAAGAAACAAGCGGTTTGGGCTGATTTTTTTTCCTTCTGAAAATTTTAAGTACGAAAAATATAAATACCAAGCCACCAAAAATGGCCGTAGTATTGAACAAAGTTATTTTACTTAAAATTTTATTTAGTAACCCTGACTGTTTGGACCCAAGATCTTTTTCTAACGGCTCTTCTTCACTAACCACGCTATTCGCTGTAATTTGCGCTTCTGGAGAAATCACTGGTTCTGTCAAAGCAAAATTAGCTTTAGTCAGTTTGATAATGTCACGGCCTTTGATATAGCCGGTAGAACCAGCAATAGTATTAAAAATTTTGGTTTTCAATTTGGAAGTAAGCACAGTATTTTTATCAACAACAATGCTTATAGCCATTCTTTTTACTTTAGGTAAATTCTCAACTATATCTTGTAATTCTAAAACAACGCTAACCTTATAACTATTTGACGGCAAAATCCCAAAAAGCTGTTTGACCGCTTTTGCTTCTAAATTTTTCTCTTGATTTACTTTAATCTCTAAATAACTCATGCTAGGAACTTCTGGTACTACCACAATTATTTCTTCTACAATTTCCTCTTCTTTTGGTTCCGTCTCTTCCTCAACTACGACAGTTTTCGGAGCCGCTACGACAGATTGCTGTTTTTGCGCTATACGTTCAAAAATACCAATGGATAAAACATTACCTTCAGTATCCACGACTGAAATATTTTCTGCTTGTAAATTTTCTACAGCGTTAGTAACCAGCTGTATAATGGCATATACGGTTTCATCCGTAATTGTATACCCAGCTGCTTTTCTCACTAGAATAGAAGCCGTGACAGGAGGTTGAGTCACGGAAAACAGTTTTTCTTCTGGTAATACAACTTGTACTTTACAAATTTCAATACTATCAAATTCACGAATAGAGTTTTCTAGTTCTCCAGAAATGGCTCGGATATAGCGGATTCTTTTATCAAATTCGGTAACCCCTAAGTTTTGAGCGTTATCAAAAATCTCATAGCCTGTAGCCTTGTCGCTTGGTAACCCTTTCATGGCCAGCAAAGTTTGAGCGTCTGCAAGCTTGTCTTTATCTACTAAAAGATTGTAATTTTTACCTTTTTGATCAACTTCAAAAGCGATATCTGCCAAGCTTAATTCTCGAATAATAGCGGTGCTTTGTACCCCATCTAATAAAGTATATAAACTAACATATTTAATTCTTTTTTTACGAGTTGTTGCTTTAGATTTTTTAACCTGTGTGGGTAAAGGCTGAGGCGTAACAACGCTCTTTGTACCAATGATAGTCGGTGTAGAGGGTGTTGATTTTTTATTTAAAAAAGTTAGAGATAAAAAACCAGCGATAAAAATAAAAACTATAACTATAATGCCAGCGATTAAAAAAGTTTTCTTAGAATTTAAGTTAATATTGTTTTTATAAGAGCTCTCTTTCGGGTTTTCCTCATCCGTTATCATTAAATCTTCTTGTGATTCCTGTTCCACCATATTTTTTCCTTTTTTCAAAAATTAAATTTAAATTCCTAAATTCTGTAATTCTTTAAACACATTAATACCATTATTAATAATGGTAGTAGCTGCGGTTACTGCTAAATTAAATTCTGCAGTAGCAATCATTACTTCGTCTACAGACCCTTTGCCCTGCATATATTCTTCCATAAGATTATTAACTCTAAACTCCATATTACTAATACTTTGCAAAGCATCAACAGTTTTATCAAAAATCATTTGAAAAGGCGTCAACTCCAAATCAGTTGATTTAAAGGCATTTATATTAATATTTTGAGGGGAATAAATTTCCTTGTTTATTTCTTGGACTACATTATTTACCGGAACTACTATGGGCATAAAATCAAACCTCCTTTTATTTTAAAATCTCTATAGATTGTTGAAATACAGACTTTCCAACTTTATATGCTGTTACATTAGCTTCATACAATAAATTAGCATGGCTTAAATTAACCATTTCTTCCGAAATAACAACATTAGGCAAATGTACAAACCCCTGTTTATCCGCTAAAGGGTTAGCCGGATCATAAATTCTAGGAAAAGGCGCCTGGCTTTTGCTCACACCAGCGACCTTAACTCCATTATCATCATTAGTTAAAATAACCTGTTTTTTTTGGTATGGCAACCCGGTTTCGGTTTTTAAAGTAGCTGCATTAGCAATATTTTCGGCAATGATTTTTAAACGAGCTTTTTGAGCTGCAACGCCGGTAGAGCTAATCCGTAAGGCATCGTCTGCCCCTAAAGCAAATACATACGTAGCCAGACAGATAAAAAACAAACCTAAACAAAAAAGTTTTCTATATAATAACAAAAAAAAGCTAACCTCCTTTATTTACCCAGCGTCAATATTTTCTGAGTAATCGCTACTTTGGTTGTAAAAAGTCTAATATAAGCTTGATGTAACAATCTATTTTCATTCATTTTAGCCATTTGATCTTCTAAATTAAATTCCTGTTCTGCTTCTTCAAACGTTACTTGTTGTATTTGGTTATTTACCCTTTCGATAGCCAATGGTTTAAAACCCTCTGTACCTGCATTAGCAATATTATAGGCATAGATAGCCTGCATTTGGCTCGTTTCTTGAACAGCGCGGGCTAAACCTTTCGTAGTATTGTCAAAGATCATACTCTCTGTTTCTAAGCTCCAAAGAGAAGTAGAAATAAAAAGTATGCTTAAAAAACAAAATAAAATTTTTTTCATAATTTTAATCTTTAATGTTGCGCTTTGCTAAATAAATCTAGTTTTAGTAAAAATACTAAAACATGGTTGCAATAAAATTTCATGTAACGTTATTAAACAAAATAAAAATACTAATAATTTTTTTTCTAGTTTGACTTTTAATTTATCGATTATTTTTTTATGTAATCTACATACTTTACTTCTCGATAAATGTAACTTCCCGGCAATCTCTTTTTGGCTAATTCCTTCGTAATAAAAAAGCTTAATCAGTTGTTGTTCGTCTTGATCCAAATCTTTGAGCTCTTCATTTAATACTATTTTATCATAATTTATAACAAATTCTTCTTTTAATCCTTTATCTACAAAATTAGCCTTCTCTCTCAACTCTTCTAAAGACAATAAATAGACCATAGCTGACGTATTAATAAGAGAGGTTACTTGTTTGCCCGAAGTATCTCCGTCTAAAAGATTTTCTTCTCCCAAAAAATCACGAACCACATCAACTATTTTATCTTGAATATTAGCATTAAATTTTTTATAAGAAATAGGATTTCTATAATTCCATTCTTTTCTTAAACCATCTAAAATTTCTCCTTTAATGCGATAAAAGGCATAGGTCTTAAACTGACAACCTTTATTTGGTTTGAATTTTTGTTTAGCCTTAATCAATCCTTCTAGCCCCCAACTAACCAAATCTTCTTTATTAATACAAGGCGGCAAAGTTAAGTTTCTGTACATAGTATAGGCCAACGCCTCTACTAAGGAATAATGTTCTGCAACAAAATTTTCGGAAATTTGCTGTTCTTTTACTTCCTTTTTGTATACCTGATACTTCAAATCATCAATATTCAAATCCTGTTTTTTATTCAGTGTTTATATTCCTTTCAGAAAAATATTCCTTTAATCCTAAAACATTTTGTTGTGCAAGTTCCTGAGCCATAGCATTAGCCATAATCTGATCGTAGGCGGAATTAATAGTAGCAACATCTATAAATTCTTCTTCTTTCTCTGGCGCAAAAATACCTTCCTGACTTGAAGTGAGTGGATATAAATATACTTTTTTCAATAAAAGAGCCTGAAATTCCTCAGCGACTTTGGCACGATCCACGTTCTCCATGGAAAGCTGAGATGGATAATTACTGATAGTTTGTATAGAAGATGATATATCTATCATAATTTGTATTATTTAATTTATAAAATTATTACTTGTCCGATTAATGATCCGGACTCTTTTAAAGCTTGAATAATAGAAATAAGATCTCGAGGTGTTGCGCCAATCTCATTTAAAGACTTCACTAAACTCGACAAAGACGCCTCTGGTTTAAGATAAATTACTTTGGTTTCAGTTTCATTGACTTTAACTTCAGTCATTTCTGAAGAGACATCAGCCTCAATACCTATTGAGTCAGATATTTTCAGAGAAATATTACCATGTGTGAGCGCAGTAGGTAATAAACGAACTTTGTCTCCAATAACCACGGTACCGGTTCTAGCATTAACAATAATTTTAGAACTGGTGTCGGGAACCACTTCAACATTTTCAATTTGAGCTATGGTAGCGACTAAATATTCTGTATCAATTTCTTTTAAAGGGATTTTTATCATATTGGCATCAACTGCTTTACTACCATCAAACCCAGCCTTATTAAGAGCATCTGCGGTCCTGGATACAGTAATAAAATTCGGTTCATTTAAAACAATAGTTAGATTATGTTGGTCCTGTTGCGTTACAGGCACATCTTTTTCCACAATTGCACCAGCTGGAATTCTGCCTACAGTTGTTTGATTTTTTGTATAACTAGTTCTGGAAGACTGCCCTAAAACTCCGCCAACAACTACAGGCCCCTGGGCTAAAGCATAAGTATTCAAATCAGGACCTTTGAGAGGAGTTAGAAGCAAGGTTCCTCCTTCTAAACTTTTACTATCTCCGATAGAAGACACAATGACAGAAATTTTCTGTCCTTTTTTAACATAGGGAGGAAGATTAGTAGTAACCATAACACCTGCTACATTGCGAGATGAAAATTCTTTATCATCTTTCAAAATATCCATGTTTTCTAAAAGTTTAGTTAAGGCTTTATTTGTAAAAATAATATTTTTAGAATCTCCTGTATTGCGTAGTCCTACCACCAAACCAAATCCTAAAAGCTGGTTATCTCTGGCTTCTATAATTTTACCAATATCTTTTATTCTTACTTTAAAATCAGAGTCTGTATAAACCGTATTTAATAATAAGAAAAAAACCGAAATCGCTAATATTATTTTTTTCATTAATTTTCCTTTTTAAAACTAAAAATATTTTCTTATAAAATCTAAAAAAACCAATTAAATAATTTTGTTAAAACCCCTGGGTTTTGTTTTGAACCAACTACGCCCACTCCATTTACGGAGATTTCTGCTTTGGCTATCTGATGAGAATACACACTATTCTGAGGAGTAATGTCCTCAGGACGCACAATTCCAGAAATCCGAATAGTTTCTATTTCATTGTTAACTTTTACTTTATGTTCTCCCATTAAATATAAATTCTTATTGGATAGCACTTCGATTACTGTAGCGGTAATAATGGCTTTAACCTGACTTTTACGGCTTGTTTGGCCTACACCGGAATACTGGTCATTTCCTCCAACAGTGTATTTTTGAGTTTTACGCAAAGACTCATCCGCGCCTACTTGTACGGCTACTTGATCCCAGGCGTTAAAAAGATCGGCACTAATCTTGGACTCTTTAGAAGTCGTAGTACCGGCTTCCTGTACAGCCGTAGAAGTAACTGAAATATAAATAGTGATTAAATCGCCTACTTTATTGGCCTTACGCGCACTATAAAGAGACTCAATGTCAGATCCCCATAAAGTGTCCGCAAAAACTAACTGAGTCCCAAAAAGAAAAAATAAACTAATAATTAAGAGGTATTTGAACGTTTTTAGAATCAATAATCTCTCCTTTTAATATTTTTTTATAATCAAGACTTTTAATCTTAATAATATCACCTTTCCGTCCTTCTGATAAGGCTTTCCCAAGGAAAGTTAATTCAATGTTTTTATTTTTCATCCTTACCTGAACAGAATCCCCTTTTTTAACAAGCGGAATATCTTTAACCATCCATTTCAAAATCAAATTGTTTTGTCCAATAGTAGCCAAAGCTTGTTTACCAAGAACCTCTTTTGAAAAACGCAAACAATTTAAAGGTTTGTTTTTAATACTAAGCTTTTTTTGTTTTATATCTTTAGCAGTGAAAACTTCCTGAGCATAAATAATTCTAGAAGAAAGCAAATAATTAGCATAAGCATCAATTTCTAGAATGATAGATTTTTTTTCTAGATAAGTATGGTTAATATCATAAAAATAAATGCCTAAAACCAACTGCCCGATAATTTTTTTAATTGGTGAAAAATTAATTTTATAAGAAGCGGCTGCGGTTGGGATTTTTTGTAATTGCTGTGCATTAAGGATATTTATTTTAATGTCCGAAATAACAATATCCGGATATTCGATCTGTACCTGTTTAGTGATATGATTTTTTAATTCCGTGGTGATATCAGCGACTTCAAAACTATAAAGCGGCTGACAAATTAACAAGAAAGTTAAAACAACTAAACTAACAAAAAAGATTTTTTTTTTAAGCACGCGCTATATCAGTAGCTGATCTAAGCATTGTTTCCCCAGACTGTACTGCTTTGCTTATAATATCAAAAGCTCTCTGGGTAATAACCATACGCATCATCTCAGAAATAATATCGACATTAGAAAATTCTAAGGCTCTTTGTTCTATCTTGCCCGCAGCATTTTTTCCGGGAATTTCAACTGAAGGGCCACCAGAAGCCTCAGTCATTCTGTAAAGATTCTGACCAATAGATTGCAATCCTGACGGATTAATAAACTGGGCTAAAGTGATTTGACCAATTTCTTTTTCGCTAACCTCTTCGTTAATCCTAATCAAAACGCGTCCATCTTCAGCTATGGTCATATTAGTAGTATTCTCTGGAACTTTAATAGGAGGATCAAGCAAATGCCCGTTAACATCTACTAAGTTTCCTTCATTATCTATTTGAATATTACCAGCTCGGCTATAAGCCAAAGAGCCGTCTTCAAAACGAAATTGAAGAAAACCATTTCCTTTAATAGCTAAATCTAAATCTCTATTAGTAACCTTGAGCGTGCCTTGCGTAAAATCTTTAGTTACGGACGCTACTTTAACTCCACTACCTATTTCTAGGGTTTCATTGCCCATAATATTTTGAGGTTGATCAAAATAAACAAAGTCATCATTCCCATCATCAGTAACAACCTCATCTAAAATCATAGGAAAAAGATTTTCAAATTCTACACGACTTTTTTTATAACCAACAGTTTGAGCGTTTGAAACATTATTGGTAATGTTGATCATATCTTTTTGAAACGCGTCCATACCAGTGGCGCCTATATAAAATAATTGAAGAGTCATATTTTTCCTCCGAAAATTTTAGCTATTTATATTAATTTTACTTTATTCAATTTATTTTGACTAGCGATAATTAATCCACCTAATCAGGAGAACCCATCTGCAAACCAGCTGAAAGTGATTTCAAAATCATTTTGGCAGATTTTGTATTAGCATCATAAACATTTTTTACTTCCGGAAACTTACTAAGCTGCCCGATCATATTAACATTGGAGCTTTCATAATACCCTTGTTTGATTATGTAATTTGTAGCTGGACGTAAAACAATATTTTCGTCTTGCGGATAAAAAATAGTGCCGTTAAAAGATTTTAAAGCCGTAGTGTCTTCAAAATCTTCGATACGCAAAAAATCAACACTCTCTCCTCTTAAAACAAAAACTCCTTTTTCAGTAACTGAAATATTATGATTAGTCAGATAAATCTCACCGGATTCACCTAAAACGGGAAAATGTCCAGTAAGCGTAATCAGCTTACCGTTCTGATCTAAAGTAAAGCGGCCATCCCTGGTATAACTCTGCCCCCAAGGGCACTGCACAACAAAAAAACCTTTACCCTCAATCATAAAATCCAGGCTACCTCCGCTTTTAATAGGAGTACCCTGTATAAAACGATAAAAAACGATAGTTTCTCGAAGACGGCCATTTTTCTGGGACGTAATACCGGTAGCTTTATATCCAGGTGTATTACTATGTACCGAATTGGTCATAATAGACTCATAGGCTTTTTCATAATAATTCATGCCGAAAATAGCGTGTTTTAAAGCAGGATCGGTAATCGCTGCAGAAACAACTGAAAAACAAAGCAAATAAAAAAATGTAATGTAAAATATTTTATTCATAAGCAATTTAATAAATTTATCATTTTAATTTATCTATTTTAATTTAATATACAAATTATGAAAAGGCAGTTTTCACTACTCCACTCTCAGAACAGCTAAAAATGCCTCTTTAGGGATTTGGATAGAGCCGAATTGTTTCATTTTTTTCTTGCCCGCTTTTTGTTTTTCGAGAAGTTTGCGTTTACGGGAGATGTCGCCGCCATAGCATTTGGCAGTCACGTTTTTACGCAAAGCCTTGACTGTGGTGCGACAAATAACTTTACCACCGATCATGCCCTGGATAGCCACTTCATAAAGCTGGCGCGGGATAATTTCTTTGAGTTTTTGGGTCATCTTTAAAGCTATATACCGAGACTTGGAAGCATGCGAAACAAAAGAAAGAGCATCCACGCCCTCTCCGTTAATCAAAATATTAACCTTAACAAGTTTGGTTAGCACATACCCTTCAAACCAATAATCCATGCTAGCATAGCCTTTGGTTCTTGATTTAAGCTTGTCAAAAAAACTCGTAATTAATTCATTCAATGGAATGGAAAAAGTAAGAATTTGACGGTCCTCATCAAGAAATTCACTTTTCTTGTATTCTGAACGATGCTCTTTAGCTAATTCCATTACAGCACCAATAAATTCATTGGGAGTAATAATGGAAAGCCCCATATGCGGTTCTTCCATTAACTTTATATCCTGTGGTTCGGGAAATTTATTTGGATTATCGAGTTGGATTTGTTCTCCATCTGTTTTGACAATTTTATAGGTAACGTTCGGTGCGGTAGCCACGATATCAATATCAAACTCGCGTTCAATCCTTTCCTGAATGATTTCCATATGCAACAAACCCAAAAAACCACACCGGTATCCAAAGCCTAACGCCTGGGAAGTTTCAGGTTCATACTGCAAAGAAGCATCATTAAGTTTTAATTTACCTAAAGCGTCTTTAAGCGCTGGATAATCATTGGTATCCACAGGATAAAAACCACAAAAAACCATAGGTTTAGCTTCTTTATATCCGGGCAAAACTTCATTTGTCGGTTTTTTGGAATCAGTGATGGTATCTCCAATACGGGCATCTGCCACATTTTTAATATTGGAAATAAGATAACCCACTTCCCCTGTTTCGAGGCTATGTGCTGGTGTCATCTTGGGCCTAAAATAACCAAGCTCTAAAATTTCATAATTTTTATTATTAGACATCATTTTGATGACTTGGCCTTTTCGCATAGTGCCTTGCATAACTTTAGTGTAAATTATAACTCCGCGATAGGAATCATAATGCGCATCAAAAATGAGAGCTTGGAGATGATCGTTTTTAGGTGGTTTTGGGGGTGGAGTCCTTTTGATCAAAGTTTCTAAAATTTCTTTGCTGCCCTCCCCTGTTTTAGCGCTGCAAAGCAAGCAGTCTTCTCTGGGGATGCCCAGCACCCTTTCAATTTCCTCCAAAACTTTATCTATGTTAGCGCTTGGCAAGTCTATTTTATTAATGACGGGAATAATTTCCAGATCATTTTCCAAGGCCATATAAAAATTAGCTACGGTTTGCGCTTCAATGCCTTGCGCGGCATCAACAAGCAACAAAGCGCTCTCACAAGCAGCTAAAGAGCGAGAAACCTCATAAGTAAAATCAACGTGTCCGGGAGTATCAATAAGGTTAAGCACATAATTCTGTCCATCGTCTGCTTGATAGTTTAAACGTACAGCTTGAAGCTTGATGGTGATACCACGTTCGCGTTCTAGTTCCATAGTGTCGAGAAGCTGGTCTTTCATTTCTCGTTTTTCAACAGTATGGGTAACCTCGATAAGCCTGTCTGCTAGAGTAGACTTGCCATGGTCAATATGTGCAATAATACAAAAGTTACGGATATGCTCTAAGTTCATAATAGAGCAATCTTAGCACATTACGTATTTACAAACCATTCCACGGCCTTCTGCGCGGTGAGGGTTAAGTTGTGTGGGGCGTAAACGTCATAGTGTTTGGTGTTTTTAAGAATATGAAGCTTTTTGGGATTATTAGCTTTTTCGTAAAGAATTTTGGATTCTTCTACGGGACAAGGTTTATCTTTCTCCGCGGCAATGATAAGCACAGGCACCGTAACATTAGAAATATGATTTTCTGGCTTATGTTCCATAATATATTTGAGCGAAACAAAAGGAATTTTGACATCAAGTTTAGGGTATTTGGTTTCTACTTTAGCATAAAAATCTTTGGATTCTTGGTCTTTCAATAATTGATCTGGACTTAAACCCAGTGATTTGTTTTTAGTAACATATTTTTCCCAAGCTCTTTGCAAAACTGTATCTAGTTTTTTCTGGTCTTCCGGGCTTAAATTCCCTTTGATAACCCTTTCGCCGTTACCAAAAGCAAGTTGCACAACTAAACTTTTTACTCTTTTGTCCATAGCTGCTACGCAAATCGCATTGGCCCCACCAAAAGAAGTCCCCCAAAGGCTGATATTATTCACATCAATTTCATCCAAAGTTTGCAAATAAGTAATAGCGTTCCGGATATCCGTAATTTGCTCGTCTGGAATCAGGCGCCCACGGGCTCCTTCACTATCGCCAAAACCACGATAATCAAAAATTAACGCTGCAAAACCATTTTTAGCGAATTCGGTGGCGTAGTCTGGCAAAAAAGCTTCTCGGATACCGGCAAAACCATGACACAAAATGATTGCCGGCCATTTTTCGCCCTTTTTATGATTTTTCGGCAAATATAGATCTGCCTGGATTTTATGATTTTCTGAATAAAATTGTGCTGATTTCTTCAATTTCAATCACACTCCTTTTGGAAAAATATTGTTTTAAAGGGAAATTTTAACTGAGCTTAAAACCAAACGCCCCCTTTCTTAGAAATAAGATTTTTAAGGACTATATAGAAAAATTTGCTTTATTATTATTGTACCATTTATTGGCAAGTCCAAAAAATCTAATTAACAGCATTGCCCAATAAAAAATAGATATGTTATAATTACTCCAATTCAGAAAAAAATGAGATTTTAGATGAAAATCTATATGAAAATATCCAGATTTAGATAACTGTTATTTTGAAAGGAAAGCAAATGAAAGAATATGAAATATTATATATTATCAAACCCAATCTAGGTGAGGATAAATACACGCAAATTATCGAAAAAATAAAAGAGTTGATTAATAAAAATGAAGGTGAAGAAAAAGCAACCAAAGTAATTGGTATAAAAGAATTTGCTCAAATTCTCTCAAAACAAAAACAAGGATATTATGTACAAACTAATTTCAATGCTAATAATAAAACCTTAGAAAAACTGCATGCCTTTTTAAAAATTGATGAAAATATTTTTAGACATTTAATTATCACTATGGATTCCATTACTCCTAAAAATAAGAAAGTCAAAACGGAGGCTTAATTGACAAATCAAAATAAAATAATTTTAATTGGCAATTTGGCTAATGATCCGGAAATCAATGTCACTACAAACGGATTTAGTTTGGCTAAATTTACGCTAGTCGTAGAAAGGCCTAAAAGCCAGGAGCGAGAAGCTAGAAAAGACTTTATTAAAATAATAGCTTGGCGCAACTTAGCTGATTTGGTAAAAACCGACTGTAAAAAAAATACGCAGGCTTTAGTTGAAGGGCGCATTAATACTGGTCATTATGATGATGAAAATGGCAAACGCCACTGGACCACGGAAGTAGAAGCTAAAGAAATTAAAATTTTAACTAGCCAGCCGGATAACAATCAAGTTGACACAGCCCCTGAATCAACGACTGCAACAGTCTCTTCTTTAAAAGAAAAACCGCTTGAACAAATTAACGAATCTGATTTCGACTTTAATTTTGAGCCTAAAAAAGATGATAACGCTGCAACAACGGAAGATGAAGAGATACCATTTTAATTTTAGAGGATGAAAAAATATGTATAATAAAGTATTTTTAATTGGCAGATTAGTAAGAGACCCGGAAATGCGTTTATCTCCGTCTGGAATAGCGATAACTAGATTCACAATTGCCATTGATAAACCAAGCAAAAAAGAAAACCAAGAGCAATCTGCTGACTTTATTAGGATCGTAGCTTTTAGACGTTTAGCGGAAATTTGTAATGATTATTTAAAAAAAGGGCGTTTGGTTTCTATAGAAGGAAAACTACAAATTAGTTCTTATGAAAAAGATGGTGAACAAAAAACTTCTGCTGAAATAATTGCAGATAACATGCAAATTCTTGATAGACACACGTCTAATGAAAAAAATTCAAACGAAACTCAAACGAGTAATTAAAGGAGGAAATTAACTGTGGCTTATAATCAGCAAAAACCAAGAAACCGAAGAAAACCAAAAAAAGTATGTATTTTTTGTGTAGCGAAAGAACACTTTCTAGACTATAAAGATATGGGCAAATTAAGAAGATTGGTTTCTGAAAGAGGCAAAATTTTACCTAGAAGAAATACGGGGTCATGTGCGAAGCATCAAAGAATGGTGGCCGAAGCCATTAAAAGAGCCCGTTATATAGGTCTACTACCATACTGCGTTGACAAATAGGAGAAAAATTAAAATGAAAGTTATTTTAACAAAAAACATAAAAAAAGGAGCTAAGTTTGGAGATATTAAGGAAATAGCTTTCGGCTATGCCAAATATCTTTTAAAACAAGGTTGGGCCCTTATTTATAACGAACAAAATGCTAAAAAATTTGAATCCATAAAGAAAAAAGAAATCACTAAATTAGCCGTGGAAAAAACAGATGCCGAAGCTATAGTGGCTGTCTTGAACAATAAAGAAATTAAGTTCAAAGAAAAGGCACAAGATGGAAAACTGTATGGTTCTATAACTATTGCGGATGTTGCTAAGTATATAAAAGACGAGTTTAAGATTGATATAGATAAGAAAAAAATTGGGATGCAAGATCACCTTAAAGAATTAGGATCTTTTAATGCCCATATTAATCTACATCCTGATCTTGAATGCAAAATGACGATTTTGGTTGAAGAAGAAACTGAAAAAGACGAAAAATAAATTACTAAATATTTCACAAATGATTAAAAATTTCCCTACTGAATCTGGAATTTACAAAATGAAAGATGCCAGTGGGGAAATTATTTATATAGGCAAAGCTAAAAATCTAAAACAAAGATTAAAAAGTTATTTTTCCCTAAAAACAGATCTGAAAACAAAGATTTTAGTATCTAAAATAGAATCTATTGAATATATAGTAACCAGAAATGAACAAGAAGCGTTGATTTTAGAAAATCAGCTTATTAAAAAAAATCAGCCTAAATATAATATTAATCTTAAGGACGACAAAAATTATCCTTATATAAAAATTGAGACCAAAAAAAATTTTCCAGCTATTGTTATTACCAGGCAAAAAATTGAAGATGGTAATTTATATTTTGGGCCCTACCCTTCTATTGGTTCAACTAAAAATCTAAAAAAAATACTTTATGATTTATTTCCTTTAAAAGATTGCAAGCAAGCAATTAAACCAAACGCTAAAAAATATAAAAAATGTTTGAAATACGATATGCATAAATGTCTTGGGCCGTGCTTAAATCAAGACATAAAAAAGGACTATGATGAACAAGTCCAAGCGCTTATCTGTTTTTTGAAAGGGCACAAACAAAAAGTATTAGCTATTTTAAAAACTAAAATGCAGCAGGCTGCCCTAGAAAAAAAATATGAGTTAGCCATTGTTTGGAGAGACCAAATTCAAAAAATCAAGGCTTTATTTGAATCCACCCAATTTGTAGATCTGGATACAAAAAATAATTTTCATATTTGGGCAATGTCTGAAAATGAAGATTATTATTATGTTTTAAGCCAAGAAATTGTGCAAGGCAAATTAATCTCCCAAAAAGGTGTCTACAAAGAAAAAAAAGAGGTATCCTTAAAAAATTTTTTAGAACAAGCTATATTGACGTTTTACAACGATAAAAAACTGCCTGACAAAATTATTACGGACTCTTCCTTGGCTAGTTTAATGCAAGATTTGCTAACTCCTTATTTTAAAAATATTTCTAAAAAAATTAAAACGCCTCAAAAAGGTGATAAAAAAAAGTTATTAAATTTAGCAGAAACCAATACTTATTTAGGCTTAAATAAATTATGGATTGAGAAAAAAACAAAACAACTGACTACTCCAATAAAAATTCTAAAAAGTTTAAAACAAAAATTAAATTTAGTAAAGCTGCCTAAAAAAATTATTGGCTTTGATGTTTCTCATTTAAGTGGTGAAGGAGTGACCGGATCTGCTGTGTATTTTGAAAATGGCAAACCGCAAAAAAAATTATACCGACACTTCCTAGTAAAAAGTGTCAAAAATAATGATCCACAAGCAATGTATGAAATAGTTTTACGCCGGCTTGATAATTGTTTGAAAGAAAAAAACACGTTACCCAACTTACTTTTGATCGATGGCGGATCAGGCCAATTAACCGGTGCTCTAACAGCAGTTAAAAGCCTGCTACTAGAAAAGAAAGTACAAGTGATAGCCTTGGCTAAAAAAGAAGAAAAAATCTTTATAGAGAACAAAAAACAAGCTCTGGTTTTAGATCGAAAAGGGGCTGAGCTTAAATTATTACAACAAATCCGTAATGAAGCACACCGGTTCGCCAAAAAGTTACAAACTAAACAAAGAAACGACTTATGGCAAAAATCTATTTTAAAAAATATTAAAGGTATAGGCCCGAAAAGGCTAAATTCATTATATATTACCTATAAAAATATAGCTGATATTGCTAAAATAAAAGTTGAAGATTTGGCAAAAGTTGATAAGATGGGGAAAAAAATCGCCAATTCAATCTTAGAAAGAATTAAATGCGCAAAATAGTTTTTATTTTATTGATTTTAAGTAGTTTGTTTTTCAATACGCTCTTAGGTTCCGAAACTAAGACCTCAAACAAACAAGAAGAAAAATTGCAAAAAATAAATACACAAATACAAATCAATCAACAAAAAATAAATGTCAAAAAACGTAAAGAAAAGCGAGAATTATCTAGTTTAATTCGTTTAAATAGAAAATTGGACCAAATAGATTATCTATTAAAAAAAGCTCGTAAAAACCTTAGTCTATATAAAAACGAATCCGAAAAAACAAAACACAAATTGGCTAAGCTTGAACAAAAATACAAACTAAAAAAAATAGCGATCGAAAATCGTGTTCGTCAAATTTATAAAAATAAAAGCCTGGGAATCTTGGATTTTGTTTTTTCCCAAAAAGATTTAATTACCTCCTTAAATTATGCCTATTATTTTGAAAAAATTATGGACGCTGATTTTAAGCTTGTAAAAGGAATACAAAAAGAATATAAAATTTTAAAAACAGAAAGAAAAAAATTAGCTAATCAAACTTTTAAAATCAGAAATTTAAAAACAGAAATAAATAGTAAAAAAACAACTTTAGCGCAAAAAAAGAAAGAAAAAAATCGATATTTAAGTTTAATCAGAAGAGAAATTCAAAAATTCGAAAAAGAAAACAAAGAATTACTCAGAACTTCTCAAGAAATCAGTTCTTTAATCCAAAGAAAAGGACAAAAACAAAAGTTTTTAGGTACTGGCTCTTTTCTGCGTCCTTGTAGAGGCTGGATTTCCTCCAAATTTGGTTATAGACGACATCCTATTTTTAAAAAATTAAAATTTCATACAGGAATTGACATTGCAGCACCTAGAGGATATAAAATAAGTGCTGCCGACAGTGGTAAAGTAATTTTTGCCGGTAGATGGGGCGGATATGGCAAGGCTACAATTATTGATCATGGAAATAACTTTACAACTGTATATGCGCATCAATCGCGTATATTAGTAAAAAAAGGTCAGCAGGTAAAAAAAGGCCAATTGATTGGTTATATAGGCAGTACCGGGTATTCTACCGGGCCGCATTTACATTTTGAAATCAGAAAAAATGGACGACCTCAAAATCCTTTAAGCTATATAAAATAACAAGGGAAAAACTTAATGAAAATAGAATTTAAGCAAAATAAATTATTAATACTTTTAATAGCATTATTATTGCTCATTACTTTATGGCCTAAAATACAACTCTATGCTGATTCCTGGTATATGGAATACGATCTTTTGAAAAAAGTTACAGAAGAAATCAAAACTAAATTTTACAAAAAAAAATTAGATGATAAAAAGCTGGAGTATGGCGCTATCAAAGGCATGTTGGATGCTTTAGACGACCCTTATACTTCTTTTATTGAACCAGACAGTTACCAAGAAATGAAAATAAAATTGAATGGACACTTTGATGGTATTGGCATACACATAGGAATGTACAAAAAACGTTTGACCGTGATTGCGCCAATACCAGGTATGCCGGCTGAAAAGGCTGGTTTAATGGCTTTAGATACTATTATGAAAATTGACAAACAAAATACTGAAAAAATGTCTTTAATGGATGCAGTACATAAAATCAGAGGTAAAAAAGGGTCGAAAGTTGTATTGGGTGTTAAAAGAAATAACAGCCCTGATATATTAGATATTGCGATTACTAGAAATACGATTGATATTAATGCGGTAGAAAAAATTGAAGTGTTCAAAGAAAAAATTGGTTATGTCCGCTTAGTAAGTTTTGAAAATAAAAATGCTGTTTGGGAAATGCGCAAAGCCTTAAAATCTTTGATGAAAAAAAATATAGGAACGCTGATCTTGGATCTCAGATTTAATGGCGGTGGGCTTGTAAACAATGCGATTGGGATTGCACGTTTATTTTTAACGGACCGTGATATTATGCATACGATTGATCGAAACGGATTGGTTTATACGGAACATGTGTATGGAGACGCCTATTATACAGGTCCTTTAATCGTACTTATTAATGAGGCTTCGGCTTCCTCCTCAGAAATATTAGCTGGTGCGCTTAAAGATAATAAGCGAGCTACAATAATGGGTAAAAAATCTTTTGGAAAAGCTACGGTTCAAAATATTATCGAAATGGGAGATGGCTCAGCTGTAAAATATACGATTGCTAAGTATCAAACTCCTTCTGGAGTAGATATTAGTGAGACCGGGATTACGGTTAATATAGAAATCAATATCCCTACCGAAAATATCAAACAAATGTATAAAGATGATTATCTTTATACTTATGAAACAGATTACCAGTTACAAAAAGCCATTGAATTAACAGAACAAAAGCTAGTTAACACGACCCACTAAATCATAATCCTTAAGTTTTTGAATTTGGGTTTGATAAAAACTACCTACTTGTAGTTTCTTAATTGGCCCTTTTAAAATTAATTGTCCATCTATGTCAGGGGCGTCACGATATGTACGGCCATAACCATTGCCTTCATAAACAAAATCCAAGGTTTTACCTAAATGTTTTTGGTTTAATTTTTGCTGGTTATTTTTTTGCGAAATCATAATTTCTTGGGTACGTTTATGGGTTAGTTTTTGGCTTACTTTGTTTTTTTTGCGTATAGCGGGAGTACCTTCCTCGTCAGAATAAGGAAAACATCCAACAAGATCAAAAAAACCTTGTTCTATAAAAGTCAATAATTCGTTTTGATCTGCGGCTGTTTCTCCGGGAAAGCCTAAAATCAAAGAAGTGCGTAACACTATATCCGGAATTTCTTCTTTAAGCGTTTTTAATAAACTTATTAAACTTTCTTTAGTATATTTACGATTCATATTTTTAAGAATATGGTTACTCACATGCTGAATGGGCAGATCTAAATAATGGCAAATTTTAGGATTTTGTTTAATGGTTTCAATAAGAGCTGGCGTGATTTTAGACGGGTACGCATATAGTACACGCAACCAATTAACTTCTAGCTGGGCTAACTCTGAAAGTAAAATATGCAAGCTAGGCTTCCCAAAAATATCAGTTCCCCATTCTGTTGTGTCTTCGGCAATGACAATTAATTCTTTAGCCCCTAAAGAAATTTGCTGTCTAGCATCTTTTAATACTTCCTCAATACTTTTACTAGAATAAGAGCCTCTAATCTTAGGAATAGTGCAATAGGTACAATGATTATTGCAACCCTCAGAAATTTTCAAATAGGAAAAATGGCTTTCATTAAGCTTATGGTAGAGCTTGTTTTTTTGAGAAATGACTGGTTTGATATTTAACAAGGTGGATACGGCTTGCACTACTTTTTGTTCATCTTTAATAGGTAACCAAAGGTCAACTTCTGGAATTTCTTTAGATAATACCTCTTCTTGATATCGTGAAGAAAAACACCCCATAACCACTAGATATTTTAAAGAGCCTTGTTTTTTTCTGGCTATTAAATCATTAATATTATCTAAAGTTTCTTCAATAGCACTGGTAATAAAAGCGCACGTATTTAGAACAACCAGTTCCTCATTAGTATTTTCCGGTACTAGTGTATAGCCACTTTGGGTTAAAGTAGCTACCACTTTTTCAGAATCTACTAAATTTTTGGGACATCCTAAAGAAATAATAGCAAAATTGGTCATGTGCCTCATCCTTTTTTAGACTTCATACCTATGGGACGATTAACTAAATATAGGAGAGTTGAAAAATTCCTCGTTTGATTTAGTTTGTTTTAAGAGTTTAATTAATTCCTCTGTAGAGTTTTCAGAATCCATGTTTTTACGTAATAAATAAGCCTTTTTAAGCACATCCTCGGATAAAAGCAATTCTTCTTTTCTGGTTCCTGAATTAATAATATCTATGGCTGGAAAAGACCTTCTATTGGCTAATTTACGATCTAAATGTAATTCCATGTTGCCGGTTCCTTTGAATTCCTCATAAATGATGTCATCCATTCTAGATCCGGTATCAACTAACGCGGTAGCAATAATGGTAAGACTACCTCCCTTTTCTATATTACGGGCCCCACCAAAAAATCTTTTGGGTTTGTGTAGAGAAGTAGGATCCAATCCTCCTGATAAAGTTCTACCAGAAGGAGGTACAACTAGATTGTAAGCCCTGGCTAGACGCGTAATACTATCTAACAAGATAACTACATCTTTGTTACATTCCACCAATCTTTTAGCACTTTCTAAAACCAATTCTGAAATTCGCACATGCTGTTCTGGTGGCTCGTCAAAAGTAGAATAAACCACTTCTCCATTAACAGATCTTTCCATATCCGTAACTTCTTCTGGCCGTTCATCAATCAATAGAACCTTGATGATAACTTCCGGATGATTGATAGCGATACTATTAGCTATTTCTTTTAAAATAGTAGTTTTTCCAGCTTTCGGAGGAGAAACAACTAAGGCTCGCTGGCCTTTGCCAATAGGGGCCAGCATATCCATAAGTCTAGCTGATAGCGGGGTTACACCGGTTTCCAGATTTAATATTTCATCGGGATAAATAGGGGTCAAATTGGAAAAAACAGTACGATTTTTAATATTAATCGGGTCTTCGTTGTTGATGGCTTCTACTCTAATCAGCGAAAAATATCTTTCACCTTCTTTAGGTGGTCTAACTTGACCAGAAACAAAATCCCCGGTAGAAATACCAAACCTACGAATTTGGGTTTGAGACACATAAATATCTTCTGAACCAGGTAAATAATTGATGGTGCGTAAAAAGCCATAACCATCCGGCAAAATTTCCAGAACACCTCTCGCAAAAATCAAACCGTTTTTTTCTGTCTTCGCTTTTAAAATCTTAAAAATCAAATCCTGTTTTCTTAATTGCCGATAATTTTCTATCTTTAAACTATCTGCTAATTCGTGTAAGCTTTCAATTGAACTTTTTTGAAGTTCTACAATATCTAATTGATTGTTATTTTCCAAAATAGCTTTTTTTTCCTCTTGAGTTTTATTAGGTTTTTTTTCTTTCTTCATAAATTTCTTACTCCTTTTGATAGACGCTAAACGTCAATATATATTTTATTTAAAACTGAAAATTTTAATGGTGTTATTTTTTAATTAATGTCAAAATTCCTGTTTTTTTTCTTGAAAAATTTTTTGTGAATTTTCTTGAAGTTGTTTGTAGCTTAACATTGATGATCAGAGAATGCAAGCGGTCTAAGGGGAGATTAAATATTAAAACTGCTAGCTAAAGACTGTATTTGGGAAAAAACCTTATTCTCCCGTTCTTCCAAAAGAAAAAAACTACTAGTACGATCTTTATTGGCCAGATAATACATTTTGAGAAGATCATCATCAAGGCTGCCTTCTTTTGCATATATTTGATCCAGCATTTTTTTATAAGGTTGTCGCCTTTGCGCTTCGGCTAGCCCTTTTAAATAAGACGCTTTTTGCCTGGCGCAATATTGTGTATTTTGCAGTCTGCTTTGAACATATTTTATTTTTCTTTGTGTATCACAATCTTTAGCATTAAAAAATCGCGTGATCATCTCTATAATATGACTAGACTTAGATTTTAATTCAGCATAGGCTTGAGCATAGGTAGAAAAAAATAAATTTAATTTTGCAGGGTTATCCCCCACGGCATTGACTTCATAAGCCCCACCAGAAATATATTTTTCTACCCAGGTTTCATTACCTTCCCAAAATAAAAAGGTAATGTCTACGGGAAAAACTTCTTGTGCTTTGACAATATAATTTTCCAGATGACGGTCGCCGCGTCCCAGAATATCTCCTAAAGCAGCATGTCTACCTAACTGTTTAATAAGTTCATTCGATATTTTTTTCTGATTCAGATAATCATTCATATTATCAGGGGCAATATAGGCCATTATTTCCCATTTTCCTAAACTATCTTCAAAATGCATAGATAAATAGCTGGGCCAGGATAATTTTCGTAATAAGTGCACAAAAAATTCCTGGTATTTTAAACCACCATTTTTAACCACAATTTTTTGGGGCGTTTGCTGACCAAATTTAATAGTTACCAAATATACAGAATGCCCCATACCAATATCTTCAAAATCAAGATAAACAAATTCTTGTTTAGTGCCATATAAAGCTTTTATTTTTTTATCCAAACCAAAATAAACAAACTTATCCTGCAGAATTTTATGTTTAAAATCATGCGCTAAATTATTTATAAATCCTCTACGAATTTTGACATGATCAAGACCGTAGAGAATCTGATTTCCGCTTTTTTTATTGAGACGCAAATTAAAGCGAGTCTTATCAATCAGATACCCTAAAACATCGGTTAAAACAAAAGGTTCCAGTCCGAAACCAGGGCTAAAAGTATATTGCGCAAAATCCTTAATAAATTCAAAAATATAATTTTTAAGTTCCAGATAAGTCGAATGAAAAAGTTCCTGATGTTTTGGGAAGTAGTCTATATATTCAAAAAATAGTTCTATTTCCGCATTGGACGCATGGGAAGAAAGCAGAATTTTAGCTGCTTCGTTAATATTAATGGTAGTGTTTAGATTCATACCTCATCCTTTTGTCTCTTCATTATTAATTTTAGTTATTGCTTGGAAAATATTCTCAATAATATCACTAGCAATAAGGCTATAAATCCCTTTTTCCTGTTTGGCAAAATCACCGGCCAGGCCGTGAACATATACGCCCAGCACTGCCGCGTCGTATATACTACACCCTTGCCCTATAAAAGCGGCAATCATGCCCGTGAGCACATCGCCTGCGCCGGCAGTGGCCATGCCTTCATTTCCGGTTTTATTTATATATTTATTTTGTGGATCACACACAATGGTGTTTGGACCTTTGCGTAAAATCACTTGTTTGGTAGTGAGGGCTACATCTTGGGGTTCTTGTGGTCCAAAAAGCCGTTCATATTCTTTTTTATGAGGAGTAAGGACAAACTGTGTTTCTGATAAGGTTTCAAGTTTATTTTTACTGATAGCAAAAAGAGCGTCGGCATCAATGACTGTCTTTAATTTATGAGCCACACAATATTCAAAAATTATTTTTCGGATTAATTTCTGAGTTTTTTCTGTTCTGCCTAAGCCCGGGCCAATAGCTAAGCTATTGATCTTATAATCTGTTAAATAGCGAGTTATTTGTTTATAGTCACCAAATGGAAGCACAATTATTTCCGGGTAGACAATATTGATATGAGCAAGTGCTTCTGGAGCAGTGATCAGATAAACTAAGCCAGCGCCTGTCCTAAGGGCCGCACGAGCGGTAAGAATGGCCGCCCCAAGCATTGATAGCGAGCCAGCTATTACGCCTACCCTCCCACACATACCTTTATGCGCGTTTTTCGGTCTTTTAGGGAGATTGTTTTTTTTCATTTAGGCAAAAAAACTTTTTATCCCAGCTACAACATAAGCTTTTTGTTCATTAGTTAATTCAGCATAAACTGGTAAGGCAAGAACTTCTTGAGCTGCTTTTTCAGAAGCTGGAAAATCTCCGGGTTTATAACCAAGATAAGCAAAACATTTTTGTTCATGTAAACAAACCGGATAATAAACCGCACAACCAATTTTTTGATCTTGCAGATGTTTCAGTAGCTGATCTCTTTTTTGAGTACGGATAGTGTATTGATTATAAATAGTTTTGCAACCTGTATGAATTTTAGGAGTTTGAACCAGGTTAGCAAGATTAATATCATAATATTTAGCATTAGCAATACGCCCTTTATGCTGTGCTTCCAGATAAGGGAGTTTCACTAAAAGTAAAGCAGCTTGTAACGCATCTATACGAAAATTACCGCCAATATAATCATGATAGTAGCGTTGGGATTCACCGTGCATACGTAAGGCCTTAATTTTTTTAGCTAATGCTTCGTCATTGGTAGTCACTGCACCCGCATCACCACAAGCACCTAAATTTTTACTAGGAAAAAAAGAAAAACAGCCTATCGTACCCATAGAACCAGCTTTTTTTTCGACTTTCAAATTATGTGAATAATAAGTAGACCCAATAGCTTGAGCTGCGTCCTCGATAACATACAAATTATGTTTTTGAGCAATACTCAAAATAGGGTCCATGTCCGCCATTTGTCCAAATAAATGTACCGGCATAATGGCTTTGGTCTTGGGGGTTATCTTGGCTTCAATTTGTTTCGAGTCAATATTAAAAGTTTCCGGATCAATATCCACAAAAACAGGTTTAGCACCAACTCTGGCTATGCAACCGGCAGTTGCAAAAAAAGTAAACGGGGTGGTTATCACTTCATCGCCCGCGCCAATTTCTAAGGCCATCAAAGACACTATCAAGGCATCTGTACCAGAAGACACAGCAATAGCATATTTAGCGCCACAATAATCAGCCATTTTTGTTTCAAGCTCATCTACTTTAGGGCCATTGATAAACCGTTTAGAATTAAAAACCTCGGTCATCGTTTGAATAATATCGTCTTTCATAGGCTCATATTGAGCATTAAGATCTAATAAGGGTACGTTATTTACAGTCATAATTTTCTCCTTTGTTCAGGCTATTTTAAAAATTTAAAACAGCTATATTTAACCATATATTAGCTAAAGTTGCTACGTTTAGTTCAATTCAGAAGTTCTTCCCCTCCCTGATTTTTCGGCTTGCTGCAGGATACAAGCTCTTTCATCTAAACTATAGCATTTATATAAAAAAATAATTGTAATAAGACTAAACATAATCATAGTTTTTTGTCTGACGGCTATACCTAAATTAGTCGTGGTATTGGCCATTACTAATAAAGTAATCAAAAAATAAAAAAGGTTAAATCTGAGATAAAAATTAAAATTTTTGAACAAAAAATGCCAAAAACCTAAAGAGAATATACTGGAGAATAAGATAATATAAAATAAATTTTCAAAAGAAATAATCAACATCAATGGATTTTTAGCATCCACTAAAAGTGGTCTGAAAAGATAAGTAAATAACTTCATAGGCACACTATAGTTGGAAATATTGACTGAAGAACCGCCTTCTAAATTTAAACTTTGGCGATAAGTCACGAACTCATAAAGCATTCTTACATTATTCGCCTTACCTAAACCGGCATACTCTAAAACAAATGATTTGGCTGAAA
>JABGVJ010000091.1 GCA_018646105.1 bacterium
CCTGAAAATTCTTTAATTGCCCTGCAAGAAATCAAACCTGTTTTAGAAACCCTCAATTCTTGGGATCATGACAGTATCAAAACCGCACTTTTTAAGCTCATAGAAAAACTGGAAATTAAAACCGGTAAAATCCTCTGGCCACTCCGCACTGCTTTATCTGGTAAACAATTCACCCCAGGCGGAGCTTTCGAACTTGCGGAACTCCTTGGCAAAGATGAATCTCTTAAAAGGATAGAAATAGGGATTGAAAAGTTGGGTTAAAACTTTTTTAAAAATCTCTCGAAATTTTCACAATAAATATTATCTTTAAAATAAATTTTTTCTGATCCCTGATAAATAAGAATCCCCTCCAATTGATATTTTTGAGAATTATTTTTTTCAAGTTCAATTAATTTCCGGACAGTATCTAACATATGAGAACGATAAGTATGTGTTTTTTTAATTTCCATGAATGTAAGTTTATTAGCTTTTATGTCCTGAATAATAAGATCACACTCTAATCCCAAATTGTCTCTGAAATAATATAAATTCAGGTCTTTTTGTAAATGCAATTGAGCTTTTTTCATTTCGGACACAATCATATTTTCAAACAAACTTCCACCTAAAGGGCCTTGGTTTAACGTTTCCATATCACGAATTCCAGTAAGATAACAAACTATACCAGGATCATAAAAATAAAGCTTTGGTCTTTTTATTATTCTTTTACCTAAATTTTTATGATATGAAGGAAGTAAAAAAATTATATAACTTGCCTCTAAAATAGAAATCCATCCTTGAATAGTTTTTACACTCACCCCAATTTCCTTAGATAAACTATTCATATTAAGTTCCTGACTTACTCTGGCTGCCAATAAAAATATTAATCTTTGAAAATCTCTTAAATTTACTATATTAATAATATTTCGAACATCTCTTTCAATATAATTTTCTACATAAGACGCATAATATTCCCTAACATATTTATATTTGTTTACTATAAGTTCCGGATAACTTCCATTTAAAATAAACTGAGATCGTAAATCAACTGGTATTTCAGTATATTGCATAGGTAATAAAGACATCATCCCTATCCTGCCTGCAAGACTTTCTGTAATATTTTTATGTATTTCAAATCTATTTGATCCGGTTAAAATGTATTTCCCTTTTACATCCCTATTCCTATCTATTTCTATTTTTAGATAATCAAAAATTTCAGGTGCTTTTTGAACTTCATCAAAAATTATTTTACCCGAATAATTGAGCATAAAACCCTTAGGATCTTTTCTAAAAAATTCAATATTTATAGGGTCATCAAAAGTTACATACTTATATTCTTTTTGAAAAAGATGCTGAAGCATTGTTGATTTTCCAGATTGACGCGGGCCTGTCACTGCTACTGCTGGAAAAATTTTTAAATATTGCTTTATAGTTCTTTCTAAAAATCTATTTATATACATATATCAAATTATAATATACATTTTTTAATTGTCAATACAAAATTGTATAACTTTACCGTCGCCTCCAGCAGCAGCATCGAACTTACGGAACTCCTTGGCAAAGATGAATCTCTTAAAAGGATAGAAATAGGGATTGAGAAGTTAAAATAAAGAAACCTCTAATCACGTCTACAATGACACCCTAAGCTCTGTTCATTAGCCAAAGCTGCTTTCGTTACCATCACTCCTGTGGTACAAGCGTTACGCAGCCCTATCAAATCATCTGTCAGCTCAAATTCTGTGTAATAGTAGTCTAGCTCCTTACTCATCTCTTCTAGCTCTTCCACCGCCATTTTTAGTTCTTTAATAGTTCTAATAATTCCCACATGATGCCACATTATACTTTTAATCTTTTTCATATATCTACTAATCATAGCCAAAGGCAAATATTTTTTGGATATTTCTATATCTTCCAACTCTACTATCTCTACATTATTTCCAGGATTTTCTAAAATATCCTGCTGCGTCCGGTTCGCAAAAACCATGCCTTCCAATAATGAAGTGCTTGCTAACCTATTCGCGCCTTGCACTCCTGTACAAGCCACTTCGCCTAAAGCATAAAGATTTTCTAAACTGGTCCTCCCCCATTCATCTGCCACTACTCCGCCACAAGCATAATGCGCTGCGGGAATAACCGGCACAAGCTCTTTGGTAATATCTACACCACAATTTAAACAAGTCTTATAAATATTAGGAAATCTTTCCAAAATTGTTTTCTTTGGAATATATGAATATAAATCTAAATAAAGATGCTCTAAATTATGCTTTTCGATCTCTTCATAAATACATCGAGCCACCACATCTCGGGTAGCCATATCTTTACGTTCCTTATCATAATAGTCCATCACTGTTGTGCCATCCGCCTTCACAATTCTAGCGCCCGCACCTCGTACCGCCTCAGAAATAAGAAACCTGGATTCCGGTATCATATGAAAAACCGTAGGGTGAAACTGCACATACTCTAAATCTTTAACCTTAATCCCAGCTCTCTCAGCCATTGCCAAACCATCACCCCTAGCGCCTGCTGGGTTTGCCGTGTGTAGATAAATACTACTAAACCCACCTGTCGCCAGGATTGTTTTCTTCGCAAATATTTGTATGGTTTTTTCAGTTTTTTGATCTAAAAAAATACCGCCTAAACATTTATCTTTATTTTTAATAAAATCAATAGCCGTCATACCTTTTAATAAATTTATATTAGGATGAGAAGCCAGACTATCCACCAGCTCATCCTCTATCGCTACTCCCGTAGCATCAGCTACATGAATAATACGCGGCTCAGTATGACCTCCTTCTTTAGCAAAAGAAAAATGTCCGTTCGCTAACTTATCAAAAGAAACCCCTATTCTTTTTATTAAAAACTCTTCCACCAACTCCGGGCCTTCATTTGCCAAAATATTTACAGCCTTAAGATCAGAATGATCCGCGCCTGCTTTCATAATATCTTGTGCTAATTTTTCGGGCGTATCTTTTTCACCTTTGTACACAACACCACCCTGAGCATAATAGGTATTAGACTCTACAGGCTCATTTGTTCTTGTCACAACTGTAACCGGAATGCCTTTATCTGCGAGCTTCAACGCCACGGTTCCGCCAGCAATCCCGCACCCAATTACTAAAACATCAGTTTTTTGCATATTAGACATTTTTCATTAGCCAATTTCTATCATTTTTTTTACAGCCTGTGCTGCTTTTTCGCAAATTTCTTTAGATAAATTAACCTCATATTGCTCTTTTTGCAATGCCTCTAACGTGTTTTCCAAAGTTATTTTATTCATATGCGGACACCGTACCGAACATAACCGCAAAATATTTTTCTGCGGATTAGCTGCCGCAATATTGTCGCCCATCATACATTCCGTCAAAATCAAATAACACGGAGCATCATGCTTTTCCACATATTTAATCATCGCTGCAGTACTGCCTGCAAAATCCGCTGCTTTCACAACATCAGACCTACATTCCGGATGCGCTAAAACCACGACATCTGGAAATTGTCTTCTAATATCATCTATATCTTGCACACTATATTTTTCATGCACTTCACAACGTCCTGTCCAACTAATAATCTTCTTGTTTGTTTCCCGAGCCACATTCCCCGCCAAATATTCATCTGGCAAAAAAATAACCGTATCAGCATCCAAAGAATTAACTACCTTAACCGCATTGCTGGAAGTACAACAAATATCTGTCTCCACTTTTGCATCTGCATATGTGTTCACATAGGTTACCACAGGCACTCCTGGATACTGTTTTTTCAATTTTCTGATATCCTCACCAGTAATACTTTCTGCCAAAGAACATCCTGCTTCCAAAGACGGAATTAAAACTTTTTTATCCGGGCTCAAAATCTTCGCTGTTTCCGCCATAAATTTCACGCCACAAAATAAAATTATATCTTTATCCGTCTCGGCTGCCTTTCTAGCTAATTCCAAGGAATCCCCCCCCAAATCTGCCACAAAATGATAAATTTCCGGCGCCATATAATTATGCCCCAAAATAACTGCGTTTTTTTCTTTTTTCAATTGATTAATTTTAGCAACCAATTCTGCCTTATACTTCAATTCCAGATCAGGAACCACGTTCCCCAATTTCGTTTTCATTTCTTCATAAATTTTCTTTACGCTCATCTGTTTTTATCCCCTTCAAAAAATCTTCTCGTTCTTATACAAACGCAAAATCTTGCGTCTCTACGGTTATGACATAATCAAAAACGTCACATCCAGCGCCCTTACCGAATGCGTCAGGGCACCCACGGAAATATAATCTACCCCTGTTTTAGCAATCTCAGCCACATTTTCTAAGTTCACATTACCAGACGCTTCTAAAGGTATCTGACCATCTACTATTTCTACAGCCCGAGCCATCATTTCCAAACTCATATTATCCAGCATAATCCGATCTACCGGTAACCTCAATACTTCCTGCAATTCCTCTAAATTTTTTACTTCCACCTCAATTTTCCTGCTTTTATCGTCACCTTCCCGCACTTTTTCCACAGCTTTAGTAATACTACCCGCTGCTGCAATATGATTGTCTTTAATCATCACCATATCAAAAAGCCCAAACCGATGATTTTCTCCACCACCCATTTGCACCGCCAATTTATCCAAAACCCGTAAACCCGGCACTGTCTTGCGTGTATCCAAAATCACCGCTTTAGTTCCTTGTACTCTTCCCACAAATTGTTGCGTCATAGTCGCAATCCCGGACATCCGCTGTAAAAAATTGAGCATCACACGTTCAGCACTCAATATAGCACGACCATTGCCCTTAACCTTTGCGATCACCTGTCCCTTTTTTACTTCAACACCATCTTGTACCAAGGATTTCAATAAAATTGTCTTATCTACCGTTTCAAACACGTGTTGAGCTACTTCCAGACCCGCAACCACACCCGCACTTTTCGCTATCAATTGTCCTTGCAAAACCGTATCTGCTACTACAGTACAATTAGTCGTAATATCACCTGTCCCAATATCTTCGGTTAAAGCATTTTTAATTATGGATAATATATTTATAGTCATATGTTTCTAAATTTAAAAAAAATATTAGGCTAAAAGTGGTAACAATATATCAGAAATTAGGTTAAAAGTAAAAATCCAGTCATCGTTCAAACCTCACTCCAGTCTTATCTTCTTGATAAAACCACTTAAAAATTGGCTTGTCACTCAAATGAAAATCCCCCACAATATCCAACCCCGCCTGGTTTTTGAGCCAATACATCAAAAGAAAAAATATAAAAATAAAAATCAGAACTTTACCAGTTTCTTTGAAAAAAATTTTCATGGTTATATTTCAAAAATCTATTTTTTCAGTTTCTGCGCCATAATAATCTTCATAAATTGAATTCCACCCAAAAAATATCTCCGCCACAACCTACTTGGTTCCTGACACAATCTATAAAACCATTCTAATCTCAAATCTCGCACAAATTTAGGAGCACGCTTTAAATTCCCCGAAAAAAAATCAAAAGCAGCACCTACCCCTGCTACAACTGGAACTTTAAGTTTCCCTTTATTTTCTATAATCCATTGTTCTTGCTTAGGACACCCAAA
>JABGVJ010000045.1 GCA_018646105.1 bacterium
AAAATCCCGTGTTAAGAGCCGTGGCAATAGATGTGTCTATCCATTCAATTTCCGTATCTGTTAACAAGGCATTTTCAATTCTAGTCGAAGCTCCGATATTACTAATTAAGGACTGTTTTTTTATAAAGTTTTTTTTATCTGGATTGAATGATTCTATTAAAAATTTAGTTTCTTCAAATTTTATTTGCAGATTTTTAAGTTTTTTTGTTTGTTCTTCTGATATTTTATAAGCTAACATAGCTATATTTTAGCTTATCGCGCAATATCGCGCAACTTTTTCAAGGCATTACTTGCGTGATGTTGCGGGATGGCTGTCAAAAAAAACTTTTTTATGATAGCATACATGGTCTACAAATAAAGTGGGGGGAAATGGATATTATAATTAGTTTAACAAAAACAAAAAAATAAGGTGGATAATATGAGTTTTAGAAAAGAGTCTGGCACATTATTACCAAAAAAATTAAAAGAAAATGCAACAATTGGTATTGTCGCTCCTTCTTACCCTATATTACCTGAACACTTAGCAGAATTAAAACCGGGAGAAGATTTTTTAGCTGATTTAGGATTTAAACTAGTCTTTGCAAAAAATTATTTAAATAATAAATTAGGTTATGGCAATACCCCCGAAGAAAAAGCCGATGATATAAATAATATGTTTTTAGATAAAAAAATAGATGCTATTCTTTGTGCCCAAGGTGGGAATTCTGCTAACTCTGTTTTACCTTTTATCAAATGGGATATTATTAAAGCTAATCCTAAAATTTTTATGGGCATAAGTGATATCACGGTTTTATTGAATACTATTTATCAAAAAACCGGGCTCATTACTTTTCATGGGAATGATTCGTACATGTGGGGGATTTATAATAGCGCAAAGGCCTATGACAAAACCGAATTTTTAAACAGATTAGTACACGGCAAAAAAACAATTACCAAATTAGCTTCTTGGAAAACAATTAGACCTGGGGTTGCAAAAGGAAAACTAATGGGTGGTAATTTGAACTGTATTTTAAAATTAGCTGGTACAAAATATTTCCCGGATTTTTCCAATAGTATTTTATTTTTAGAAGCTTATGAAACAACGCCTGAAATTTGCTTTTATTTATTTCATCAAATGAAACAAACGGGTGTTTTTGAAAAAATAAAAGGCGTGGTTATTGGTTATATTTATGGCTTAGAACATGATAAATCCAATCCATATCAAATGGAAGATATTTTATTAGAAGTTACCAAAGAATACACTTTCCCTATTTTAAAAATAAATGAATTTGGACATTGTTGTTCGAATACGGTTTTGCCAGTAGGAGCAGAGGCCCACTTGGATGCAGATAAGCAAATATTTAAAATATCAGATGATTTTCTAATTTAAATATTATCTCTAAAATGCTCTTTTTCGGATTCTAAATAAACAGGATGTTCTTCCATCTTTTCTTTTTTATCTAATAATTTATCGCTGCGTATCCAGAAATAAAATAGAATGGATCCAATAGCATACATATAAGCAAAGGTTAAAAACCCTATTTGATAACTGCCAGCGATATCTACTACCCGTCCAAAAATTAATAAGACAATCATGCTTCCAAATCCGGTGACAAACCCACCCATGGAAAGAGTAGTAGCTCTTATGTTTTTAGGAATATAGTCATTGGTTTTATGATTGAAGTTTACATATACGGCTGAGATTATTAAACCATTCGTAAAAACCAATACTATTGAAATAGGGAATTTGTAGATCGTGAAAGTGACAATATCCACAATGGCAGCAATAACATAAATAAAAACTAAATTTTTAGTTTTTATTTTATTAAAATACTCGGCACACCAATTACCAATAGCAAAAACAAATTCAAACAATCCACAAATGATAGCTACAAGACTAAGATTTAAAACAATTTCCTTAAGAAAAATCTCGAAATAATCTAAATATCCGACATTAATAAATAAGGTGAAGGATGAAAATAACAATAATTTAAATACGGTCTTATGATTGATAGAATATTTAACACCTTCTTTTAAGGTAGTAATATAATCTGCAACATGTTCTTCAATATCGTCAACTTTGGGAACTGTCTCAATAACCAGCATTACTAACACAGCGACAAGACTAGAAGCAATACTGGCCCATAAAACAAAGTCATAGCCGTTGGTAATCATATAAGCTGCGGTTATAGCTGCCGTTCCACTAGCGATGGTACTAAAAGCGCCTTGTCTTCCCAATATCTTAGTATATAAATTATCTTTTTTAGCATCTTTAAGCTCATCATAAATAAAAGCTTCATAACATCCAGAATTTAAACTCTGTCTTAGACCCAACATGGAAAACCCAATTAAAAAGCCCCAAAAATTAGGTATAAAAATCCAAATACCAAATCCAATAATTTTACAAATTTGAGAGGAAATTAAAACCCATTTTCTGTTGAATTTGTCTGCTAAAGCGCCTGACGGGATTTCGGTCACAAATTGTGTGACATACATTGAAGCGATTACAATCGCGATTTGGGTTGCACTTAACCCATAATCTTGAAAGATAATGGCAATAAACGGATATACAAATCCTAATTGATTGAAAAATGAATAAGCGTATATTTTATGAATAAATTTTTTCATTGTTTATTATAATCAATCCCGATTTTCCAAACATTATGCTCTAAAAAAGCTTCTATAGTTTGTCTGTTAGCTTTATTAATAAGATTGGAATGCGAAAGATGATTGATTTTGGCATAATCATTAAGGGTAATAATTTTTTTATCTTCTAAATATGCTAAGCGTTTATGGTAACTATTAGTAAGCGCCTTGCCTACTATTTCTTCCATAATAGGAGTATGCCCTTTTTCATCAAAGGCTCGGAAGGCCTCATAATATTTTTGGCGATCAATAAATTTAATATTTATGGGCACAAAACCTTCCCGAATCAATAAATAATTATTAAGGACCCGACCAATACGCCCATTACCATCAACAAAAGGATGCGCATATTCAAAAGCAAGGTGCAGTTTTGCTATACGCTTGATAATATTTTCATGAATTGTAGAGTTATACTCTATGAGCATTTCGTCTAGGAGTGGAACTACCTCTTTTGGTGGCGGTGCAATATGACTACCCACACGCACATATTCTTTATCTTGACGGAATCTGCCGGCAACATCATCACGTATATTAGAAATTAACATTTTATGTAACGATAAAATTAATTCTAGAGTAAGCTCTTTTTCCTTAGCTCTTTGATCTATATAAGCGACAACACGCGCCAAATTTTTAGCTTCAAAAAGCTCTCGTTCCGTGATAAATCTATCCAAATCAATTTGTAATAGTATTTTTTCAGTTTCTTCAAGGGTGAGCGTACTATTTTCAATAGCATTTGAATTATATACTTGTTCTGCAACTTCAGCTTCAGAAATAAGCTTGATAAGCGCATCTTTGCCTACGGAAACTTTATAATAGCGTTCGCGTAGATTTTTTATTTCATTAAAAACATTTAAGGTTTTTGTCATACTAATATTTTAGTCTTTTTCACGGTTTTGTCAACATAATCGTGAAAATATGGTAAAGCACGTAGTGTTTTCACGGTTATGATGATCGTGAAAGATGAATCAAAGCTTAACGGCGCGTGTGATTTCTCTTTTGCCTATGGGCCCTGGTAAAGATTCTATTTGAAAACCGCATTTTTTAAGCGTTCTTTTAACAATCCCTTTCGCGCAATAAGTAATCAGGGTACCGCCAGGATTTAAAAGAGCTGCTATTTTATAAAAAATTGATTCTAGCCAGATGTCCGGCTGAATATTT